>SICM01000233.1 GCA_009694805.1 Candidatus Latescibacterota bacterium
CAGGTTGTGCGCCGCCCCCACCGCGTGGATGTCCCCGGTCAGATGCAGGTTGAAGTCCTCCATCGGGATCACCTGGGCATAGCCCCCCCCGGCGGCGCCCCCCTTGATCCCGAAGGTGGGCCCCTGCGAGGGCTGCCGGATGCAGGTGATCACCCGCTTGCCGATGTGCCCCAGGCCCTGCGACAGCCCGATGGTCGTGACGGTCTTGCCCTCCCCCAGGGGCGTGGGCGTGATGGCCGTTACGTCGATGTACTTGCCGCTGGGCCGCTCCTTGAGTTTCTCGAGCACCTCCAGTTTGACCTTGGTCTTGAAGTCCCCGTAGAGTTCCAGGTCCTCGTAGGAAAGGCCCAGATCAGCGGCGATCTCCCGGATGGGTTTCACCTTCGCCGCCTGGGCAATCTCCAGATCGCTCAGCATAGGTCCCTCGTTCCGCAGGTGATGGGTGATGGATGAATCTCGCCTGATGCATGATCGTCCATGGAAGGCATTTCGAAAAACGGACAAATTTGTCTTAAATATGTGAAAATAAATGAGCAAAGATCACGCCATTCCGAATCGGAGCGATGGCGATCTCCAATATCATAAAGTTTTTCTTGTAGGTTATATTTATCTCTGTCCCCGAGCGGGCTCCGTTGAGAAGTCGGGAATAGAGACGTCTCTGTCGCAGTCGGCCCACAGGTCGCTTGACAAGACCGGAGGACATCGCTTATACTTCAAACGGAAAACGTGATTCGTCGTTCGTCGTTCGTCGTTCGTTTGGCTTGTTCCTGGTTTTTACGATCCACGAACGACGATCCACGGGTTTTTCGTCTCACGTCTGCCCTTCGATACGCGGCTTACAGCCGCTACTCAGGACATACGGTCTATCCGCTTATCCCGAGTAGCCCCGCAGGGGCGTATCGAGGGACTGCCGTCTCACCTTCCTTCAGGGAGTTAGCATGACCTACGAAGAGGCCGTGGCCTATCTGGAAAGCCTGATCGACTTTGAGCGCGCGACACGAGGGGTCTCCGGGCTTCAGCAGAGGGTCTTCAAGCTGGACCGGATGAGGGCCCTGCTGGATCTGCTCGGGGACCCCCACCAGCGCCTGCGCTGCATCCACGTGGCGGGCACGAAGGGGAAGGGGTCCGTCTGCGCCTTTGTGGACAGCATCCTCCGGGCAGCGGGCCACCGCGTGGGCCTCTACACCCAGCCCGGCCTGGTCGACATGCGCGAGCGGGTGATGATCGACCGCCGGATGATCCCGAAGGACCACCTCGTCCGGCAGGTGGAGCGCCTCAGGCCCTGCGTGGAGCGGGTCGCCCGGGAGGTGGACGGCGAGGTCACCTACTTCGAGGGGATGACGGCGCTGGCGTTCGACTATTACGCCCTGGAGGGGGTGGACTACGTCGTCCTGGAGGTGGGACTGGGAGGCCGACTCGACGCCACCAATGTCGTGACCCCGGCCGTCAGCGCCATCACCTCCATCGGGTTCGAGCACACGGGCATCCTGGGTCACACGCTGGAGAAGATCGCGGGCGAGAAGGCCGGGATCGTCAAGGAGGGGAGGCCGGTCGTCAGCGCCCCGCAGCAGGAGGAGGCCATGGCTACGATCCGGTCGGTCTGCCAGGAGCGAGGCGCGCGGCTGGTGGAGGTCGGACGGGACGTGTCTTACGAGGTCAGGTTGCGGGAGACGGGACGCCATCTGTTCGACCTGACCGGGCCGGAGGGGCGCTACGAGGGGCTGGAGATCGAGACGATGGGGGAGCATCAGGTGATCAACGCCGCCGTGGCCGTGGCGGCGGTCGGCCTGCTGCGCGCGCAGGGCGCCTCCGTCCCCGAGGAGGCGGTCCGACAGGGGTTGAAGCGGACGACGTGGCCGGGGCGTATGCAGGTGGTGGGACAGCGCCCGACCCTCGTGCTGGACGGCGCACATACCCTTGAGAGCGCCAGGGGGCTGGTGCGCGCCCTGCGGGAGGGGTTTCAGTACGACCGGCTCATCCTGGTCTTCGGGATCGCCACGGACAAGGACATCAGCGGCGTCTGGCGCGTCCTGGAGCGGGAGGCGGACGTGGCCTTCCTCACGCGATCCAGCTTCCCCAAGGCCGCGGAACCCCGCGCGATGTTTCAGATGATCGACGACACGGACGTGGCCCTGCGCGTTGTGGAGAACGCCGCCGAAGCCTTCGAGCAGGCGCGGGCGGAGGCCGGGCCGGAGGACCTGATCTGCGTGACCGGCTCTTTCTACCTCATCGGAGACCTCATGCGCCACCTCGGCATCCCGGCGCAGGAGGAGGGATAGGGGCAATCCGCCGGTCGCCCCTGCCCACTGCGGTGGCCCGCACGCGGGTCTCCAGGAAGATCTGCGACCCATAGGCCGGGTCCGCCGTCCCGGTCAGGTCTGCCCGCTTCACCTCCACGTCCGCCTCCACCGCCCCCGCCTCCCCGGCCCGTTGCGCGGCCAGCCTGCGGGCCGTCTCCATGGCGTGGGCCACCGCCTCCTCCCTCCCCTCGAACGTGGACATCCCGGCCGCGGAGTGGACCGTGTAGCCGACGATCCCCGCCGCCGAATGCACCGCCTTCACGACCACCTCGACGGACTCGGCCACGCCCCCCACGGCCGCGCCCACGGCATTGGCCACCTCCGCGTGCTCCGGGATGATCGCCTTTGCGCCCAGCACGCGGGCCGCGCGGGGCAGATAGGCCCCGGCGGGCGCCCCGATGCCCACGACCGGCAGGGTTGCGGACAGATGCACACGGAGGTCCGATGAGCTTCGGCCATCCTCCGAGGCCCGCTCGACCAGCCAGCCCAGCGCCCCTTCCGGCGGGGACGCCCACCCGGACGCCAGCTTCCCCAGCATCACCCCGGCCAGCAGCCGGTCCACCTCCGCCCGGACCGTCGCGATCAGCACCCTCTCCGCCATCCCCGCCTGCCGCGCCATCGCCGCCACGCCCGCGCGGGCGGCCTCCGCATCCCACGCGACGTAGAGCCCCTCCGCGTGGAGCAGGTCTGTGGGCGTCAGCCCCGCCCGCACCACCGCGCCCAGCCGCTCCAGCCGGCCCCCGTCCACCAGCGCCGGATGCGCCACCTCCAGGTCCCCGGCCAGTTGCACGAGCGACCGGGGGCCGTCCGAAAGACACCGCAGCAGCGCCCGCTCGCGCTCGTCCGCAGCCGCTATGTCCCGGACGCGGACCAGGAAGTCGCACGGCGCGACCAGACGGGTCTTCCGCTCCAACTCCGTGAGCGACATGGCCTTCGGGTTGCACACCACCCCCCCTTTGGCCCCCCCGAACGGGATGTCCACCACCGCACACTTCCAGGTCATCCACATCGCCAGCGCCTTGACCTCATCCAGGGTCACGCCGGGGTGATACCGGATGCCCCCCTTGCCCGGCCCCCGCGACAGGTTGTGCTGCACCCGGTAGCCGGTGAAGACCTCCTCCCGGCCGTCGTCCATCCGAATGGGGACGGAGACGGTCAGAATGCGCTTGGGATTGCGCAGGCGCTGGTGGATCCCCCGGTCCAGTTTCAAACGCTCTGCCACGCCATCCAGTTGCTGAAGGGCCATCTCCCACGGACTGGGCCCTCCTGTTCCTCCTATCTGACTCTTCGCCAAAGACATAACCGCTCCTTCCCTTCTGAAAATCAATGGAGTGAGTGGCCGTCCCTCACCCTTTTCTTTTGTAGAGATGGTCCAGCATACCTCCCAGAGCCAGCACCGATGCGACGTAGATTGCCACGGCCATCCACGCATCCCCCTGCCCCGGGCCCCAGTCCCACGGCCTCCAGGCCAGGATGCCGAACAGCAACATCACGGCCGTCGTTGACAGGAGCGCCGCCTTCTCGTGTGTGATGGATGGGAATCTCACCTCAACCCCCTCCCTGGACGGGGGCGTCGTATGCGACATCCCCCCTGCCGCTCCCCCCTGCCCGCACCACGTGCATCAGGTCCGAGAGATCAACGGGTTTCACGAAGTGATAAAAACCCCCTACCTCGGCGATCCGCCGACCCACTTCTATCGACGTGTCCGAGGAGAGCATGATGATGGGAAGCTTGGGTCGGATCTGTTTCAGGAGGGGAAGTGTCTCCACACCGCCCATCCCGGCCAGATCGTCGTCGACGATGACGACATCGAAGTTTCCGTCCAGCACCCACTCGACGTCGAAGTTCCCGTCCTGAACCCACTGGATCAGTTCACTGCTCCTGGATGTCGTTTGCACGTGGTTTGAAGGGCTGTCCAGCAGACGTGCCAGTGACCGCCTCAGTCCTTCGTCACGACTTGCCACGATGATGTTCATAAGAACCCCTTGTTTATTTAGCGCCCCACGATCCGCCCACGATCTGCAATCCGCGACCCGCGAGCAGCAACCGGAGCCTTTTTCTGACCTCTGGCCATCTGACCTTTCTGCAAGGTTTGTGCCAGATTATCCTTTTCAGGCATACGAATGAATAATGGCTTTAAAACAGAGGAAATAACCTGCAGGAGGGGGAGGAGGGGAGCAAAGCCGGGCAGGGTGTGGGACACTTCCGTCTCAATCCCGGACAATCGCGTCACATTTCCGAAGACAGGAGGCTTTCCCTGGAAAGATAGAGCTGCGGAAGGGGCGTTGGGGCCCCATAAGGGGCGGCGGCGAGGGTGGCGAGGAGGGGTCCTTGACAGAGGCTTACGGGGGTGCTATACTCAACATCACGATCGAGGACATGCACCAGGTGTACGGCCGCAACAAAACGGACTCTTAGAGCATCTAACAAAAAGAGACATTTCACCACAGAGGGCACAGAGACCACAGAGAAAGGCAGGGGATTATTGAATTCTCAGTCTCTCTCCGTGTTCTCCGTGTTCTCTGTGGTGCATTTTGTTATAGGTTCTTAGGGCGTCTGCCGGCTCACACCCGCTCGAACAGCAGAAGTTCGGATGTCAGCGGCCTCGGGAGGTCCACCGCGATGCCCTGCTGTCGCAGGGTGTAGGCGGGGACTTCCACCGCCGTCCCCTCGTTGTCGAACCGGATTCGGTACGTTGCGGCGACATCGAGGCCCCGTGGGGTGAACCGGTAGGGTTCCGGCGCGTCCGTGAGCTTGAAGACCCCTGCCATCGCGGCACGCCCGTCCGCGGACACGTACTCCCAGACGCAATAGGGCGTCCGGCCCTCCCCCTCGATCCTGACGACGGGCGTGTGGTGGAAGACGCGACATCCGGGCTGCAAAGGGGCGACGAAACTTTTGTACAGGGTGATGTACCGCTTGAGTGTCTCAAGGGTCCTGGGATGCTGGTCCTCCATCCGGCCGGTCCACCCCAGGTTGTAGAAGCCCCCGAACAGGACCAGGCGGCAGAGAAAGTCGAGGTCCGCGGTCTCCTGCCGCGAGCCGAAGGGAAACACCATGCAGACCTCCGGCGGCAGCATCAGCGTGATCCCGTTGAGGATCTGGACGCTCCTCGGAGGCCGGGCCTCGTCGCTGATCTGCGTCCTGTGGGATCGGGAAAGGATGCCCAGATCCAGCCGGCCGCCGCCCCCGCAGCAGTTCTCAATGAGGAGGTCCGGGAACCTGTCCGCCAGCCTCTCCATCACGGCGTAGAGGAACTCGTAGTGCCTCCAGAGGAGGTTCTCGATGTACCCGCCCTCCTCTCGCTCGCCGATGTACGCGGACATCGGGGCGCCGTCGAACCGGATGACATCGACGTGGTATTCGGTCACGACCCGCACGAGTTCAGATTCCACCCATTCGCGCACCTCGGGGTTCGTGTAGTCCAGGTTCAGGCGTTCCGCGAGGTGGGGAAAGGGCTTGCCCTCGCGTTTCACGATCCAATCGGGATGAAGCTTATACACGTCGCTCCCCAGACCGATCCCCTCCGGCTCGATCCACAGCCCGAAGCGCATCCCCTTCTGCCGGATCTTCTCGACGATCGGAGCGAACCCGTTCGGGTACCACTCGCCGGGGACCCAGTCGCCCATGAAACGGGCGTAGGGTATCTTGAGGCGACCGCTGGCGGGGTTCTTTCCGAACCAGCCCGCGTCGACCATGTAGACCTGTGCGCCCAGGTCGTGCGCCAGGTCGATGTCCCGGAGCGTCTTCTCCTCGTCGAGCCTGTCGAGACCCTGCGATCCGGCGCTGTTATGGCTCACCAGGGGCACGGGCATGCGGGGGGAGCGCGGGATGACGGAGCGGCGGATGTGCTCGTGCGCCGCCTGCACGCACCGGTCGAGATCGCCGTGGAGATACCCGATGTGGACCCTCGGCGTGGTGATGGTTTCGCCGGGCGCAAGGACACGCATGGGCGCCGGGGCGGCCGGACCGATGCGTACCTGGAGCGTGCGGTGCAACGTCGTGTCACAGAGGATCTCCGCCTTCCACAGGCCGGACCAGCCGAGGTAGAAGGCGAAGAACTCGGAGGTTCTGTCGCTCGTCAGGAGGAAGTAGGGGTCCTGGTATCCGCTCGTGCCGTAGGGTCCGGCTGCATGCAGCCCCGTCATCACCCCATTGGCGAGCGGCTCCCACGCGAAGCGACCCTCCTGGCTCCAGTTGTTCCCCGTGAACCGCCCCAGGAGGAATGGCGTCCTTTCGAAATCGGTTCCCCGAAGCGCTTTGCCGCTGGAGAGAACCCCGGAGAAGACATCCAGGGAAGAGAGCGCTGCGTGGGCGCTGCCGGTATTGGTGACTTCGAGCCAGCGGCTCAGGAATCCCGTGCCGTCGACCTCTGTGTGGACGCGGACCGACACCGGTCGTGTGCCGTGGGCCAGGCTGATCGAAGCCATTCCCCTTCCGTCTTTCTCCCCCTGATCGACCGAAACGAAGCGCCATCCCCAGTCGAGGGACTGCCCATCCAGGTTCACGGAAAATGCGTGGCAGGGGACGTCCGGGCCGAAACGGGGAAACTCCTCGGTGTCCTCGATGCATCCGTTCGCCGACCAGTACCTGCCGACCAGTTTACTGTCGGCGATCTGCTCGGCATAGACCGTGAGCCCCGAGACGTAATGGATCTCGGGGGCGGGGGAATGTCGGACCGAGATACGGTTCCAGGTTTGCGCAGCCATCATCTCTTGATTCCTCCTTCGGGTTGCAGCCGTTGCCCGAAATGTTCTATATGGCGTGGTTTCTTTCAGCGGTAAGTATACAGCGGATGGAGAGGAACATCAATGATGATTTTAAAGGCTGGCTCCAACAGCTCCCCAGGTCGCGCCCTCACAACTCACGGGAAAAAGAGTGGGGACGCGCTGGATGCGGATATCTCCCTCAAGACCGAGAGCGGGGATGTGACCCTTTAGAAGATGATTAGAAGATGAAGTGAAGAAGGGGTGAAACTCAGTAACGTCCGGTTAGGTTTTTGCTCAACAGAAATCAGGAGTTGATAAGAGGGAGAAGATGCGGTATCTCTTAGGGGAGAAGTCCAATACTCCCTATAAAACAAGGAGAAACCGCCATAGAATCCTCCGTCCTCTCCACCTCGTC
>SICM01000234.1 GCA_009694805.1 Candidatus Latescibacterota bacterium
TTCGGTCGCCGACCAAAGCCGCCTCGACCGCTCCGTCAACGCCGGCCTGAGGACCGTGTACTTTCTGCGCAAGATATTGAAGTTCACGCATCAAAGGTACAACCGCGCCCTGTCGAAATCAATCGCTTATTTCTTCACAACCCCTTATCTGCGAAAATCTGCGGATCATCGGGGTTTTCATCATACCCGCACCTCGGCCTCTGTGCCGCCGAGGAGGTTCTGGTTGGCCTTCAGGATGGGATCGATCTCGTCGTGGATGAACTCCACCACCTGAGACGGGGCGCGGCCTATGAATTTCTTCAGGTCGAGCGTCCGGTCCAGGTCGGCGCGAGAGGTGCCGAAGGCGGGGTCGGCGGCGATCCGGTCCAGGAGGTCGTTGTCGCCCCCCTCGTCCTTGACGACCCGGCCGGCGGCGACGGCGTGCTGGCGGATGCGCTCGTGGAGGGCCTGCCGGTCGCCCCCCCGCTTGACGGCCTCCATCAGGAGGTTCTCGGTGGCCATGAACGGGAGTTCGAGGTCGATGTGGCGGCGGATCATCCTGGGGTGGACGACGAGGCCGCGTGTGATGTTGATCATCAGGATGAGGATGGCGTCGGCGGCCAGGAACATCTCCGGGATGGCCAGGCGCTTGTTGGCGGAGTCGTCCAGGGTGCGCTCGAACCACTGGGTGGCCGCGGTCCAGACGGTGCTGTGCGCGAGGGAGGCGGCGTAGCGGGCGAGGGAGCAGATGCGCTCGGCGCGCATCGGGTTGCGCTTGTAGGCCATGGCCGAGGACCCGACCTGCTCCTCCTCGAACGGCTCCTCCACCTCCTTGAGGTGCTGGAGGAGACGCAGGTCATCCCCGAACTTGTGGCCGGACGCGGCGATGCCGGCCAGGACCGCGGAGATCTGCGCGTCGACCTTGCGCGGGGCGGTCTGGCCGGTGACGCCGTAGGTGTGGCTGAACCCGAACTTCTCCGCCACCCTCCGGTCGAGGGCCTTCACCTTCTCCTCATCCCCGTCGAACAGCTCCATGAAGCTCGCCTGGGTGCCCGTGGTCCCCTTGGAGCCGAGGAGCCGGAGCGTGGCGAGCCGGTGGTCGATCTCCTGGTGATCGAGCAGGAAGTCCTGGAGCCAGAGCGTGGCCCGCTTCCCGACGGTGGTGAGCTGGGCGGGCTGGAAGTGGGTGAAGCCGAGGGTCGGGAGGTTCCGGTGCGCGCGGGCGAAGGCGCTGAGTTCGGCCATGAGCGTGAGGAGCTTCCGCTTGAGGAGGAGGAGGCCGTCGCGCATCAGGAGGAGGTCCGCGTTGTCCTGCACGTAGGCGCTGGTGGCGCCCAGGTGGAGGATGGGCCTGGCCGTGGGGCACTGGACGCCGTAGGCGTAGACGTGCGCCATCACGTCGTGCCGGATCTGGCGTTCGCGGGCGTCGGCCACGTCGAAGTTGACGTCGTCCTGAAACTGGCGGAGTTCGGCGACCTGGGCGTGGGTGATGGGGAGGCCGAGTTCCTGCTGGGCCTCGGCCAGGGCCACCCAGAGCCGGCGCCAGGTGGTGAACTTCTTCCGGTCGGAGAAGCAGGCGCTCATCTCGCGGCTGGCATAGCGCCGGATGAGGGGGTTCTGGTAGGTGTCTCGGTCGGAGGGCATGGCAAGTTCTCTCCAAATCTCACTTTCAGTACTGGAGCTCCAGATCCACCCCATTCAGGAGCGGCTCTCCGGCGGCGAAGCGGCGGACGTTCTCGCAGAAGAGGTCGAACATCCGTTCCCCGGAATGCGGGGAGTGGCCGGAGGCGTGGGGGGTGAGGATGACGTTCTTCCGGGTCCAGAGCGGGTGTCCTGCGGGCAGGGGCTCGGGGTCGGTCACGTCCAGGCCGGCGCCGGCGATCTTCCCGGCGTCTATGGCGCGCAGGAGGGCCTCGGTGTTGATGATCCCGCCCCGGGTCACGCAGACGATGTAGGCGGTCCGCTTCATGAGGTCGAACTCGGCGTCGTGGAATGAGTCCCGCGTGTCCTTCGTCAGCGGGGTGCAGACGGCGACCCAGTCCGCCTCCGGCAGGAGGTCGTGGAGGCGCTCCGGGGGGTGTACGGCCTCGACGAAGTCCGGCTTCGGGAGGTCCGTGCGGCGGCGGGTGGCCGTGATCCGCAGGCCGAACCCGGCGGCGCGGCGGGCGGTCTCCAGGCCCGTGCCGCCGAGGCCGACGACCAGGAGGGTCTGGCCGGCCAGCTCGCCCGGCGGGAAGTTCCTCCGGTTTTCCCAGACCCCTTTCTCCTGCGCCCGGAACAGGAACGGGAGCTGCCGGCTGAAGGCCAGGATGAAGGCCATGTTGTGGTCGGCCAGTTGAATCCCGTAGATCTCCTTGGCGTTGGTGAAGGTGATGCCTCTCTCCCGCATCTCCTGAAAGGGGTAGCGATCGACGCCCGCGCTCCCCACCTGTATCCAGCGGAGGCGGGGGGCGGCCTGGATCAGGTCCGGGGTGCAGAAGTTGTATGCGGCATCGGCCTCCGGGGCGAGGCTCAGGGCCTCCTGCGCGTTGTGGGCGATGAGGAATGAGACGCCGGGTGCGACCTGGCGGAGGCGCTGGAGCGCGTCATCGCGCATGGCGGAAATGAGGATTTTGATGGGCAAGGCATCACCTTTCAATCTTTGCGTTAGGGTTGAAATCGCGTCTCTATTCCTCTTTCCGGCGTTTCTCCTCCTCCTCGGCCTCGGCCTGTAACCGGGCCACCCATCGTCGAAGTCCCTCCGCCTCCCGGACCGTCCGCGCCAGCCGGTTGCATTTGCGATACTGAAGAATGACGAAGACCGTGGCCGCGCCGGGCAGGGGGGAGACCCAGGGCCTCAGAATGGCCGTGACCACGGTGAGCAGGGCGCAGAAGGCTACGGAATAGTCCCATCGACGGCGCTGGCTGAGATACGCCTGCCGCAGGGACGCCAGGTCGACCTCCTCCGATGGGGGGGGCGCCTCTCCCCCGAACCACCGCCTCCATCGCGACTGCTGTGCCATCGGTAAGCCGTGTTTAATAGGGATATCCTGTCCATCCCTGTTTATGAAATTCAGGCCCGCTTGAAGGTCTGGCTGTCCACGGTCTGCGCCACCCGCCTCCGGAAGAGGATCAGGCCCAGCAGGGCTGCCCCCAGGGGGATAAAAGCGATTCCCTTCAACAGGACAGATACCCCATAGGCGTCGGCGAAGAGCCCAAAGGTGGCGGCGATCAGCCCTCCGGTGCCCCACGAGGAACCGATCATCAGGGCGGACGCGGTGTTGATGTTGTTCGGGATGAGTTCCTGGGCCAGGATCACATTCACCGGGTTGGAGAAGGTGAGCGCAAAACTGGCGAGGGCCAGGAAGAGGGCAAAGGAGAGGCCGACGTGGTCTATGGCATTCATGACCAATAGGAAAGGGGTGGCTGCGGCCAGGGAGCCGGAGAGGAGCATCCGGCGGTCGATGCGGTCGGACAGGGTCCCCCCGACCATCCCTCCGACGGAGCCGGACAGGAGGAAGAGAGAGACCATGCCCCCGCCCTGGATCAGGGAGAGGCCCCGCTCCTGGAGCAGAAAGGGGAGGAAGGTGACCAGCCCGATGATGGCGGCGGCGCGCAGGGCGGACATGGCGTAGAGGGCGCCCAGGGGCTTGAGCCGGGGGCGGAGGTCCCGGAACACGCCGACGAGGCCGGTCGACGCGGGGCGCGGGGGGGGCGTAGCGACGAATAGATAGAGGAGAAAGGAGGTTAAAAGACCTGGAAAAACAAGTAGATAAAGATTTTGTAGGCCATATCGCGCCGAGAAGGAGGAGGCGATGAGGGGGCCGGCGGCGTAACCCACGGCTCCGCCCGTGATGAAGACCGAAAGGGCAAGCCCTTTTCGTCTATAACCTCCTGTCCCTACAGAAGCTGCGGCCTGGGGGTGGAAGGCTGCAATCCCCACCCCGGCCAGGGCGATGGTGACCAGGAGCGCCGCGTAGGAGGGGGCAGCGCCTATCAGGCACATGAACAGGGCAGTGACCCCCGGCCCGGCCACGACGAAGATGCGCCGCCGGGTCCGGTCGGCCCAGTAGCCGTACATGGGCTGCATGAACGCGGCGGAGACGTTCATCACAGAGGTAGAGAGGCTGACCAGGCTCATGGAGATCCCCAGTTTGGTCACCAGGAGCGGCCAGAGGGGGGAGAGGAAGGCGGCATAGGCATCGGTGACCGCGTGTCCGAGGGCCAGGATGCCGATCTGCGCCCGCGCGCCACGGCGGGAAGGCAAGGGTGACAAATTCTTCAAGCCCATAATTTTAAAAGAATAAAGGTTATACACGCGCCCAGGCAACCGCCTGCGAGGAGCTGGGCGGGGGTATGTGCGCGCAGCCGGAGCCGCGCCCAGACCACGCCGAGGGCCAGGGGGCTCACGTAGAGGGCCGGATAGCCCAGGCCGTGGCAGAGGGCGACGAGGGTCCCCCAGGCGCCGACGGCGTGGAGACTGATCTGCCACCGCAGGTTGATGAGGGTCGCCAGGGCTGTGCTGATGGCGTAGCATCCCATGAGGGCTACGAGGAGGCCAGGGGCGCCGGCCAGGGATAGGGCGACCACGCCCATCAGATAGCTTCCGATTCCCACCAGGAGGGGGCGGGTGCGCTGTCCCCGGTCCGGGATGAGAAGGCCAGAGATGTCTCCCTTCTGTCGAAGGACAACCACATAGGCCAGGGGGAGCACCGCGCTGAAGACGAGTCCCAGAATAAGCCAGAGGGTCCGGGACCCCACAGGGGCGTGCACACGGGAGACCAGGGCCCAGAATACGAGCGCGGAGGTGGAGATCGGGTTCAGGAGGCCGGAGATGAAGTGTGCCCACATCTCGGCGTTTTGAAGGCGAATTTCAGGTCGAATAAGGGTATTCACCGGGATTGCGCCGCTGAAGGGTTCTGATAGGAGATAGGTTCTGTAAAAAAAACTAAAGGCACTTGAAGACCGTGCCGATATTATTGACAACACTTAATACTAAGTTGCATTTCTTAAAGTAACATTACATCATATTTATTTGTGATAGCGGGTACGGAAACAACCCTGACCCTTCTCTGAGGAGCCCTTCATGCAGCTATAGGTGTGTACGACGGTTTTGCACCAGGCATTCAGTAAGGAAGCTGAATGCGCGCTGAAGTGATGACAACAAGGAGGTTTTGAGATGCCACTTCGGGTAAATACGAATATCACCGCGCTTAATACCCGGCGGCAACTGCTTGTCAACAATGGCGAGTTGTCCAAAAGGATCGAACGCCTGGCGTCGGGTCTCCGGATCAACCGGGCTGCAGATGATGCAGCCGGGCTGTCCGTCTCGGAAGGCATGCGTGCCCAGATCTCCGGCCTGAAACAGGCGGCCCGCAATGCAGAGCATGGCGTCAACCTGATTCAAACCGCGGAAGGCGCGCTCAACGAGGTGAGCGCCATCCTCATCCGGATGCGGGAGCTGTCCGTGCAGTCGGCCTCCTCCACCATCAACGACACGAACCGGCTGGCCCTGAACTCCGAGGTCACGCAGCTCGTGTCGGAAATCGACAGGATCGCCAGCTCGACGAGTTACAACAACACGGCGCTCCTGACCGGGTTCGGGAACGCGGTCTGCATGAACGTGATGATCTCAACGGCGCTGGACTCGGCCACCACCGGGGTGACGAGCACCCAGATTTCAGGGTCGCAGTCGGGGACCTACACCTTCGTGGACACCGGCGCCGACAACCTGCTCACGCTGGGCAACGGCACGGTGACGCAGACGATCAGCATCGGGACCATCCTGGACGGCGCCACAGTGTCCACGGGGACGACGGCCCTGGCCAACTTCGACCGCCTCGGCATCGTGTTGAACCTGAATGATGCCTACACAGATGGCGACCTGGACGGATTGTCGCTGCTCATCTCGGAGGGGACCGGAGGGTCGTTCCAGATCGGGCCGAACGACAGGGCCACGGACCGGATCGAACTGAGCATCGGCGACCTGCGCGCCACTGGCCCCAAGCTGAACCTGGGTGGTTTGGGGGTGGACTCGATCACGAGCGCTCGCTCGGCGCTGGCCGTGCTCGACCTGGCTGTCTCGACCGTGTCGCAGCAGCGGGGTGACCTGGGCGCGGTCCAGAACCGGCTCGGCTTCACCATCCGGTCGATCAACAACACCATCGAGAACGTGCAGGCTTCGGAGTCTTCCATCCGGGATGCGGACGTGGCCGAAGAGGTGTCCGGCTTCACGCGGGCGCAGATCCTGGTTCAAGCGGGCACGGCGCTCCTGGCGCAGGCGAATGCCATCCCGCAGAACGCGCTCCAGCTCCTCCAGTAATCCTGAGCCCTCCAGACCTCTCTGATCTATCCTGAGAGCACAGTGAGGAGGGCTCAGGGGGACGCGGTCAGGCCCCGTCCCCCTGCTGTTCAACGCAGAGCACGGCAAAGGTATGCCTCGCTCTTCTTGGCGTTGTCCTCCGTCATTCCCCTTGCAGTTATTGCTTGACAAATCCCGCCGAAAGTCGTAGACTCCCCGTTAAAGCAACGGTTAGAAGGTTCAAAGTTAGAAGGGTCAAAGTTGAAGATTTAACCTTGCACCTTGACCCTTGAACTTCGTCATCGTTCATCCTTTTATTTGCCTTATGGCCCGCCTCCGTCTGGTTCTCTTCCTCGCCGGGGCCGGTGTCCTCGTCTTCGCCCTGCCGTCTCACGCCGGCGTCGGGATTCGGGGCGTGGGTGGAAGGCTCGGCCTGGACGTCGTGCAGTCGGAGGATACGCGGTTCCTCATGGGCGGTCAGGTCGATGTGGGGACGCTTTTGGGCTCCAGCCTTCACGTGGAGCCGAACTTTGAGTTCGGGAAGGGGCTGGACGAACAGGGGGAGGAGAAACGGGTCTATTCGTTCAATTTTGCGCTCAAGTATGTCCTTGAAGAGGAGAAGACGCGCGTCTTCGGATACTTTTCAGGAGAGGTCGGCATGAATATCTTCAGCGCCGTCCTCTTTCAGGGGATAGCCGTGAGCCCACAGGGGCAGGCCCTGTCCCCGGTCTGGTCCCGAAAGACGGATGTCCGCTCTTCCTTCAACATCGTCCCCATCGGGCTGGGCCGGAAGCTCGCGCGGGGTCGCGCCCAGGTGTTCTGTGAGCTGAAGCTGGTGCTCGGACAGCAAGACGCAGATTCCTCTTTCCGGGTCAGCGCCGGAGTGGGCTTTCTGCTCAAGTAGAGACAATAATACGCCATTGAGAATACCTTGTCAAACAATCTTTTCATCCCGCGGCGCATTCGGCGCATCGCCGTTTTTTCAGCCTATCCGCTTCGAGCATTTAGGCTTGACCATAGTACACGACAGTTAAAATAGTTGCAGTGCAGTTCAGGAAGTGGTTAACTAAATGGTGTCCAAGCCAAAAGTTAACCTCAAACCCGGAGCTGCACTGTGAACATGATCAATACACTGAAGCAGGCGTTTTCGCAACAGG
>SICM01000235.1 GCA_009694805.1 Candidatus Latescibacterota bacterium
CACGGTCGGTATCCTGCCGGTGTCTTCGTGACCGATGAGCAAATGGCCCGGATCAAACTGAAGCCTCATCTGTTTCGCGAGGACTGGAACTACACGATTCACCCTAATACTTGAAAATGGAATTAGTCAGTTACTCCGTCATAGGCCCCTGCTCAAACGCGTCACGCGCCACAGGTCCCAAGTCACGAATCGAACCCTCACCCCTCACCCCTCACCCCTCTTTTCCATGAAATCCACCGTTCTCATCGTCGACGACGAACGCAACATCCGCCGCTCCCTGGACATGATCCTCGTCGGAGAGGGTTACAACGTCCTCTGCGCCGAGTCCGGGGCCCACGCCGTGGCCCTCGCCGAGCAGCACCGCCCGGACGCCGTCATCCTGGACATCGTCCTGCCCGACCTGGACGGCATCGAGGTCCTGAAACGCATCAAGGCGCAGACGCCCGACTTTCCGGTCATCATGATCTCCGGCCACGGCACGGTGCAGGACGCGGTGCAGGCCACCCGGCTGGGCGCTTACGACTTCCTTGAAAAGCCGCTCTCCAGGGAGAAGGTCCTCCTCACCCTGGAACACGCCCTCCAGACCCGCTCCCTCGCCGAGGAGAACCGGAACCTCCGGCAGGAGGCCGAGGCCCGCTTCGAGATGATCGGGGACAGCCCGGTCATGCGGGCCATTCGGGACCAGGTGGGCCGCGTCGCCCCGACCAGCGGCCGCGTCCTGATCCTGGGCGAGAGCGGCACCGGCAAGGAACTGATCGCCCGCGCCATCCACCGAAACAGCAAGCGCGCCGACGGCCCCTTCATCAAGGTCAACTGCGCGGCCATTCCCGAAGAACTCATCGAGAGCGAGCTGTTCGGGAGCGACCGGGGGGCCTTCACCGGGGCCGTGAAGACCCGCGACGGGAAGTTCCTCCAGGCCGACGGCGGGACCCTCTTCCTGGACGAGATCGGCGACATGAGCCTCAATGTCCAGGCCAAGGTCCTGCGGGCCCTGGAACAGGGGGAGTTCGAGCGCGTGGGCGGGTCCCAGACCATCCGGGTGGACGTGCGCGTCCTGGCCGCCACCAACCGGGACCTGTCCCGGCTGGTCGAGAGCGGGCGGTTCCGCGAGGACCTCTACTTCCGCCTGAACGTCGTCCCCATCTTCGTCCCTCCGCTCCGGGAGCGCCGCGACGACATCCCCCCCCTCATCGGCCACTTCGTGCGTCAGTACGCCGCCGAGAACGGGTTCCGGCAGAAGATCGTGTCCGGGGAGGCGATGGAGATCCTCTGTGCCTACGCCTGGCCCGGCAACATCCGGGAACTCCGAAACCTGGTCGAACGTCTGTCGATCATGGTCAACGAAGAGACCATCGGCCCCTCGGACCTGCCCGATGACCTCCGGGCCGCCAGGACCATCGCGCGGGCCAACGCCTCCGCGCAGGGGAAGAGCCTGCGGGAGCTCCGGGAACAGGTGGAGAAGGACTACATCCGGGCCATCCTCGACGAGCACGGCTGGAACGTCACCCAGGCCGCCAGGGAACTCGGCATCGAGCGCACCAACCTTCACAAGAAGATCAAATTCTATGGCATCGAAAAAGAATAGTAGGGGCGTTCAATTGAACGCCCCTACCAGACCGGGGAGGGTGAGGGCCGGTATTTGGACGCCTTTTGCCCTCCTTCTCCTCTTATCGGTCGTCCCCCTCGCCTCCGCCCGCGTCGGGACCTTTCCCGAAAAGGGCGTCTCCTTCAGCCTGAGTCCCAGCCGTTACAACCGGGTCGAGGGCCTCTTCATCGGCGCCGAGACGATCATCGCCCCCGTACCGTGGCGGGGCTTCGGGATCTTCGGCTCCGGCGGCTACGGCCGCGCCAGCGGGGCGTGGCGCTACGAGGCCGGACTCCAGTTCCGCCGGGGAGACGCGAACCTCTCGGTCTCCGCCTTCAACCGGACGGCCAGCCTCGACGACTCCCTCATCACCACCGGCGTGAACTCCTTCATGGCCCTTTTCGCCAAGCGAGACTATAAGGACTACTTCCAGGCCAGGGACGGCGTGGAGGTCTCCCTCCACCACCGCTACCGGAAGGCCTACGTCTTCGGCGCCCGCGTGGCCCTCTCGGAACTGCGGGACATGCCCGTGGCCACCCACTGGAGCCTGTTTCGCCGGGACGACCCCTTCCGCGAAAACCCCCGGATCGAGGAGGGGCAGGAGGGCTTCATCGCCGCGACCCTCGCCTTCGACAGGATCGCCCCCAACCCCTACCTCCGGAGCGGGACCTATCTCTCCGCCACCTACGAACGCCGGTTCCGGGACTTCGAGGACGACGGCCTGACCCTCACTGGGACCCGATACCAGGTGATGCCCCTGGGCCGGCAGGTCCTCGTCCTGCACGGGACGCTGGCCAGCCGGGCCGGGCTGGCGCCTCAGGACAGCCTCCGCCTCCTCTACCTCGGCGGCCTCGGCACCCTCCGGGGATACACCTTCCGGGAGTTCCACGGGAACCGGATGCTAACGCTCAACGCCGACTACGTCTTCCAGAATGCCCTCAAACTCGTCGACCTGATCCTCTTCTTTGACACGGGGTGGACCGGCGTCCGCCCCCCCTCCGCCTCCCTCCTCTCCGGCTTCGGGGACGTGCAATGGAACGATTTCAGGTCCGACGCCGGCGTCTCCCTCGCCCTCGGCCAGCAGGCTCGCATCGACGTCGCTCGTCGTCTCGACCGCCGCCACGCCGACTGGGTGCTCACCTTGCAGGGCAGGAGACGGTTTTGAAAACCGCGCAAACACAAAGTGCAAAATGCAAAATGCAAAATGCAAAATACCGCCTTCACTTTACACTTTCCGCTTTGCACTTTGCACTTTGCATTTCCCTCCTCTCTCCATCTCTTTCCTTCTCCGAAGAGCCTTTCCGCGTCTTTGACATGAAGGTGGAGGGAAAGATCGGCCTCTACCTGGCCGAGGACCTCAACGGCGACGGCCTCGTGGATATGGTCGTCTTCCACACGAAAGGGGAGGCGGGGCGCGCGGAGCGATGGCTGTCCATCTTCTACCAGACCGCCGCCGGGTTCCCGTCCGAGCCGCAGCGTTCCCTCCGTATCCCCCCCCACGCCGTGGTCTTCGACGCGGGTGACGTGCTCCCCGCGCCCGGCAAGGAGATCGCCTTCCTCGCCCGCGACGGCCTCTACGCCTATACGCTCGGGAATATCCCCTCTCTCCCTCCGGGGGAGGAACCTCCCCGAAAAATCCTCGACGTCCCCTCCATCTTCCAGGTTCCGGACCCCTCCTCGCTCGCCGACTTCGACTTCATCCTCGACCTGGACGGCGACGGCGCTCCGGAGGCGCTCATTCCGCAGTTCGACCAGTGCCTCATCTACGCGAAGGCCACGGACGGACACCTCAGGCTCGCCGGCGCGGCCGACCTGGGCCTCGTCTCCTCCCTCCAGGGGCTGCCCGCCGGCCAGGAGGCCGTGGGCTTCGGCATCCGGACCGGACTGGCCACCCCCAAGTTCCTGACCCTCGATTTCAACGCCGATCGGCGGACCGACCTGATCGCCGTCTATCCCGACAGCCTCTGCGCCTTCTTCCAGAAGGACGGCGTCTTCGGCGGACCTCCCGACCAGGTGATCGACCTCCGGTTCGACCGCATCGCCATGGGCTCGGAGACCCTCCGCGAAGTGTCCACCCATGACGACCGGGAACGCACCACGGTCACGAAGGTCGCGGACCTGGACGGGGATGGAAGGGTCGACCTGGTGGCCCAGAAGTTCTCCGCGAAGGACGGCATCTTCAGCGCCGAGACCCAGATCCAGGTCTACTACGGGCGCAAGACCGGCGGCCGGGACTTCTTCTCCAGGACCCCGGACCAGGTCCTGAAGGAGAACGGCGTCCAGATCACCGCCTATGTCGTGGACCTGGACGGGGACGGCAGGATGGATCTGATCGTCCCCACCGTCAAACTCGGCCTGACGCAGTTCATCCAGATGCTCCTCGCCAGGACCTTCGACGTGGACGTGTATCTCTATTTCATGGGGAAGGACGGGCGTTACCCCGCTTCCCCCTCCTACAGGCGGAGCGTCTCGGTCCAGGTGGACTTCAAAGGCCACAACAGCCAGCCGGTCTACGAGGTGGAGGACCTCAACGGCGACGGACGGTTCGACATCCTGACCAGTTCGGACACGACGGAACTGGAGGAATTCTACGGGGACCCCGCCCGCACCTTCGGCAAAAGGCCGGACCTCCGTTTCCAGGTGAAGCTGCCGAGGAACGGCGAACGCGTCAGGGCGATGCGCCTGAACGCCGACAGACGGGCCGATGTGGTGATCACCTACGAGCGGCAGGACGAAGAGGAAGGCGAGAATCTGCGGGGAATCGTGCGGGCGCTGTTGTCCAGCCCGCCGTGATCGTAACGGTTGACGAACGGCGGAAAAGGGTTTATATTGTGGGACTTAATCCCCCCCAAGATCAAGGAGGATCGACATGAACCTGTTCGGCCACGACAAACCGAAGAGCGCCCCGGCGCCCGCGGCCCACGCCGCCCTGTTCGAGGGCCTGCCGACCTTCCACGACGCGGACACCCTGAGCCGGCTCTTCCGGATCTTCAAGGAGGAGTCCGTCTCCGCAAAGGTCGAGCGCCCCCGCGTCATGAGCACGGCCCTCGACGCCGGACGGGGCACGGCCAGCATCCGGGGCTACGCCCTGCGGAAGTTCGGCGAGGAGATCCGGCCCGTCATCTTCCTGAGCTCGCCTCGATCCGAGACGGGGGGGAACTTCGCGCCCGTGGACCAGCCCCTCTCCCCCGGAGAGGCGATCCAGTTCCACTACGGCGCGGCCATCCCCACCACGAAAGACGTCAAGTCCCTCAACTTCACCACCAAGGGGGTCTACCTCGCCACCTCCATCTACGTCCCGCAGGACCCCAACAACCCCGGCAAACCCTGGAGCGGGACGCGGGAACAGGCGGAGAAGGTCTTCGGGAAGGAATATCTCGTCCGGGGAGAGGAGGTCCTGGAGGTCCGCGTCTCCGACGTGAGCGCCTTCTCCCACCGCACGAACGCCCTCACCCGGGATGTCCTGGCGAACTACATCTTCACCCCCAGGATCTACATCCTCCCCGGCGGAGGGCCCTGGAGCAAGCGCAGCCCGGGGAGCGGGCGCTACTTTGAGGGGGTCCCGAACGACATCGCGACCCTCCTGGAGAAGACCGAAGGCATCAAGCCCATCCCCTCCGGCCTCGCCCTTGTGGAGTGCGGGGTGGACACGGTCTCCCTCACCCACCCGGAGATGATCATGGCCGACGTGGACCACGAGGCCGCCCGCCCCATGATGCTGCGCGACCCGAACAAGAACCTGCGCGAGATCAACGCGGGCCTGGGATTCCTGCTGGAGTTCGAGGTGAGCGACCCGATCCGGGAGGCCATGATGAGGACCATGCCCAACAAGGCCGGCAAGGAAACCCTGGTCTATCTCCCGCTCAACCTGGCCGGCACGGTCCAGCTCTCCACGGGCGGCTGGCGCTACAACTTCCTCGTCTTCCCCAGGGACCTGGTGGAGGACCGGGGCGCGCAGCGCAAACGGGGCGGCCTCGGCCTGAAGTTCGCGCCCCTCTACGCCCTCCACCCCAAGTCCGAAGGCCAGAACACCTACCGGAAACTGATGATCGCCATCGGACAGCGCATGAAGGACGACTCGAAGCCGGAGAACGAACGGGCCAAGATCGCCTCCGTCGCCTCCGCCATGGAGCAGCGCCAGCGCGACATGCACGACAAGCACGTGGATGACAAGCTCAAGCAGGCGTTCATGAAGCGGCAGGAGGCCCGCCGGCAGAAGGATATGGGATCGTGACAAAAAGCAGGGGCAACCCGGCGGGTCGCCCCTACTTTAATATTTTCCATTCGACGGACAGTCTTTGCTGATCGGACACGCCGGGCAGTCCGGACGCCGCGCGTCGCACGTCCTCCGCCCGTGGTGGATCAGGAGGTGGGAGAAGTCCACCCAGTCCTTCTTCGGGATGAGTCCCGCCAGGTCCTGCTCGATCTTCTCCGGGTCCTGATGCCGGGTCAGGCCCAGCCGGTTGGAGATCCGCCGGACGTGCGTGTCCACGACCACCCCGGAGGCGATCCCGAAGGCGTTCCCAAGGACCACGTTGGCCGTCTTCCGGCCCACCCCCGCCAGCCGCGTCAGCGCCTCCATCTCCCTCGGCACCTCCCCCCCGTGCTCCCGGGCCAGACGCTCGCAGCACGCTTGAATGTTCTTCGCCTTGTTCCGAAAAAAACCCGTTGACCGGATGAACCCTTCGATCTCCTCGACCGGCGCGTCCGCAAAGTCCTGCGCCGTCCGGTACCGGGCGAACAGCGCCGGCGTCACCGCGTTCACCCGCTCGTCCGTACACTGCGCCGACAGGATCGTGGCGATCAACAGTTGCAGCGGGTTCTCGTAACCCAGCGAGCACTTCACGTCTGGGAACGCCTTCCGGAGTCCCGCGACGATGCGCCGGGTACGCTTCTTTTTATCTTCCAGGGTTTCCATGTTTCCCCTTGATTCCTTGATTACCTCTACCTATACTGATTTCAGACTTGCCTGTTCATCATGGCAGAAAACGATGAATCATCTCAGAGAGAAACCCAATATGGTCCATCGGAAAAAAGAGGTCGAAACAGCAATTAAGGAAGCGGTAAAGAACTACCGCGAAGGCCGGGTCAGCCCTGCGCTCAAAAACATGAAAGACTTCAAGGCCTACCTACGGAATGAGAATGATCGTGGACAAAACCATTTCACACAGCCGTCAGGAAGAAACCCCCGAGGCTAAGGCTCGCTGGTTCCAATCCCTGCCGCTTTCGGAGCGGATGAATCTGCTCTGCGCCTTCACCGACCTGATCCTGGAGAACAATCCCCGGATCGTGGAATCAAAGCATGCTCAACCGGCTTCAGGACGTGTTCTCGTCCTTACAAAGGCGGCGGGTTAGGTACGTCGTCATTGGGGGTATCGCTGCCGTCCTGCACGGCGTGCCACGCGCAACCTTCGACCTCGACATCTTGATCGAGGCCACGCCCGACAATGCGCAGCGGCTGCTGGATGCCCTTTTAGACGCAAACCTGGGCACAGCCTCGCTCATTTCAGCAGCCGAACTGCTTGCCAAAGAGATCACTATTTTTCAAGATCGCCTCCGCATCGACGTTCAGACATCGACGCCGGGGCTGGTCTTCGCAGACGCCTGGCAGCGCAAAGAGACGATGAACTACCAGGGGCAGGATTTCTACGTGGTCTCTCGGGAAGCATAGTACACGACAGTTAAAATAGTTGCAGTGCAGTTCAGGAAGTGGTTAACTAAATGGTGTCCAAGCCAAAAGTTAACCTCAAACCCGGAGCTGCACTGTGAACATGATCAATACACTGAAGCAGGCGTTTTCGCAACAGGAAAT
>SICM01000021.1 GCA_009694805.1 Candidatus Latescibacterota bacterium
CCAACCCGGAGCGCTTCGTCAACGGGTCGCCTCGCATACGGCCCCTCCCAAAGAAGGTCTGGATCAACGCGCCGATCGAGGTCGGCTCAGATGCACCACGTCAGTAATTTTTTCGCGCACGTGTCTCAAAGTCCTTGACAGGCTCCGGATCGAGGTCGGCTCAGATGCACCACGTCAGTAATTTTTTCGCGCACGTGTCTCAAAGTCCTTGACAGGCTCCGAAATGGAAAAAGGTGACGGAAGAGGAGGTCTGCTTCGCCCTGAGCGGGAAAGGGTGACTCGCGAAGGAGGAATGGAGATGACTACCGTCCTGGTGGTAGATGGTGACAGAATCAACGGCTGCTCAGGGAGGGGGGAGCGGAACGCCGATCCTGTGCCTCCGAACCCGCCGCGACGATGTCACAGAACGATCACACAGTTGTAACCTGACTGTAACAAAATAATGGCATATTTATTATTTATGAAAACTGAAGGCCATATAAATCAATTTGGGGGGAAGGAACGACACAACCGGGACGAAGAAAGGCGTCCTTCAAAACTTACGGATTCCGGTAAGTTTTGTAAATCCAGCAGCCCACATGCGCAAAGCAGCGCTCGCTCTCTTCATCTTTTTTGTCGTATCAGGAGGTACAATTCTGATCCCCGGCCCGGCCGGGGCGCAGACCCCCACTCCGTTTGTCACAAAGCTGGCAGAAACACTTGAATTCACAGGATTTATTCAGCCCCGGTGGGAGTACACCAATCAACTGAACGCCCTCCCCAACAACAGCTTCCGCCTCCGGCGGGCGGAGATCGGCATCAAGCCGTCGCTCACGGCCCGGATCAAGTCCACCATTGTGGCAGACTTTATCCCCACGGCCCTCTCCATCAAGGACGTTTACTTCGACTTTCTGCTTTCGGTCTTCGCCCGCTAATACTTTGATTTAGAGTTAAGCAGTTGGAAAACAATAAGTTATGCCAATATTCCTCTGTGCTGTAAGAGATTGTGAAGCAATGACTTACGTATTATCAAAGTATTAGCGGATGAGCACCCTATAAAGCCCCACAGGATAAATGATAATCGTAGGGGCGGTTCTGCGAACAGTCCCTGCAAAACAAGTCTCAACAGGAGATGAAGATGCTTAAAAACAGGTTCTTATCCCGGTTCGGAACCCTCGCCGGGGCCTTGTCTCTGACCGCATTCCTGACCGTCCCGGCCCTTGCCCAGAATATCACCGTCAAGGGCTCCGACACCATGGTCCTGGTCGCGCAGAAGTGGGCCGAGATCTACCAGAACAAGCACAAGGGCGTGGCCATTCAGGTCACGGGCGGCGGGTCCGGCACGGGCATCGCGGCGCTCGTCAACGGGACCTGCAACATCGCCAACTCCAGCCGGGAGATCAAGGGGTCTGAGCGGAAACAGGCCCTCTCGAACGGGGTGGACGTGAAGGAGTTCCCGGTGGCCCTGGACGCCATCTGCGTGGTGGTCGGCAAAGACAACCCGATCAACGAGCTGTCGATGGAGCAGTTGATGAGCATTTACATCGGGGCAGTCAACAACTGGCAGCAGGTGGGGGGGGCGCCCGGTTCCATCGTCCGCTACAGCCGCGAGAACAACAGCGGCACCTATGTCTTCTTCAAGGAGCACGTCCTGAAGAACAAGGACTACGCGGCGGACTGCCAGACGATGCCGGGCACGGCCACCGTGGCCGACGCGGTGGGGCACGACCCCAAGGGCATCGGGTATGGCGGGGTGGCCTACTTCCTGACCCGCTCCGACTGCAAGATTCTCAAGATCAAGAAGGACGCTGCCAGCCCCGGCGTCGCACCAGTGACCCCCGACGGAAAGTCCATCAACTATTCGGTGGTCTACAGCGGAGACTATGCGATCTCCCGGTATCTCTACTGCTACACCCCCGGCGCGCCCAAGGGAGAACTCAGGGCCTACCTGGACTGGATCCTGGGGCCTGAAGGGCAGGAGATCGCCAAAGAGGACGGCTACATCCCGCTCCCAAGCAAAAAAGAGGAACTGGGAAAGAAGTAGAGCAGCGGCCCACTCCCTCCCCCCGTTCCCCCTCCCTCTCCCAGCCTTGGGAGCGGGAGGGGGAGGGTGAGGATCTACTTCCTGTGCTTTCGGATGGTCACCCGCGAGACTTCCTATGGAATCCAGCGCCAAAGCCTCTTCTGAGATCTCCAACCATTCCCCTTCGTTGGAAAGGTCCCGTATTCTCGCCTTCACCCGGAAAGCGGAGCGGGCCCGTCTCAAGGAGTTCCTGATCGAGAAGTTCCTCCTCCTGAACGGCATCGCCTCCATCGTCATCATCGCGCTCATTTTCTTCTTCCTGTTCAATGAGGGGGTCAAGGCGGCGATGGAGATCCCGTGGAAGGACTTCATCGGGCACTACGGAGAAGATGCGATCACCGGCCAGCAGGTCTACAAGTTCATGTGGCAACCGGTCGCGGAGCCGGAGAAGTACTCTCTCATACCCCTGATCCTGGGCAGTTTTCTGGTGGCCTTTCCTGCCACCCTCATCTCCACCCTGTTCGGCATCGGCATCGGCATCTACCTCTCCGAGATCGCCGGCATTCGGGTCCGGGAGATTGTCAAGCCCTTCATCGAACTTCTGGCAGGTATCCCCACGGTCGTCCTCGGCTTCTTCTTCCTGGTGGTCATCGCCTCCACCCTTCAAAATGTCCTCGGCACCAAGTTCCGACTGAACGCCTTCGTCGGTGCGCTCGGCGTGTCCCTGGTCATCATTCCGGTGATCGCCTCCATGACGGAGGACGCCCTCCGAGCCGTCCCCAACGACCTTCGGGAGGCGGCCTATGGCCTGGGGGCCACCCGATGGCAGACCATTTCGAAGGCCGTGCTTCCCGCCGCTGTTTCAGGGGTGGCTGCCTCTGTCATCCTGGGCTTCGGACGGGCGCTGGGGGAGACAATGATCGTGCTGATGGCCACCGGGAACGGGGCCGTGGCCACGGGGAACATCTTCTCCACGGTCCGCACCATGACGGCCACCATCGCCGCCGAGCTGGGGGAGGTGGTTCACGGAAGCCCTCACTATTACGCCCTCTTCCTGATCGGGGCACTCCTGTTCACCATCACGTTCGTGTTCAACCTGATCGCTGAAATCATCCTCCGCCGGATGCGTAAAAAGTTGCGAATGTGAGACGATGGCCCAAAACGAGAACCCTGAAAAAGCCGTTATGCAGACCTCCCCCCCTCGCGTCCGGGACGTCACGGGGACCTTCTTCATCGGCCTCTGCCGGGCCACCACCGTGGTCATGGTCGGCACGCTGCTCTGGATTCTGGGGACGATCCTCGTCGGGGGATGGGAACATATCACCTGGGAATTCCTGTCCGCGACGCCCAGGGGGGGAATGACGGAAGGAGGGATCTTTCCAGCCATCTTCGGGACCCTCTGCGTGACGCTCCTCATGGTGCTGATGGCGATGCCCCTGGGCGTCTTTTCGGCGATCTATCTGGTTGAATATGCCGGCCCCAGCCGTATGGCCCGCGTCATTCGGGCGGCGGTCAACAACCTGGCCGGGGTGCCCTCGATTGTGTTCGGGCTGTTCGGCGTAGGGTTCTTCATCCTGTTCGTGGGCAGGAATATCGACAGCCTCGCGGGTACCGGGTTGCTTTTCGGACAGCCCGCCATGCTCTGGGCCTCGGCCACTCTCTCCTGCCTGGTCCTGCCGGTGGTCATCGTGACCACGGAAGAGGCCCTGAACGCTGTACCGCAGAGCCACCGGGAGGCGGCCTATGGTCTGGGGGCCACCCAATGGCAGGTCGTGAGCGGGGTGGTGCTGCCCCAGGCCCGGGCGGGAATCCTCACCGGAGCGATCCTGGCGGTCAGCCGGGGGGCGGGGGAGACGGCGCCCATCCTGTTCACGGGCTGCGCCTACTTCCTGCCCAGGTTGCCCGTGACCCATCTGTTTGGCGTCATCCCGATGGTCAATCCGCTGGACCAGTTCATGGAACTCTCCTACCACATTTTCATCATGGCCACGCAGTCCACCAACACCACGGCCACCCGCCCCATCCAGTACGCTACCACCATGGTCCTCCTGGGGCTCACCTTCGGCCTGAACCTGGCCGCCATCCTGTTCCGGTCCCATTTTCGGCGTCAGGTGAGGCGCGTGAGTTGATCTAAACTTATGAATACCAACGGCAAGCGCGTCATCGAGATCAAGGCCCTGTCCTACTATTACGGGGACCACCGGGCAGTGGAAGGCGTCAGCCTGGACATTCACCGGAACGAGGTCCTGGCGTTGATCGGGCCGTCCGGTTGCGGGAAATCCACCCTGATCAAGGCCATCAACCGCATCTCGGAGGTCTCCAACGAGGTACGGGTGGAGGGCGATGTCCTCCTGGACGGGAAGAGCGTCTACACCCCGGATGTGGATGTGACGGCCCTTCGAAGGCGGGTGGGGATGGTGTTCCAGAAACCCAACCCGTTCCCCAAGACGATCTACGACAACGTGGCCTTCGGGCTTCGCCTCCTGGGTCAGGGCGAGCAGGAGATCGAGGAGCGGGTGGAGGAGAGCCTGAGGGCCGCCGCCCTGTGGGAGGAGGTCAAAGACCGGCTCAAAAAGAGCGCCATGGGCATCTCTGGGGGTCAGCAGCAGCGCCTCTGCATCGCCCGGACTCTGGCCGTTCAGCCGGAGGTCATCCTGATGGACGAGCCCTGCTCCGCCCTCGACCCGATCGCCACGCAGAAGATCGAGGACCTGAAGCACGACTTCACCATTGTGATCGTCACGCACAACATGCAGCAGGCGGCCCGCGTCTCGGACCGGACGGCTTTCATGTGGCTCGGAAAGCTGATCGAAGTCGACGCCACCAAGAAGATGTTCACGAAACCGGATGAGAAGATGACCGAGGACTATATCACCGGAAGGTTTGGATGATGAACGAGCGCCACTTCGATCAAAAGCTGGGCGACCTGAAGCAGCGGATGCTCAAGATGGCCGGGGCCGTGGAGCGGTCCATCCAGGAGGCCGTGCGCAGCCTGGTCACCCGGGATAACACCCTGGCCGAAAAGGTGATCGCGGACGGGAAACAGATCGACGGGATGGAGGTGGAGATCGAGGAGGAGGCGCTTGCCCTCTTTGCGCTCCGGCAGCCCGTGGCCTCCGATCTCAGGCTGGTCGCCGCCGTGATCAAGGCCAACACGGACCTGGAGCGGATCAACGACCACGCCGTCAACATCGCCGAGCGGGCGCTGGAGGTCAACGTGCTCCCTACCCTCAAACCCCTGATTGACATCCCCAGGATGGCCACCACGGCGCAGTGGATGGTGAAAAATGCGCTGGACGCCTTTGTCAATCAGGATGTGGCCCTGGCCGACGCGATCCGGTTGCGGGACGACGAGCTGGACAGCCTGTGCGACCAGATCTTCCGGGAACTGCTCACCTACATGATGGTGGACCCGGCCACGATCGATCGCGCCACCCACCTCATCCTCATCTCCAGGGACCTGGAACGGGTCGGGGACCACGCCTCCAACATCGCAGAAGATGTGGTCTACGTCGTCCAGGGCCGCATCGTGCGACACCACCAGGCCCAGCTTCGAAACGCCGCCGGGCCCCCTCCCTCTACGGATCGATAGGCGCCTTTGACAGTTGATGGATTTAGTCCCATGCATTGGCCCCGGAGGCTGACCTCCGGGGCCAATGTTTTGGGGATCGGGTCTCCCTGATTTGTCTTGACTCCGGCCCTGGATTTCATCATCTTTGGCAGAATTCGTACCAGTTTCCAGGCAGACGGGGGAGACAGGGAGGCATTGAACGTGTTCAGAACCCTGGTCAGCGCTTTTCTGGTGATTCGGCTGGAGTGCCGGAAACTCCCGCTCACCTGGGAGGACGTCCTGACGGCCTGGTTCCACAGGCCCACCATTGAGATCGTCTTGCAGGAGCGAGTCCGCCGGGAGCGGCTGGTGGAGCGGCTTGACGAGGTCTATCCGTTTTGAGGTTCGATTCCGTCGTCGGGCGGGAGGGGGTTTAACCGGGATGCACAGGACAAACAGGATAAATCGGAGACGCCTTCATGCCATCCTGCCTATCCTTTATATTCCGGTTATGACAATATTTCTGGCCTTTTCCGTGGTAGAAGCGCAGAAGAACAACCGGGAGGCGGCCCAGCGGGCGTTCGACAGGGGGTATCAGTATCAGACCGGCAAGGGGATTCGGAAAGACCTGGGGCGCGCGCTCGAAGCCTATCGCGAAGCGTTCACAAAAGACAAAAGTTATGCGGATGCCTACTACAACTTTGCGTTGATCGCGTTCTACGAATTCCAGCGCTACGACCTGGCTGAATTGGGGTTTAAAAACTATCTCCAGTTTCATCCGAATGATGCGAAGACCGTCCACGACCTGGGGGTGGCCTACCACAAGCAGGGGAAGTTCGAGGAGGCGATCCGGCAGTACCGCCGGGCGCTGGAGCTGAAACCCGACATGGCCCAGGCGCATTACAACCTGGGCAATATTTACTATCACCTAAAACGTCCGGAAATGGCGCTCCAGGAGTGGGACAAGGCCATTCAACTGGACCCGGAGAACGAGACCTACATCAACCGGCGCAAGCGGATCAAAGAGATCAAGCGACAGAAAGAGAGCGTCCTGTCGCCCGACAACGTCTGGTGGATTATGTACGGCCTTGCCGGGGTATTCGTGGCCTATTGCATTTTTTATATGTTCCGAAAGCGGCGGTGAAAGGGTATCCCCGGATACCTCCTGCATCTTACCCTCTCCATGATTCCCTTCCGGCAGTTTCCGGCCGATGAGTCCCTCGACCCGTCATCTCATTTGAAATTCAGTTTTGTCTCCATCAGCCGGGGCCGCCTGGCTGATCGCGGCATGGACCCAGGAAACGGAGGTATGAAGTGAATTCGGTGACAGGAAGTTCCCCAAAGCTCCTCCCGGACGACCGCCGGGTGGACTGGATCGTGGGGGTTTCCGGCGGGATTCCGACCGACAGGCCCGTATGGAAAAATGTCACGGACGCGCCCTACAACGCCGATTCGACCGGCGCACGGGACAGCAGTCCCGCCTTCAACCAGGCGCTGGAAGACATGCCCGAAGGCCACGCGCTCTATGTGCCACCAGGGACCTACCGGCTGGACAGCAGCATTCGCTGGAAGGGCAGGGGCAACCATAAGACGCTTCGCGGGGCCGGGCCGGAGTCCAGGCTGCTGTTCTACGGGGGCCTGATTGAAATGGGCCCCGGCGTGCCCCGGGAGCGCTCGGGGCTCGACCTCAACGCCCGGCGCAACGGCCTCACGATAGACGCCGACCTGAGCCAGGACGCGGTCAAGGGTGAGACCCACATCCACCTCGCTGAGCTTCCGTCCTGGGTCCAGCCCGGACACCTCTACATCCTCGATGAACTGGACGACCCCGACCTCGTCCAATCCGGCGGTTCAGGCGGGAGCGCACACCCCAGAGAGAAGACCGGCAACGGGGATCGAGGGATGGGGCAGATCGTCCTGGTGACCGCCACCCGACAGAACGGGCCCGCCGATTTCCAGGTGGACTTCGAGATCCCGCTCTACTACGGTTTCCAGACCTCGCAGCAGGCCCAGATCGTGATGGCGGGGTATGACGCCGAGTCCGAAGCGCCCCTGTCGGGCTGCGGGATTGAGGACCTGTTCCTGGAGGGCAAGCACGCGACGGGCTGGTCCAGGGGGGTGTCTGGGCATTTCATCCGGATGGACAGTTGCATGAACTGCTGGGTGAAGAACGTGGAGGGCTACAATGTCCCGGCCAACTGCCACGTCTGGGCCTCCTTCTGCTATCGCCTGGAGATCCGGGATTCCTGCTTCCGCGAGGCCCACGCCTACGGAGGGGGAGAGGCCTACGGCGTCGCCCTCTACAATGTGACGAGCGCCTCGCTCGTGGAGAACAACATCCTGAAGCATCTCCACTGCCCGCTGCTGGTCTGCTATGGCGCCTCCGGGAACGTCTTCGGCTACAACTACGTCTTCGAGGGCGCCTCCGAGTCGATCGCCAGCTCCCTTGCCCTCAGCACGCACGCCACCCATGCCTACATGAATCTCTGGGAAGGCAACCACGCGGTGAAAATGCTCGCGGACTGGTACCACGGCAGCAACAGCCACGGCACGCTCCTTCGCAATCGGCTGCTCGGCTATGAGCCCAGGGACCCGAACGACCACACCCCGGTGGGCATGGAATACTGCTGCCGCAAGTGGAACGTGATCGGCAACGTGCTGGGCGTGTCGGGTTTCCACACCATTTACGAGAAGGCGGACGGTGAGCCTGGAACCCCCCTTGAAAGGGTCATCTACAAGCTGGGATACCGCAACAATTTCGCCTGCTCTCAACCCCCATTCGACGATCTGAAAACCATGGACCTCATCCGGCACGGGAACTGGGACGCGGCCACCGGGGCCGTGAAGTGGGACCCCGGCATCCCCGGGCATGACCTGCCGACTTCGCTCTACTTGAAGTCGAAGCCGGCCTGGTTCGGGGACCTCTCCTGGCCCGCTTTTGGCCCGGATGTCCCCGGCCTGGAAGGGAAGCTTCCCGCCCAGGTGCGGTTCTGGGGAACGGCTTTTCCCCCGGACCCCGTGCCCCCGGCGGCGATCGAAAGTCCGCCGGATCGGGGATAGGGGGGAGGTTGAGACGGTTCATGGAGGATCATGAATGTTCCACAAGACGTGGCGCCCGAAAGTTCGCATAATGAATCTTATGTAAACTTGATAACGAAAGCGAGGATTAGGGTATGGCATCACAGCCGCGCGCGGAACCCCGCACCCTGTACAAATCTCGGGATATCCAGAACGCACTCCAGAACGTATCCCGCTTCGGGTGGGCGCAGAGGATCGTGGACGGGTGGAAAGACAGCGCGGCCTTTGCCCTTCGGCAGGATCGGGCGTTCTTCGACGCCCTCATCCCAGAACTCACCCCCGGCAGCTTCTACGGCCAGAACTGCCCGGCCTGTGTGGGCAAGCAGTCGGTCATGGGCGAGACCGGGATCTTCGACTGGAGCGTGGAGACGCCGGACCGCCTCACCTGCAATCGCTGCGGGACGGTCTATCCCAACGCCAGCTACCCGGAGACGGGCGTGCTGGAGTGCCCGCGCATGGGCCAGACGTTCACCTACTATGAAACCGACCTGGAGCGGGCCCAGCCGGGGGAACGAAATCATCACGCGCTCAAGTGGCTCGGCGACCGGCCCACGATGACGAGCTTCAGCAGCATGATCCGGTTCGCCCGGGTCCACTGGGCCTTCGGGCAGGTGCTTCCGCTGGCCAAACGCTATGCCCTCACCGGGGAGATCGCCTGCGCGGAGCGGGCTGCGTGGGTCATGGACCGCTTCGCCCGGGTCTACTCCAACTATATCTACCACTCTTACGACGGCAGCATCGCGGACCTGCCCCCGGCGGAAGTGGCCGCCAACATGGGGAGACACGAGAGCGCCGGCGGCCCGAACGGAGGGCGCTTCCCCCGGGAAGCCATCCGCCACGCCTACGGCCTGCACCAGCACGAAGACCACGCCACCATGAACAACGGCTTCTGGGGGGCCGGCCGCATCAATGTCCACGGCAAGGGGAGCGACGCCGGTCCCCTGCTCGACATGACGGTGGCCTATGACCTCATCCGCGACGCGAGGCATGCCGACGGCCGTCGTGTGGTGGATGACGGGATGGAACGCCGCATCGTGGATGACCTGATCGCAGCCGGATGCGCGGACGTCGAGCACTGGGACTCCGTCAGCAACAAAGGGGTCGCGGTCTTCTCCCTGTGCGCCGCGGTGGGGGCCCTTCTGGAACAACCCGGGAGGGTCCGGCACGCGCTGGCGGGCTTCGGCCGGATGGTGGAGAGCCGCTACCACTTCGACGGCTTCTACTCGGAATCGCCCTCCTACGCGGCCCACAACTTCGACAATGTCCACGAGGTGGCCGACATCCTCTGCGGGTACAGTGACCCGCCCGGCTTCCAGCCGGAGGGAGGCCCGCGCCTGGAGAATCTGAACCCCTTCACGGCCGGTCGTTTTCACCTGGCGATGCAGTCCATGCTGAGGATGCTGGCCCCGGGGCGACGCCTGCCTGTCATCGGGGATACGGTCTACGACACGGAGATCCGTATCCTGTACGCCGAAGTCCTGGCTGCGCGCCTCGGGGGTCAGTACGCTGGGCTGCTCGAGACCGTCCAGGGCGCGAGCCTGGCCGAACGGGGTAACGAATATGCGCTGTGGTATCGCCCGTCCGACCTCCAGGCCGGAGGTCCAGTGGAGTTACCGTTGCGTTCCGAGTGGTTCCCGGGCTGGCACGTCGGCGTCCTGCGCGGGGGCAAGCCAGACGCCACGGCCCTCTACTTCAACGGCAACGAGAACCGGTGGACCGTCCATACCGGACACCGGCACCGCGATATCCTGAGCCTCAGCGCGTATGCCTTCGGTGAGGAGATGGTCCCTGACCGGGGCTATTTCTCCGGCAGCGGGCAGTTGACCCGGGAGGGCCGGCCCGGGCAGCGCTGGCTGGTCAGCACGCTGTCCCACAACCTGGTCGTGGTGGACAGTGAGAACCAGTCGGACCACGATTGCGGCTCGAACCTGGAGCTGTTCGGCGTGGCCCCCGGCATCGAGGTCGTGCAGGCCTCCGGGGTCCAGGCCTACCCCCAGTGCGAGACCTACCGCCGCACCAGTGCCCTGGTGCAGGCCCCTGAGGGACAGATCTATGTCGTGGACTTCTTCAGGGTGAAGGGCGGGCAGACCCACCATTACAGCTTCCACTGCAACGGCTCGCTGACGCAGGTCACGCCTACGCCGGGGGGGGCTGAACCGGTGGACCTGGCCCCCGCGTGGAGCGCCTGGCTCAGCAACCCGAGGGCCTTCACGCCGGAGGCCCCGCACACCTTCACGTGGGGATTTCCGGACATCCGCCTGGACCTGACCGTGCTCAACACGCGGGACAGTGTCGGACGGATCATCCTGGCCGATGCCCCGGGATGGCGGCGGGGGTCGCCGGCCTCGGAACTGGAGAAGCCGCCGGTCCAGCAGGTGCTGGTCGAAAACCTCGCCACGGACCCCGGTCAGGCCACGGCCACCCAGTATGCCGCTGTCTTCGCCCCGTACAGATCTGACCGTTCCCCCGTGCTGGGGGCCCGCTTGCTGGCCAGCGATCCTCAATCCGGAGTCCTGGCCGTGGAGGTAAAACTGGCCGGACGAACGGACTACATCCTCTCCACGCCGGACCAGCAGTCGCGGACCTTCGGACCCTGCACAGCCTCCGGGTCGTTCGCCTTTGCATCGGTGGACGACGCAGGGCGCGCCACTCAGGCGTATCTCCTCGACGGGACCGGCCTGGCGTGCGGGGACCTGAAGGTCACCCTCCCGGAACCGCACACCCCGCTCCGGGTGCGCTCCGTGGCCGACCGGACCTTCCATCTGGCGGACCCCCTTCCGCCCGGGCGAGCGGTCGACGGGTCCTACCTCCTGGCCGGGGCATCTCCCCAGACCGGTTTCGAGATCGAGTCGGCGGGGGCAGAGTCGATCTCCGTTCGGGACTATCCGGCCATCGCCTGCGACCGCATCACGTTGCTGCACTCGCGCTGGGTCAGCGGGAGGCCGTGATTCCGGACCCTCCGCCACCTGTGTATCCTCGGTCCGTGATGATCCAGACGGCGTTCATGCGCGGTCTCTCCTGTGTCCGGTCTATTTCATCTGGTGCAGCAGCGTGTTCGCCACCCGCTTGAACACGTGCAGCCCTCGCTGGGCCCCGGCGTGTTTGCCGGCAGTCCCGTTGTTGATTTCGTAGAAGGCGTGCGGGATGCCGTAGCGTTTGGCCATCTGGTGGCACATGGTCGTGGGGCGGTGGATGCTGGCCCGCTCGTGGGTGGACAGGGCCTCGGTCTCCAGGCGCATGGTGTCGCACAGGGCGTCGTAGAGCCTGCGTCGGGCCGGGTCCCTGAAAAGACCCCGGTCTTCAACCTCGTACCAGCCGTCGTAGGGCGGCTCGCTGTTCAGTTTCCAGCCGGTGTAACAATGAAAGTTCAACCAGACGTCGGGCATCGCATCCAGCACCCACTTCCAGAGCAGGCGGCTCTCGTGGGCCTCGGGCTCGCTCGCGTCGGGGGTTTCGCCGAAGGTCAGGTACATGTCCAATCCCTCGGCGTTGAACGCGTTTCGGCCTGCCACGTTGCCGTCGGGGTTGGCGATGGGGATGACCATCACCTCAAGCTGGTCTCGAAGCGCCCCGGCCTCGGGCAGGAGCGAGGACATGAAATCGGCGATGCCCAGGGCGCCCCAGACCCCGGCGTGCTCGTGGGGGTGCTGGCCGGCCACGCAGAAGAGCTTCGGCTTTCCCGGCGTGCCCGCGCGTAACCCCCAGATCTCCCTGCCCTGGACCGATTGCCCCACCGAGAAGCGTTCGCAACGGTCCGGCCGCTGGTCCGCGAACGCGCTCAGGGCATCGGAAACCTCGCTGTAGGGGGCGACGTAGGTCATGGCCACGCGTAGCCGCTGGTTCTGCTCCACGGGAACTTTGAAAGTCACCTTTCTATCGATGCACTCCGGGCACTGTCCCCGGAGCGGCCTGTACCGATGAAAGCCGACGGGCTTGAACCAGAGGGTGGTGGGAAAGACCGCCGGGAACCCGGTCGGCGCGCCCCACTTGGAGTCCTCCCATAGCTCGATGGTCACTTCTGCGGCAGGACCTTCGTTGATGAGATCCAGGCAGAAGTAGTTGCAGTAGCCGCTCTGTTTATCGCCGTCCACCTCCAGGCGAAAGCGGTCCTCAGCAAGTTGCTTTACATTCTTTCCATTGCCGCACTCAAAGTCCGTCACCAGCTTGATCATGGCATGCCATCCTCTTAAAAAAGAGCCCGGTAGTTTTCCGCCACCTTCCGGAACCCCTCCAGGAGCTGTTCCACGGCCCCCGCTTCGGGATCGGTCAGCACCGGCAACTGAAGCATCCGCGCCAGCGCCTGCCGGGTCTGCGGATAATCGCCCGGCGCATATCCCTCGTACCCCTCCCACAGCGGCCCCCGCCCGTGCGTGTAGAAGTCGAATCCCCTTGAATACGGCGGCACCAGGTGATATGGGATGTGCCGCGCCCCTGTGACCGGACCGAAGGCGTCGGAGTAAGCGCCGGGTCGCACGCCGATCCCTTCCGCCTGAAGCGCCTTGCAATACGTCTCCCGAGGCAGTCCGCCCAGATCCTCCGGCCGGTACCGGGCCTGCAAGCCGCCGTACCACCCTGCGGGCTGGGCCTTCGGGTAAATGTAGAGCGGATCGATCCCCGGAATCTCCTCCAGCCCCCTGTTCAGCGCCTGCACGTAGGCCCACCGCTTCTCGTTCTGCTCCCGCACCCGCGCGAGCTGCACCTGCGCGATCGCCAGCCCCAGGGGGTTCGCCCGGAAATTCAACCCCAGCCCGTAGGGCGCCAGCCGCCGGTGCGCAGGGTCCTGAAGCTTATCCATCAGATCGGTCCGCCCGACGTGTCCGAACAGCAGCACCCGCTCGTAGAGGCGGCGGTCCATCGTCGCCACCATCCCGCATTCCCCCCCCGAGATCGGCTTCCCCTTGCCCGGAACCCCCTGAAAGCTAAACCCTCCGATCGCCCCGATGGTCCCCACCTTCTTCCCGTCGTAGCTCGCCCCGTGGGCGTGCGAGCAGTCTTCGATCACCGGGATGCCGTGCCGGTTGGCCACCTCCATGATCGGGTCCAGGTCGCAGACGTTCCCCCCCCAGTGGACCACCGAAATCGCCTTCGTCCGGGGGGTGATGCGCCGCTCGATATCCGCCGGGTCGATCAGGAACGTCTTCGGGTCGATCTCGCAGAAAACCGGCCGTGCGCCGAGATAGACCACAGGCCCGAACGAACAGATCCAGGTGAAATCGGGGTGGAGGACCTCATCCCCCGGCCCCACCCCCAGCGCAAAGTAGGATGCCCACATCGTGGAGGTTCCGTTGTGCTGGGAGACCGCATAGTTGGCCCCCAGGAACTTCGCAAATCCTTCCTCCACCTCCTGGGCGATCTTCTCCCCCTGCGTCGAAATATCGCCCTTCTCCACCATCTGCCTGACCCGCTGGACCATCTCCTCCGTCATCGTCTCCCACCGGTCCAGCGCCTGGAGGGTCACCGCCTTCTCCCCGCCCAGCAGCGCCAGCTTCCCGTTCTTGCTCGCCATGGTCCCTGTCTCCTATCGAAGCGCCCCTGCGTTCGCCGTGACCTTCCGAAAGGCCTCCCTATACTGCTCCAGCACACCCGGCCTGGGGTCCGTGAAGGCCGGCAGCGCCAGCACCCGGCGGTGTACGGCCTCCGACACGGGCAGGTCCCCCTCCCGGTAGCCCGGATAGTCCCCTGTTAGAGGTCCCCGATTTCCACCGTAGATATCGAACCCCTCCGCAAACAGCGGCAGCCGGTGCAGCAGGGGAAAATCGCACGCCGTCACCTGCGCCCCCTCGGCCTGTATGGCTTTCAGATACGTCTCCACCGGCAGCCCGCCCAACTCCTCCGGCCGGTAGAGCAGCCGGTACCCGTAATACCCTCCGGGTCTGGCCTTCTCCAGAATCTTCACCGGCTCCAGCCCCGGGATCTCCTCGGCCATCCGGTTCCACTGCTGATGGACCGCCCGCCGTTTTTCATTGACGGAATCCAGCTTTCGAAGCTGTTCTCTCCCCAGCCCCAGCCCCAGGGCGTGCGCCCGAAATTTGACCCCCAGACACGTGCTGCCCAGTTGCCGATACTCCGGACGCGTCAGCTCCTGAACCACCCCCACCCGGTTCAGGTGTCCGCAGATCAGCATCCGTTCGTAATATTCCCGGTTGTCGGTCACCCCCACGCCCCCCTCCCCCACGCTCATGGCCCCTCGGCCCTCGCCCTGCAGCGAAAAACACCCGATGTTCCCGACCGCCCCGACCTTCCTCCCATCCCACTCCGCCCCGTGCGCGTGCGAACCGTCCTCGATCACCGGAATCCCGTAGCGTCTGGAGATGTCCATGACCGCGCCCATATCCGCCGGGTTGCCGAACAGGTGGACCACGCAGATCGCCCGCGTGCGCACCGTGATCCGCCGCTCGATGTCCGCCGGGTCTGCCGTCAGCGTCCGGGGGTCCACCTCGCAGAAGACCGGACGCGCCCCCAGGAACACCGCCGGGGCGATGGAGCCGATCGAGGCGTAGGTCGGGTGGATGACCTCGTCGCCCGGCCCCACCCCCACCGCAAAATAGGCCCCCCAGAACGTGGACGTGCCGTTCATCTGCGACAGGACATAGGGCCGACCCATATACCCGGCAAACCCCTCCTCAAACTCCCGGGTGATTCCGGCCCCGGTTGCGGAGAGTTCCTCGGCCTCTGCCAGGCCCTCCACCCGTTCCGCCTCCTCCGTCCCAAACACCTGCCACCCTTCCGGGTCTTCAGCGGTCACTGCCTTGGGGCCTCCGTGAAGGGCCAGATTCGTGACTGCCATGCCTATTCTCCCTGTTAGCGAACCATCCCTTTTTATGGCAGGAACTCCGGCCGACGAATCAACCTATCCGGGTTCCGCTCGTACCCCCTCCGATCCATCTCCTCCATCAGTCGCCCGGTCTCTTTCGGCGTTATACCGGACGGCCTCCGGGAAATGCGACTCCAGATGCGCGAGAACTTCTTCCGTCAGGCATTCACAGCCCAGAGAGGGGAACGGCAGCTCCCCCGTTTCCCGGAATTTTGAGCCGTTCCGGGCGTGAAAATCCCCCATTCGGTCCATAAACTGGCCCCAGTACCCGTAGGTATACCCGATCTCCCGCTGCGCCTCCGCATTCTCCATCCAGCGCCTGGGAAACAGCGTTTGAAATTTAGGCGACGAGTTCATCCAGGTGCTGCAATGGGTCATCTCGATGCCCGGCAGTTCGGCTTGCGCGTCTCGAAGCAGCCGGATCAGGGAGGCCGCGAACGGGATGAACATATCGCTCAAAGGCGACTTTGGGCGATACAGGTTGTCGATGTGGATGTTGTTTCGCTCCCGCTTGTCATCCCGGGACCAGCACTCGTAAGGCCGGTCCGTCTTCTCCAGGAGATCGAGCGGAACCCCCTCCTGCCGGATGCGCGCCTCCAGGTACGGCCACAGGAGCGCCAGCCCCTCCTCCTCGAAACCGGGCCGTGGCTCCCCGGTGGCGTGCGTGGATCTCCTCAAGACGCCCCAGAACGCGCTCCCACGCCGGGTCCACATCCCCTCTTGTCGGGTGGTGTTCCCCGTCGTAGAGCGAGGTGTTCCGATAGATGTTCACCCGCCCATTCATCGCATCGAAAAAGGCAACCCCTTCTTCGCGGAGCACCCTGTCCGCGTACCAGAGGTGAAGTCGGGTGATCTCCTGGATGTAGTGAACGTGGACCGGATAGAGATCCGCGATGGTTTCGCCGGTGACAATCGCCATACGATGCCTCATCATCCGCTTTTTGTGAACCGCGCCGCCGAAAAAGGGACTATCGCCGGTGATCACCACGTCCGCCGTGTCCGCCATCAGGCGCTCCTCCTCGGGCGATCCGGCAGGGCCTGCATCCTGAAAAAGTAGATATGGGACCCGATGAATCGGGTGTCCTGGCCCGGGGCGGGATCGGCAGAGTGCAGCCTGTGGGTGAAAGAGCCGAGGATGTAACCGTCTTCGGTGATCTCGGGACACCCGCCGACCGCATAGATCCGTTTCACCTGCGCGCACGGCGGAAATGCCGCCTCGCTTACGGCGTAGTCATGCCAGCGCTCTCCGTTGTCTTTGCTGGCCAGGCAGGTGATCCGCTCCCCATCCGCCATCACGCAGTACAGAGGAGACCCGGGCTCTCGGGAGCAGGTCGCAAAGAAGCCGTCCCCATGGTACAGGGAAATTCGCTCTCCCCGGAACTCAGGGGTCACGTCGATCTCCCGCCCCCCTGTTTTCAGGTCGTAGCGAAGATAGTGCTGGGGGCCGGGCTCAGTGGCGGAATGGGTCCGGTAGACGAAGTGGACCTTCCCATCCTTCGGCATAAAGCTGGACAGCCAGGTATGGTCCTCCAGCTCTTCGTCGGGCGTAATCCGGTCCGTCGGGCCGAACCGGTCCGCCACGATGGGCGGAGAGAGGGGCGTCCCATCCATCCTCTGCCAGGTCTCCCCGCCGTCCCGCGATTGCATATAATGGATATCCCGGTAGATATACCTGCCCGCCGCCGTCCCGGGGGGAGGGTTGTGGACGCTGGTCCACGCCGCGTGCAGGACACCTTCCCGGTCCAGGTTCAGGTGAGGGTACCCGATCACGGCCTCCGGCCCTCTCTGGAGCAGGTTCGAGGAATGCCGCACCCTCCCCTCCAGATCTACGATGTGGAACGTATTGTTATGCACAAAGTAGTAGAGCTGTCCCCGCTCGGGGTCGAGGACCATACAGTACTTGCCCCCGCTCCCTTTTGGAATCGTGGAAATTTGGGGCTTGGCATATTCATCCTGAGCCAGGAACCGGTAAAGATAGGCATTCTTATCCACGAAATCCGGCCTTATCAGGTAGATATTCCCCTGCTCGTCCGACTCCAGCACCGGTGGGTTCGTCGCGTCCGTGGACTCATAGACGGTGGAAAACGTCCGCCCACCGTCCGTGCTCCGCAGCAGCCGCCACGTCTGCGCGGTGTAGGGTTCATTCCTCGTCTTGAGATAGGTCATGAAGATACCGTTCCGGTTGCTCATCACCTTCTGGTTGTGGCTCTGGAACGTCCCGAACGGCGTTGCGTCGTCGTCCACGCAGACCGTCTCGATCACGGTCAGCCCCGGCATAGGGGACTTTGTCTCAGTATTCATCGACAACTCCTTATTCAAAGTCCGTCGCCAAACGGATCATGGCATGCCATCCTTTCTGCTGGGCTGGGTTGCCTTCACATATTGTCGATGGTGGGTGGTTAAGGGATGAATGATGCGAATCATATAGAGCAGTATTTTTTAATATCAAGCAGATGTAAACGAGGGGTTTTGAGTTCGCATAATAGATATTATGTAAATTCAACTGAATTTAACCTTTCAGGTCGGCTTTGGGGGTCCTCCCTGCCCTGCTGTTTTTGTATCCCTTCTCAGTCTTTTCCAGAATCCCCGCGTCTTTCCTTCAGAACTCAGTCGATCCAGGGCCTTTTCCAGCTCCTTAATTCTATCCAAAAGACCTTGATTCTGAGATTTATATTCGATCAGGAGATTCTCTGCCGCTCGAATCTGGCCGGCCTGCCTGAGCAGCTCTTCGTAGTGCTCCTTATCGACCCAGAAGCTGGTCTCATGGGGAGCCTTTGGATCTTTTTGAGTATTTTTAAATTCTAATTTAGTTCTATTTATTTTAGAATTCATTTCTATAATACTTCTATTTTCAACAAACCACATACCATTCCACTTGTTTGCCTTTAATATGCCTTTTTTAATATAGTTATGAATTGTTTTCGTTGATACAGACAGAAATTGACTCGCCTGTACGATTGTATAGTCGTCATTTTCATTCAATTTTTCTTCCATTTTAGTTCCATATATTAAAAATTACTAAAAAAGGCGTCCAAGAAATATTGAACGCCTCGCCTAAAGAGCCCATTTGTAATAATAAATGTCCCCATGATATTCGCGTCCTAGGGATAGAGGCGCTGGAGCATCCTTGGGAATGGGATCGTCTCCCGGACATGCTTCAGGCCGCAGATCCAGGCCACCGTCCGCTCAATCCCCATCCCAAAACCTGCGTGAGGTACGCTGCCATAACGCCTCAGATCGAGGTACCAGGCAAAGGCCTCCCGGGGGAGGTTGTGTTCCGAAATCCTCGATTCCAGGGTCTCCAGACTGTCCTCACGCTGCCCGCCGCCGATGATCTCTCCGTACCCCTCCGGGGCGAGCACATCCACGCAGAGGGCCAATCTCGGATCATCGGGATCTGACTTCATATAAAAGGCCTTGATGGCTGCCGGGTAGCGATGGACCATGACCGGACGGTCGAACGCCTCCGCCAGGACCGTCTCCTCATCCCCCCCCAGGTCGTCCCCCCAGGTGAAGGCCACGCCCTTGCCCTTCAAAATATCCACCGCGTCACTGTAAGAAATCCGGGGAAAGGGCTTTTTCACGGCCTCAAGCCTCGAAATATCCCGTTCCAGGGCCTGGAGTTCCGGCCTCCGGCGCTCCACCACCCGCCCCACCACATAGGCCACGAAGTCCTCGGCCAGGTCCAGGTCGCCGGCCAGGTCCAGGTAGGCCACCTCCGGCTCGATCATCCAGAACTCGGTCAGATGCCGCCGTGTCTTGGACTTCTCGGCCCGGAAGGTCGGTCCGAAGCAGTAGACCTTTCCCAGGGCCATGGCCGCCGCTTCCATGTAGAGCTGGCCACTCTGCGTCAGGTAGGCCTTTTCTTCAAAATAGGTCGTTTCAAAGAGATTCGTCGTCCCCTCGCAGGCCGCCGGGGTGAAGATCGGGGCGTCCACCAGCGTGAATCCCCGGTCATTGAAATAGTCCCGACAGGCCTGGACGATCTCTCCCCGGACCCGGAGGATGGCGTGTTGCCTGGACGAGCGGAGCCAGAGATGCCGGTGGTCCATCAGAAAGGCCGTGCCGTGCTCCTTGGGCGTGATCGGGTAGTCCTGGGCCAGGTGGACGATCTCCAGGTCCTTCACCCCCACCTCAAACCCAATCGGAGACCTTTTATCTGCCCGGACCACGCCAGTCACCAGGATAGAGGACTCCTGCAACACATGACCTGCCCGCTCGAAGGCATCCGGGGTCACATCCCCCTGAAAGACAACCCCCTGAATGACCCCTGTCCCGTCCCGGACCTGGAGGAAGTGCAGCTTGCCGCTGGATCGCTTGTTGTAAAGCCAGCCCTTGAGGAGAACCTCCTGACCTTCATACCGGGCGATGTCAGAGATGTAGACGTGATCTGCCATATAGATATCTATATCCTCTCCAGCGCCTTCGACACCCCGTCCGCCTCCGGGCCCACGGTGACGAGATGGAACCGCTCCGGGTCAAAGATCGACCGGCAGACCTCCACCACCCCCTCGCGGGTGACGGTGTCGATCTCCGCGAGGGCATCCGACACGGTCTGATAGCTCCCGAAGTAGACCTCCTGCTTGGCCAGGCGGCTCATGCGCTTGCTCATGCCCTCCAGCCCGATGACGAGTCCCCCCTTGAGCTGCGCCTTGGCATTTTCGACCTCGACCTGGGTCACGCCCTCGGTCTTGATCCGGCGCATCTCGTCGCAGACCAGGGCCGTGGACCGATAGGCCTGCGCCTCTTCGCAGGCCAGGTAGGCCCCGAACAGGCCCGTGTCCCCCAGCATCTCGACGTAGGAGTAGATGGAGTAGGCCAACCCGAGACGTTCCCGGACCTCCTGGAACAGGCGGGAGCTCATCCCGCCGCCCAGGATGGTGTTGGCGGCCAAAAGGTCGAAACGGCGGCGGTCGTTGTAGGAGAAGGCGGACGCCCCCAGGCAGACGTGCGTCTGACCGATCTGTTTGTCCACGTGCTGGGACCTTCCGGGATAGACCGGCGGAACCGAACGGGGCCGGGGGAACCTTTGCGACGCCGGCAGGGCGATGGCTCGGGCGACCGCGTCCACGAAGGCCTCGTGCTCCAGACTCCCCGCCGCAGCCACGACGATGTTCCCGGAGGTGTAGAACTCCTGCATATGCTGGATCAGGTCCTCCCGCCGGAACCCCTCCACCGTCTCCTGCGCGCCCAGGATGGGGCTCCCCAGCGGATGGTCGCCCCAGACCGACTTCCCGACGACGTCGTGAATGAGGTCGTCGGGGGTGTCTTCCACGTTCCGGATCTCCTCCAGGACCACCCCCTTCTCTCGCTCCATGGCCTCCGGGTCGAAGTCTGAATGCGCCAGCATATCGCCCAGGACCTCCAGGGCGAGTCCGACGTGTTCGTCCAGGCAGCGGGCGAAGAAACAGGTGACATCCCGGCCGGTGAAGGCGTCGAGCTGCCCCCCTACGGACTCCAGGCTGTAAGCGATGTCAAAGGCCGTCCGGTGGGCGGTCCCCTTGAAGAGCATGTGCTCTATGAAATGGATGATGCCCCGATGGGGGAAATATTCGTCCCTGGACCCGACCTCCACCCATACGCCCAGTGAGACGGATCGCACGTGGGGGACCTGTTCGGTCAGGATGCGGAGGCCGTTGGGAAGCACGGTCTTGCGAACATTGTCGGATATCATACGCAAAGCGAAAGACTACCGGAGAAGACCCCAGTAGTCTTAAGAGTGAAAATGCGGAACGGACGCCCTCACCCTCCCCCGTACCTGTCAAAAGGCCCTGGTCACCCCCTCCCTCTCCCAATACTTGCCCTGAGCGAAGTCCAAGGGCTGGGAAAGGGAAGGGGTATGGAGGTGGGTGGGGGCCTGCTTCCCATATCCCCGGACCCCTGTCCTATCTGCGCCGGGGGGGCCTCCGGTCCCGATCCCGATCCCCCCCTCGCTCCCGCCGCTGCTCGTACTGACGTCCGTCCCCGTTCCCTTCCTCACCCGGCGGAGGCCCGCCTTCGAGAAGGGCCTTGCGGCTCAGCTTGATCTTGCCCGCATCGTCGATGCCGATGACCTTGACGCGGATCTGGTCCCCCTCTGCCAGCACGTCCTCCACGCGGGCCACGCGGCGGTGCTCCAGCTCCGAGATGTGGCAGAGCCCCTCCTTGCCGGGGAGGATCTCGATGAAGGCCCCAAATTCCTTGATGCTCTTGACGCGTCCCTCGTAGACCCTGCCCACCTCCGCGTCCTCGACCAGTGCGCGGATCATGGCCAGGGCCTGCTCCCCCGCCTCGGCCGCCACCGACGCGACGGTGATCATCCCGTCGTCCTCCACGTTGATCGTGGCGCCGGTCTTCTCGATCTCCCGGATGGTCTTCCCTCCGGGGCCGATCACCAGGCCGATCTTGGAGACCGGAATCTGGATCGACAGGATGCGGGGCGCGAAGGGGGACAACTGGGGACGCGGCTCGGAGAGCGCCTGGGCCATCTTGTCCAGGATCTCCACACGGCTGACGCGCGCGCGCTCCAGCCCCTCGCGCATGATATCGAAGCTGATCCCCTTGATCTTGATGTCCATCTGAATGGCCGTGATGCCCTCCCGGCTCCCGGCCACCTTCAGGTCCATGTCCCCCAGGTGGTCCTCGGCGCCCAGGATGTCGGTCAGGACCATCCACCGCTCTCCTTCCTTGACAAGGCCCACCCCCGCTCCGGCGATCGGGGTCTTGATCGGCACCCCGGCGTCCATCAGGGCCAGCGTCCCGGCGCAGACCGTGGCCATGGAGGAGGAGGAGTTGGACTCCAGGATCTCGGAGACCACCCGGATGGTGTAGGGAAAGGTGTCCTCCGCCGGGATGATCGGGGAGAGGGCCTTCTCCGCCAGCGCCCCGTGACCGATCTCCCGCCGGCTCGGCGGACCCAGACGCCGGACCTCTCCCACGCTGTAGGACGGGAAGTTGTAGTCCAGCATGAAGCTCTTGAACGACTTCCCTTCGAGGTCGTCCACCATCCGCTCGTCCGACTTGCTCCCCAGCGTGGCCACGCAGAGGGCCTGCGTCTGCCCCCGGGTGAAGATGGCGGACCCGTGTACGCGGGGGAGCACCGGCACCTCGCAGGTGATCGACCGGAGTTCGTCCTTGCCCCGCCCGTCGATGCGGCGATGCTCGTCTAGAATCATCGCCCGCATGTCCACCCTCACGACGTCGTCGATCAGAGCCGCGATCTCTCCTTCCGAATCGGGGAAGGCTTCGGCCAGGGCCGCCGCGATCTCCTCCTGGACCTGCCTGAGCAGGTCGGCCCGTCCCTCCTTCTCAGGGGTGCGGTTCGCGGACGTGATCCGGTCCCCGGCCATCTTCAGCACCGCCGCCTTGAGCTCCTCGTTGACCGGCCGGGGAACCACCTGCCGCTTGGGCTTCCCGCAGCGCACGACGAGCTGCTCCTGCAGGTCGATGATCTGCACGATGGCCTTGTGCCCCAGTTCGAACGCGGCCAGCACGTCGGCCTCGCCCACCTCCCTGGCAGACCCCTCCACGCTGATGATCGACTCCCGGCTGCCTGACAGAATCATGTCCATGTCGCTCTCGTGGAGCTGCGTGAGCGTCGGGTTGAGGACGAGTTCGCCGTTCACGCGGCCTACCCGCACCGCCCCGATAGGCCCGGCAAACGGGATGTCGGACAGGCAGAGCGCGGCGGAAGTCCCCGTCATGCCCAGAATGTCCGGGGTATTCTCCTGGTCCATGGCCAGTACCGTGACGATCACCTGTGTCTCGGCCTTGAATTCCTTGGGGAACAGCGGCCGGATCTGGTGATCGATCAGCCGGGCGCAGACCGTCTCCGTCTCCGAATTGCGCCCTTCCCTTTTGAAGATGCTGCCCGGGATGCGGCCTGCCGCATAGGCCTTCTCCCGATATTCCACGGTCAGCGGGAAGAAGTCCAGTCCTGCGGACGCCTTCGGTGCGGCGCACGTGGCAATCAGAACCACCGTCTCTCCATACTGCACCCAGACCGCGCCGTGCGCCTGTTTGGCCACACGACCGACCTCGAACGAGAGCGTTCGACCACCCACCACGCCCTCCACTCTTTCAACCATGCCTGAACCTCCAGATGCGTCGTTTGGCGTCAGCAGCCGGCGGTTGGCGAGGCGTCCCGATCATCGAGCCCGGTTCTCGGAAGACCACGGAATTGTCACCCTGGGCCAGGCGAAGGAATCCCTCCTTCGCTTCGCTCAGAATGACAGGACTGCGGTCTGTGGCCGGAACGCTCAACACCGGACGTATCTCGACAGATTGCCGACGGCTGACAGATGCGAATTGCGAATTGCGAATTATGGATTCGTCATTCGTCATTCGTCATTCGTCATTCACTACCCTCTGAGTCCCAGTTTCTCGACCAGAGCGCGGTACCCCGCTATGTTCGTCCGTTGTATATACCGCAGAAGCCGCCTGCGCCGCCCCACCATCTTTAGAAGGCCCCTCTTCGAATTGTGGTCCTTCTTGTGCTGGTTGAAATGCTCCGAGAGATGACGGATTCTCTCCGTAAGGAGGGCGATCTGCACATCCGAGGAGCCCGTGTCCGTTTCGTGCGTCTGGTGCGTCTTCAACAAACCTTCCTTCTCTTCCTTCGTCAGCGGCAAAGTTCACCTCCGTCGTTGGATGTGGACGTAACTGCGTCCTGATGAAAGAATTCGTGAGTCCGCTTCAGCGGACTTTGTAACAGCAGCGCGGGAATTCATTCCCGCGCAAAAACAGCAAGCATTGCTTCACGCAGCAATATGGCCCTGGGACAGGGATATGGCCTTGAGGCGCTGGCGGGCGACCTTCACATCTTCGTGGATCTGCGCCACCAGGCCCTGGACGCCATCGAACTTTCGCTCTTCCCGCAACCGGGACAGAAACGCGACCTCGATGTCCCGGCCATACAGGTCCCCTGAAAAATCGAAGAGATGGACCTCCACGGACCGTCCCGCCCCGTCGAACGTCGGCCTGGATCCGACGTTGGCCGCGCCTCCCATACAGCGCTCGTCGAGCCGAACTTGGACAGCGTAGACCCCGTTTCCGGGAAGGAGCTTGTCCGGCGCATCGGGCCTGACATTGGCCGTCGGAAAACCGATCTCGCGCCCGCGGCCGTCTCCGCGAACCACCTCCCCGAGCAGCCCATAGGGCCTCCCCAGAAGACGGATCGCGTCTTCCATCCGTCCCGCTGCGATCAGGTCCCTCAGCCGGGTGCTGTTCACGGGAGCGCCGTCCACAAACTTCGGTCCGACCTGGATGAACTCAAACCCGAACCGGCCGCTCAACGCCTGCAACGTGGAGACATCCCCCTTTCGCCCCCGGCCAAAGCCGTGGTCGTCCCCCTCCACCACGGCCACGGCCCCTATCTTTCGGACGATCAGCTGCTCCACGAAAACTTCGGGCTTCGTGCGGGAGAACTCCAGGGTGAACGGCAGTTCGATCAAGACCTCGACCCCGGCGGTTCTCAGTTCCCGCAACTTCTCCTCGCGACTCATCAGGAGCAGGGGCGCGGATTCCGGGGCGATCACAGATCGCGGGTGACGGTCAAAGGTGATGGCCACCGAGCTTCCGTTCCGCCGTCTGGCCTCGCGGCAGACCGTGTCGAGGATCGCACGATGCCCCAGATGCACCCCGTCGAACGTCCCGACCGTGAGGACGGGGGACGGCAACTGCAAAGGGGCGTCGAGTCGGGTCAGGAGCTTCACAGGGAACTCGTAATAGCCACGGAATCACACAGAAATCCACGGGACTCGTCTTATAGAGGTTTCTGTGCGATTCCGTGTGTTTCAGTGGCTAATTTTAATACTTTATTCATTTCTCTCAGGACCGCCGTGGGCCGGATCGCCCCGGCTCCGGCCCGCACCCCGATCCCGTAGAGAAGCCCGTCGCGCCCGACCACCCTCATCTGCCCTTCCTCCGCGGGCGTGGGAGGCATCTCCTCCACCGGCACACTTGCGCCGGAACAGAACCGGGTGAGCCCTTGCCAGTCCAGGCTAAGGACGGGCAGCCGGAGCAGGGCGCGCTCCATCGGCAGAAGCAGGGAAGGCAGCTCCCCTTCCCCGCACGCCTTCTCAATGGCCTCCAGCGTCTCGCAGTCTTCGACGCGCACTCCCCCGACGCGGGTGCGCCGCAACACCGTCACGTGCCCCCCGCAGCCGAGGGCCTGGCCCAGGTCCTGAGCCAGGCTGCGCACGTAGGTCCCTTTTGAACAGACCGCCCGGAGGTCCAGGTCAGCCTCGCTCAGACGCTCCACCTCGATCAGGCGGATGCGCACCCGGCGCGCCGTGCGCTCCACGACCTCTCCCTGACGGGCCAGGTCATAGAGCCTTCGTCCTCCCACCTTGAGCGCGGAAAACATGGGGGGGATCTGATCGATCTCCCCCTCAAACTGAGCGACTGCCCTGCGAATTGTCTCGGCGTCGGTCGGGATCGCGTCGGACCTGGCCACGACCTGGCCTTCGGCGTCATAGGTATCGGTGGAGACCCCCAGGCGGACGCGAAATCGATACTCCTTCTCCGCGTCGGTCAGGTAAGAGACCACGCGCGTGGCCCGGCCCAGACAGAGCAGCAGGACTCCCGTGGCCATCGGGTCCAGGGTGCCCGCGTGTCCGATCTTGCGCACCCCGGTGAGGCGCCGCAACCGGGCGACCACGTCGTGAGACGTACACCCCTGCGGTTTGTCCACTGGGAGGATGCCTTCGAGTTGCGTGTCCATGGTCTTCATAAGCTGCTATTTTGGGCTCAGGACTCAGGACCCGTGACCGGCTTGCGCAGTTCATCCAGGAGCTTGTCCATCTTCACGCCGTGCTCGAGGGAGTCGTCGTACCGAAAAAGCAACTCCGGGGTATGCCGTATCTGAATGCGCTGCCCGACCTCCCTCCGGATATAGGCAGAGCCGTGTTCCAGGGCATCCAGCGTATCCTTGCGCGTCTCCTCCGGACCGAGGACGCTCACATAGACCTTGGCGTTTCGCAGATCTTCGGACATATCCACGCCCGTCACGGTCACAAACCCGATGCGCGGGTCTTTCATGCCCCGGATCACCTCGCTCACCGCCTGCTGGATCATCCCCCCCACGCTCTCAGGACGCCACCGCTTCATGGTTTCACCTTCGTGGATCGTAAAAAATACATCTCGTACGAATAACGAATTTCGAAGTGCGAACCTTCATTCGACATTCGTAATTCGAAGTTCGTACTTCGATTTGCTTCGCGCTCTCCTCACCGAATCTCCGTCTGGTAATCGATCAAGACCAGACGGCCATCGTTCCGCACGTGGTCGATGACTTTGGAGATGACCTGATCCGCAAACCGGACCTCATTGGTGACCACCGCCACGCCGATCACCGCACGCTGCCAGAGATCGTTCCCCTCCACCTCGGCCACCGATACGTTGAAGGAATTCTTAAGCCGCGTCGTGAGGCTCTTGAGAAGATGCCGCTTGGTCTTCAGAGAGCCGCTCTCCGGCAGGTGGACTTCGATTCGACAGCAGCCTATGATCATGAGTAGGTAGTAGGTGGTAGGCCCTGTATGCTACCTGCCACCTCCCTCTTGTCAGAACGTCCTGGCGGTCTCCACCATCTCGTAGACTTCGAGCGTGTCCCCCACCTTCACATCGTTGAAGTTTTGGACACCAACGCCACATTCGAAACCCGATGCCACCTCCCGCACGTCGTCTTTGAACCGCCTCAGGGAGCCGACCTCCCCCTCGTAAATCACGACGCTGTCCCGGAGCAGGCGCACCATGGAGTTCCGGCGAATGGTGCCGGAAGTCACGTAACAACCCGCAATCGTCCCCGCGCGCGGCACGTGGAAGACCTCCCGAACCTCGACGGTGCCGACCGTCTGTTCGTCCACCTGAGGGGCCAGCAACCCGGAAAGCGCTGCCTTCACGTCCTCGATGACCTCGTAAATCACCCGGTAGAGCCGGATGTCCACTTCAGAAGTGGCCGCCTCCCGGGCGCGGGCGTCTGGACGGACGTTGAACCCGATGATGATCGCCTCGGACGCCAGCGCCAGAAGCACATCGGACTCCGTGATCCCCCCCACTCCCCGATGAATCACGGACACCCTCACCTCGTCGTGGGTCAACTGCGTCAACGAATCGCTCAGGGCCTCCACCGAACCGTCCACGTCCCCCTTGACGATCAGCCGCAGCTCGCCCATCTTCCCCTCCCGGATCCGTTCGTGGATGTTCGAGAGGGTCAGTTTCTTCACGCGATGGGCATCGTGTTCGCGCCGGATCTGCTGCCTCTTCTGCGAGATCTCCCGGGCCTCCTGCTCCGTGGCCATGACGTAGAAGGTATCCCCTGCCTGGGGGACGCCCCCGCTGATGCCGAGCACCCGCACGGGCCGGGAGGGACCGGCCTCCGCCACGGGGTGACCGCGCTCGTCGAGCATGGCCCGCACCCGCCCGCTCCAGATCCCCATCACAAACGCATCGCCGACGCGCAGGGTGCCCTCCTGAACCAGCGCCGTGGCCACAGATCCGCGCCCGCGGTCCAGTTCCGCCTCGACCACCACCCCCTTGGCGTGCTTGTTCGGGTTTGCCTTCAGTTCCAGGACCTCGGCCTGAAGCGCCAGGAGTTCAAGGAAATGGTCGACATTCTGCCCCGTCTTGGCCGAAATTTCGCACGAGACGACCTCCCCTCCCCATTCCTCCACCAGGACGTTTTGCTCGGCGAGCTGCCGTTTGATCTTGGCCGGGTCCGCCGTCGGAAGGTCGACCTTGTTGATCGCGACGACCATGGGCACCCCCGCAGCCCTGGCGTGGTTGATGGCCTCCATCGTCTGCGGCATCACGTTGTCGTCGGCGGCCACCACCAGCGCCACGACGTCGGTGACGCGGGCCCCCCTGGCGCGCATGGCGGTGAACGCCTCGTGGCCAGGGGTATCCAGGAACGTCACCTGCCGGCCATCCTTCAGGGTCACCTCGTAGGCGCCGATGTGCTGCGTGATGCCTCCGGCCTCCCCCGCGATGATGTTGCTCTTTCGGGTGTAGTCCAACAGAGAGGTCTTCCCGTGATCGACGTGGCCCATGATCGTCACGATGGGCGGCCTGGGAAGCAGATCTTCCGGGAGGTCTTCCTTGTCCTGCTTGAGGATCTCCTCCACCACGTCCTCGACCGGTTGCACCTCAAACCCGAACTCGTCAGCCACCATGACGATGGTGTCCATGTCCAGACGCTGATTGATCGTGACGGCCATCCCCATGGAGAAAAGTTTCATGATGACTTCCGTGGGCTTGATCTCCATCATGCCGGCCAGTTCGGCCACGGTGACGAATTCGCTGGTGCGAACCACCTTGACCTCATCGGGAGCGGTCTCGTCGTCCGGGCGCGCATCCCGGAAGCGCTTCCTGCGCTGGCGCACGCCGACTTCCATCTGCGCCATCGTCTTCCGGACGTTCTCCTCGACGGCCTTCTGATCGACGGTGCGTTTGGCGCGCCCCTTGGGCTTGAGACGTTTGCGCGGGCTCCGGTCGCTCACGACGGCCTCTATGCGCTCGATCTCGTCCGGAACAGCGGGCGTGTCAACAGGGCCGCCCAGGACAGGCTCTACCCCACCCCGCCCCCTCCTCCTGCGTCGTCTGCGCCTGCGCTTCTTGCCGTCCGCCCCCTCGGCGGATTCCTGCGAGGCCGGGGCCGGGGCTGAGCCCTGAGCCGGGGCCGAACCCTGGACCGGGGCCGGAGGTCTGGCCTGGGCCTGGGGCTGAGCCTGGGCCTGAGCCTGAGCCTGGGCCTGGGCCTGAGCCTGGGCCTGAGCCTGAGCCTGAGCCTGAGCCTGGGCCTGGGCTTTGGCTTGGGCCTCCTCCTTGCGCTTGCGCTCCTCAAGTTGCTCGGTCTTTCGTTTCATCTCCTGGAGGGCGGAGCCGCGCTCTCGCGCAAACTTCTGATCAACCTGAACCCTCATCTCCGGCGTGACGACGCTCATGTGGCTTTTGATGTCGTAGCCCAGACCGCGCAACATGGTCACCAGCGCCTCACTGGACAGATTGACGTCGCGGGCGACCTCGTAGACCCTGAATCGTTTCTCTGTTTTTGTCTCTTCCTTTGTCTCTTCCAAGCCCCGCTCACCTCCTTAAAGTTATTTCGCGTCTTGAGCTGTCTCTGGCCCGGCCGCTGCGAGCGCGTCGGAAAGCTGCTCCGCACCCCCGGTCTCTTCAGCGCCGGGAGCGACCTCACCGGCAGGTGTGGATTCAGAAGCGTCGACAGGTGTGGATTCAGGAGGTGCTTCCTCGGCAGCAGCGGCTTCAACAGCAGCGGCTTCCTCAGCCGCAACGGCAGCAGCAGCGGCGGCGGCCTCCGCTTTGGCAGCCGCTTTGGCGGCCTTCTGGGCGGCGCGATAGGACGCCAGGGCAGCGGCCACGGCCGCTGTCGAAGCCTGAACGATCTTCTCGGCATCCATCGCGCTCACGCCGGGGACCTGCAACAGGTCGTGGATCGGCATGGCAGACAGGTCATTAGCCGTCTCCACGCTCATCGCTTTGAGGGACTCGATGACCTGCTCATCCAGGCCGGGAACGTCAGCCAGGGGGACCCGGGTGGCCTGTCTCTCCTTCAGGCGTTCCTGGTATTCACCCTCCGTCATAATGTCGATATGCCATCCGGTGAGCTGGGCCGCCAGACGGGCGTTCTGGCCCGACTTCCCAATCGCAAGGGAGAGCTGGTCATCGCCCACCAGCGCCACCATCCGGTGGTCCTTCCGATCCACTGCCACGCGAACCACCTTGGCCGGGCTGAGCGCACGGGAGAGGAAGGTGGCCTCATCCTGGCTCCACGGGACGATATCGATCCGCTCGTTGGACAGCTCACGAACGATGGCCTGGACACGCGCCCCCTTCATGCCCACACAGGCCCCCACGGGATCGATCCGCTCTTCTTTGGAGGCCACGGCGATCTTCGACCTTTCGCCCGGTTCTCGAGCTATTGCCTTGATCTCAACGAGCCCTTCGGAGACTTCCGGGACCTCCAGATGGAACAGCTTATCCAGGAACTTGGGGTGTGTGCGCGACAGAACGACCTGAGGCCCCTTGGTGGTTTTGAGCACATCGCTCACGTAGGCCCGGACGGTGTCCCCCTGGCGATACTTCTCCTTGCGGATCTGTTCCTTCACGGGGAGCACCGCCTCCGTCCTCCCGAGGTTGACGAAGACCTCCCCCCGGCTCACCTGTTGGACGGTGCCCGTGGCGATCTCGCCGATGCGGGCGTGGTAGTCGTCGAAGATCTTATCGCGTTCGGCCTCCCGGACCCGCTGTACCAGAATCTGCTTGGCCGTCTGAATGGCATTCCGGCCGAAATCGGCGAAATTGAGTGGCTCCCGGACAGTCGATCCGACGCCGACGGCGGGGTCTATCGCCTGTGCCTGCGCCACGGGGATCGTCGTAAACGACCCCTCCTCGCCGTCAATCACCTGTTTGACAGCGTAAACGCTGATCGCGCCGCTCCCGGGGTCGATTTCCACCTCGATGTTGTCCGCCATTCCATACCGTTTCCTGGCGGCGGACAGAAGCCCCACCTTCAGCGTTTCGATGACAAGTTCCTTGTTGACGTTCTTCTCCTGGGCGATCTGATTCAGGGCTTCCATGACTTCGTAATTCAATTCTAAACCCTCCGGAACAGTGATCCGTGATCGGTAAAAAGAAGCTTTCCACTCGTCACTGTTTCTAAAATTCTACCTCCAGGTTCGCTTTTGCGATGGCGCCTCTCTCCAGCTTCAAAGACGTGCCAGAGACGTCAAGGAGAATGGCCTCCTCAAAACAGGCCTTGAGAATCCCCACGTGAACGGCCCCCGAAGACAGGATGACCCGGACCTTCCGGCCTGTGGATCGTGCGAAGTCCCTCTCCGTCTTGAGAAGACGGTCCAGCCCCGGCGAGGAGACCTCCAGGACGTAAGATCCTTCAATCGGGTCTTCGGCTTCGAGGGCACCTCCGATCATCCGGTTCAACCGGGCGCACTCATCGAGGGTGATTCCCCCCGGTCGGTCCGCGAAAACGCAGAGCCGTCTCCGGCGCCTGCTCCCTCCGAGGTTCAGTTCCACCAGCTCAAATGCCTCGGATTCCAGCAGAGGGCGGATGACCTGCTCGATCCGTACCAAGAGTTCTGCATCGTCCATACCCGCCCCTGGATAAGACAGAAGGCAGAAAGCAGAGGTCAGAAAGGCAGTGACTTGGACCTGTTGCCTGCTGCTGACCCACAGGGTCCTCTGTGCGCCCTGCCTCCTCACTCCGACCCATAATCAAAAGAGTGGGCAACCGCCCACTCTATAGTGCTTTAATATATGGAATCTGAAGGCAGGATGCAAGACATTTTTGAGAGGCGGGGAGCGATGAAACGAGGCAGACAATCTACCGCTTATCGTCGATGAGCCGGAGCAGCCCGGCCAGGTCCCGCCGGAGGTCGTTCAGGAGGTCCCGCACCTCCAGACCATCACCGGACGGAGGGGAGGCAGGACCGGGCTCAGGGCAGTCGAGGGCAGGCGCGGGAGGGGGGCGCAGGTCATCCGATGAATCAGCAGAGGACGAAAAAGGGGCCTCCCCTTCCCCCCCCGGACCTGCCTGAATCTCCATCTCGTCGATCAGCGACCGGTCCTGTCGAAGCCGGTCACTGGCCCCCTTGATCGTGTACTTGTCCTCGTAGAGCAGCCGCTTGATCGCCAGCACCACCCGGATGTCCCGCTCCCGGTAGGAACGATTCCCAGCCCGATTCTTCCTGGGCCGGAGCATCGCAAAATCCTTCTCCCAGAAGCGAAGGATGTGCGGCTTGATGTCCGTGATCTCGGACACCTCGCTGATGGAGTAGTAGAGTCTCCGGGGGCCGTTTGAGTCCATAGCGTTATGGCGACCTGCACAAACCGGGGTAGGATCTTAGTGTTTCTTTTTCAAGCCGATACGGATCGGGGACCCGAAGAATCCGAAGCGCTCACGAAGTTTCCGTTCCAGAAAGCGCTTGTAGTTGTCCGAAATGGCCCTGGGGTGGCCGGAGAAGAAGACAAAATCCGGAGGGGCCACGCCCCGCTGCACCCCGTAGAAGAGCTTGGGATTGCTCCCCCGGTACAGGGGAGGGGGAGAGATTTCCTGCATCTCCGACAGAAAGGCGTTGAGCTCAGGCGTAGGCACCTGCCCCTTTCGCACCTCGCAGATCTCCAGGGCCAGGTCCACGGCGCGAAACACCCGCTGCCGGGTGAGCGCGGAGATGAAGACGATGGGGTAGTTGGCCAGAGATGCAAATCGGTCTTCGATCTCGAGCTGCACGCCCCGCGCCGTGTGGGTCTCCTTCTCCACCAGGTCCCACTTGTTGACGGCCAGGACGATCCCCTTGCCCCGTTCCGTGGCCTGTTCGACGATCTGGGCGTCCTGCACCGTACACCCCTCCACGGCGTCGGTTACAACGATGGCCACGTCGCACCGGTCCAGGCTCTGGGCCGTGCGGACCACGCTGTAGAACTCCACGGCATCCGTCACCCGGTTCCGCCGACGAAGGCCCGCCGTATCGACCAGCAGAAAGGGCTTTTCGTTCCGCCGGACCACGGTATCCACGGCATCCCGCGTGGTGCCCGGCTCCGGGCTGACGATCATGCGCTCCGACCCGATCAGGGCATTCACCAACGTCGATTTACCCACATTGGGCCTGCCCACCACGGCGAGGCGGGGGATGTCCAGGGCGTCGAACGCCATGGGGGTCTCGCGCGGGAGCCGGTCCAAAATGGCGTCCAGCAGGTCTCCGGCCATCCGCCCGGTGGTCGCCGAGACCGGGAAGGGATCGCCCAGACCCAGGGCATAGAGCTGGGCTGCGTCCGATTCGTCCCGCTCGGTATCGATCTTGTTGGCCACCAGGAGATAGGGCTTGCCGCTTTTCTGCACGATGCGGGCGACCGTGCGATCATCCTCTGTCAGGCCGGCCTGGGCATCCACCACGACCAGGACGAGGTCCGCCTCCTCCACAGCCACCTCCACCTGCGCCCGGACCGAGGCGACCAGGCCCTGCGTGTGCAGGTCATACCCTCCCGTGTCCACGACCCGGAAGGTCTGCCGGTTCCAGTCCACGTCCGCATAGTGGCGGTCGCGGGTCACCCCCGGCCGGTCGTCCACCACGGCCAGGCGACGCCCGAGCAGCCGGTTGAACAGGGTCGATTTGCCCACATTGGGCCTGCCCACGATGGCGACGAGAGATTTACGCATACTGTCCCGAACTGATGTAGGGATGATACCCCGGCCGCCGCCCCCGGCCCGCGTGCAGAGCCTCCCCTTCCTGGAGCGCCTGCTCCACCGATTCGACCAGGTCGTAGGTCCCCACCACGACGCGGACCCCCAGGTCCCGCTCCAGGTCCGCCGGCTTGAGACCGTCCAGAAACAGGCCCTCGTAACTCACGCAGTTGGGGGGGAGCAGCACGACGGAACCCGGAGAAGACGCCCGGAGGGCATCCCGGATGTCCGCCCCGGTCAGGAGCCCGGAGACCGTGATGCCGTCCCCGAAGAACCGGTTTTCCACCGCGCACAGCCCGACCTCCAGCCCCTCCGTGCGGTTGAGGCGGCCCACCAGAGGCGACAGGAACCCCCTGCCCAGGACGCCGGTCACCAGGGTGAGCCGGGCCGGGCCGGAGGCCTGCTGGAGGTCCCCGACCCGTTCGTCGAACAGGTCCAGAAACCGCCGGACCATGCCCACCCCGTTCTCCACGAGGGGGAAGCCGTCGTAGTAGCCCGGAGGAGGGATCGGAACGCCTGTCATCAGATAGAACTCGTCGCTCAGGTAGACGAAATGGGTCCGGAAGCGCCGGTGGAGGCGCGGACGCCATCCTTCCACCTGATGGATATAGTTCCTTGCGAGATCGGGGGTTACAGGATCGAGCGGCGGGAGATTCTTGCGGTATCGGGTGAGGCCCAGAGGGACGACCCCGACCGACTCGACGTGGGGATGCCACCGGGCCAGGTCGAAGACCGTGCGCTTGAGATGTTCCCCATCGTTCAGGCCGGGGCAGAGGACCACCTGGGTGTGCATCCGGATGCCGGCCGCGGCCAGCCGTTCGATGCGCGGGAGCACGTCATCCGGCCCCCGCCTGCCGAGGAGATGCCCCCGCACGTCCGGGTCCGTGGCGTGGACCGAGATGTAGATTGGGCTGAGGCGCTGGTCGATGATCCGCTGGAACTCCTCCTCCGACAGGTTCGTGAGCGTGACGTAGGCCCCGTGCAGGAAGGAGAGACGGTAATCATCATCCTGATAATAGAGCGCTTTTCGCATCCCCCTAGGCATCTGATGGAGGAAGCAGAAGACGCAGGCATTGTCACATTTCAGGATCTCCATGTCCTCGAAGGCCAGGCCGAGGTCCTCGTCCGCGTCCTTCTCGATCTCCGCCTCCCAGACCTCCTCCCCCCGGCGGACCCTCACCACGACCTCCTCGTCGCTGACGTGGAACCGGTAGTCGATGGGGTCCCGCAACGCCTCCCCGTTGATCTGCTCCACCACGTCCCCGGGGAGGACTCCCACCGCCGCCCCGATCCCCGCCGGGTCCACGGACCTGACCTTCAGACCGGAACGGACCTTCTCAGGCTCTGTAGAAATCATTTATCTTTCTGTCTAAGAATAAAATGAAAAATATACATCGACCAACATGTCAAAATATAAGACAAAGGGTCCTGGAGGTCAAGAAAAATAACCGGTTCACGCGGTCTTGATGTCCTGCCACGCCGCGTCGTAAACCTTCGTGAATTCTCCGAGATCCCGCACCAGTTCACACCGGGCCTCCACCTCCGGAGAGGGATAGATCGCCGGATTGTTCAGGATCTTCGGGTCTGTGAGCGGATAGGACGCCTCGTTGGGGCTGGCGTAGCAAATGGCGTTCGAGATCCCCGCGCCCACGTCGCCCCTCAGCAGGAAATCGATGAACGCATGGGCATCTTCCCGGTGTGGCGCGGCCTTCGGGATGGCGATGTTGTCCACCCAGATCATCGTCCCCTCCTTCGGCAGGACATAGCGCAGGGCCTTGTTCTGCTTGGCGGCCTGGAACAGGTCCCCGCTGTACGCGCAGGAGAGCCATACATCCCCGGAGATGAGGTGTTCCCGGTAGAGGTCGCTGCTGTAGGTCTTGACCAGGGGCTTCTGCTCGATCAGGATCCGCCGGGCCTCCTCGACCTCCGCCTTTAAAGTGCTGTTGACCGAGTGGCCGAGCCGCTTCAGGGCCACCCCGAGGGTGGTCCGCATGTCGTCCAGCATGTTGATCCACCCCTTATAGGACGGATTCCACAGCGCCGCCCACCCCTCCACGGGGTCCTGGATGTGGCTCCCGTTCAGGCCGATGCCCACCGTGCCCCACTGGTAGGGGACCGAGTAGCGGTTCTCCGGGTCGAACGGAAGACCGCGAAACCTACCGGCGATATTCTTGAAATTGGGGATCGCCTTCAGGTCCAGCGGCGTCAGGAGATCCGCCTTGGCCATGATCTGGACCATGTAATCGCTCGGAAAGATCACGTCGTATCCCGCCTGCCCCGTCTGGAACTTGGCCAGCAACTCCTCGTTGTCCGAAAAATTGTCGTAGGTCACCCGGACGCCGGACTCCTTCTCAAAATCCGGGATGGTCGTCGGGCCGATATAGTAGGGCCAGTTGTAGACGTTCAGACGGCGCTCCTGAGGCCGGCCACAGCCCGCCAGGAGGGCAGCCCCGCCCCAGGCCGCCTGTCGCAGAAAGGTCCTTCGTTTCATAGAAAGCGCTGAGTGATGAGAATGGGGTAGGTGGTAGGTAGTAGGGGGTAGGTGGGAAAGGGTGGCCCTGGCCTGCCGATCTACTCCTTCTTCTTGATCTGCGTCCACTGTACGGGCCGGATTACCGGATGCTGCTCCTCTCCCCCGGACGACCCGGGAGAGGGGTTCTCGCCCTTTTTCTCAGGGGGGCGGTTCCTCCGGTCCGGAGGGGGTTCCGCGTCCTTCTTCTTTCGGGTGAAGTCGATGATCCGCGCCGGGTCGGCCGACTTCAAGGGCATGGCCTGAAACCCTTCCGGCTTTTTGGGGGAGTCTTTGGAAGGCTTGTCGGCATACCGGAGGAGCGCCCGGACCCGTTGTTCCTGGGTCGGGTCCGCTGGACCCTGAGTCTCGGGTCGCGGGTCGCGGGTCGCAGGTCTCCTTCGGCTCGGGACTCGGGACTCGGGACTCGGGACTTTTTCTTTGCCTTCCGGTTCCGGGTTCGGGTCGGGTTTGAGTTGGCCTGTCGCCAGCATGGCCAGGCGTGCCCGGATTTCCCGCCCGGACGGCTTGGGGGGAGGGAGAGACGGGACGCCTTCGGTCTCCGAATTCGTCTTCTGACTTCCTCCTGCGTCTTTCCGGGTCCCGGCCTTTGGCCAGACGACCGATTTGACCTCTCTGGGAGGCGCGGGCTTCTCCGGCTCCGGGGGCGGGTCAGGCCGCTCCACACGCGGCCAGACCACCCGGGTCACGTCCTGGGGCTCCCCTTCGATCTGCTCCTTCTGGAACGTCGAAACCGGTTTCTGGCGCAGGAGGACCAGTGAGATGACCTCAATCAGCTCGGCTGAACTCACCGGCATCTCCACCCGCCCCTCCAGCTGGAGCTGCCTCACCTTTGCCTCTGTGAAGGCGTCGAGGTTGACGGAGGTGGAGAGGATGATGGGAATCCGGGCCGTGGCCACGTGTTCCTTCAACACCCGGTGGACGTGAAATCCGTCCACCCGGGGCAGGAAGAGGTCCATCAGGATGAGATCCGGGAGCCCCTGCCTCAGGCACTCAAACGCCTCCACGCCGTCCTGGGCGAACGTGACGGTATGCTCGGTCCTGAGGCGCAGGATTCGCTCCACCTGCATCCGGTTGCGAGGGCTGGGATCGATGACGAGTATGCTGGCCATGGAGATCTATCGGATGACAGGAACCGGGAGGGACAACCCGCGTAACGTTGAGATAATATACGGCCTCATTCGTGATCGGTTTAGGGATAACTTATTGCGGGACAGAGGTTCGAGAATCTGAGAATATCCCCCCCAGAAACTCTATTTGAATCTTGCTCCCAGCCGTCTCCAGGAAGGACGCGGGCCTCTTTTCCTGCCTCCTGGCTGGGACACA
>SICM01000236.1 GCA_009694805.1 Candidatus Latescibacterota bacterium
TCGGTATCCTGCCGGTGTCTTCGTGACCGATGAGCAAATGGCCCGGATCAAACTGAAGCCTCATCTGTTTCGCGAGGACTGGAACTACACGATTCACCCTAATACTTGAAAATGGAATTAGTCAGTTACTCCGTCATAGGCCCTTAGCCGGAGGTCATCCCCCGTGCAACGCCGCCACGCCCTCAAGACCCTCGCCCTGGCCGCCGCCGGACTCGGCCTGGGCGCAACCCCCCGGCGCAAAAAGGAGGCCCCCGTGTCCGTACAGACCGCAACAGGCCCGATCTCGCCCGAAGACCTCGGCGTCGTCCTGTCCCACGAGCACGTCATGGTCGATTTCATCGGCGCGGACAGGGTCAGCCGGGACCGCTACGACCCGGACGAAGTCTTCCGCACAGCCCTCCCCCACCTGAAACAGATCCGCGACCTGGGCTGCCGCACGCTCGTGGAGTGCACGCCCATGTTCCTGGGCCGGGACCCAGCCCTGCTCCGGCGTCTGTCAGAGGCCTCCGGCCTCCACCTCCTCACGAACACCGGGATGTATAAGGCCCCCTACCTCCCTGCTTACGCCCTTGAACAGTCCGCCGAGGAACTGGCCGCCGCCTGGACCGCCGAGGCCACGAAAGGCATCGAGGGCACCGGCATCCGCCCCGGCCTGATCAAGATCGCCGTGAACCCCGAAGCGGAACTGGTCCCCATCCAGAAGAAGATCGTCCGGGCCGCGGCCCTCACCCACCTCCAGACCGGCCTCAGCATCGCCGCGCACACCGGCCCCGGCCTGGAGGTCCTGGACCTCCTGAAGGCCGAGGGGGTCGCGCCCGGGGCCTTCATCTGGGTGCATGCCCAGAGCAACTCCGACCAGTCGAAGTGTCTGGAAGCCGCCCGCCGGGGGGCCTGGCTCTCCTACGACGGCTTCCCCGCGACCCGGGGGACCGAACCGCCGAAGATCGAAGTTCAGCTCCGGACCGCCCTGGACACCGGGCTGGGGGACCGTCTCCTGATCTCCCACGACGCGGGCTGGTACCACGTGGGCGAGCCGGGCGGCGGGACCTACCGCCCCTACGACGCGATCTTCACCCACTTCCTCCCAACCCTTAAAAAAGACCATCCGGGGATCGAGAAGACCCTGCTCGTGGACAACCCGAGGCGGGCGTTGACGCCGGGGGTGAAGGGGAACTGATGTCCAAACAGAGCGTCTACATTGAAACGACGGTGGTGAGCTACCTCACAGCCAGACCCAGTCGGGATCTGATTGTGGCCGCACATCAGCAGGTCACCACGGAATGGTGGGAAAACATCCTGCCATTGCTTGATCCCTTTATCTCACCGCTTGTGATCGAAGAAGCTTCGAGGGGTGATGAGTCTGCTGCCAAAGAACGAATAGCCAAGCTCGGAACCTTTCCAGTCCTGGAAGTCACTGACGAAGTCCGCAATCTGGCCGACAGATACTTCGGGCGAATTCAGATCCCTGAAAAGGCGAGAGGCGACACGTATCACCTGGCTGCTGCAACTTATCACGGAATGGATTTTCTCGTCTCATGGAATTTCACGCACATCCTCAACGCCAGGGTGAAAAGTGCCATCCAGGAGATCAACTATCTCCTTGGAATCACCACACCCGCCATCTGCACACCCGAAGAACTGATGGAGGTATGACATGAAACCCGATCCCATTGTGAAGGAAGTCCGGAACATACGGCACGAGATCGACCGAGAGTGCCAGGGAGATCCCGAAAAATACTACGAGCATGTAAAAGATTTCCAACAAAAACTTGGCGCACGTCTTGTCCGTCGCAAGCCGAACCTCTTACCCGTCATTCCTCAAAAAAAGACTGGATAGTACCACGACGCGGGCTGGTACCACGTGGGCGAGCCGGGCGGCGGGACCTACCGCCCCTACGACGCGATCTTCACCCACTTCCTCCCCGCCCTAAAAAAGACCATCCGGGCATCGAGAAGACCCTGCTCGTGGACAACCCTCGAATGGCGCTGACGCCGGGGGTGAAGAGGATGTAGTATAAGTTGTTTTTGCCCGTACCCTTCGGAGGATAGGATGATTTGAGTGCTGAAGGAAGGACACGATAAACAATAGAAACACCTGTTTTAACAATAGCGGCCGACATGGATATCGTCTCATCCGCTTGTTTTTAATATAGTTGCTATTGTTTCCTCCCCACCAACTCAATCAAATAAGAAACAATAAGAAGCTCAAGCAGGACAATGGGAAACAAATACAAAATCCAGGTACCCCAGGAAAGAATCGCTGACTTCTGCCGCAGGAGCCATATCCGAAAGTTTGCGTTCTTCGGATCGGTGTTGCGGGACGATTTCCGCCAGAACAGCGACGTGGATGTGCTGGTCGAGTTTGAGCCGGGGCACGTTCCGGGGCTGAAATTTTTCTCCATGCAACGTGAGCTTTCTGAAATGCTGGGCCGCAAAGTGGACCTGAACACTCCGGAGGACCTCAGTCGATACTATCGGGATGAAGTGCTGGCCGAGGCGGAGGTGCAGTATGTCACGGCATGATCCGCTTGTGCGCGTCCGCCACATGCTCGACCACAAAGGCGCGAAGTTGCGCCTACCCATCTACCTGGATGCCAGACTGCAAACCTGACATAGAGAGAGTTTTCATGAACATCGTGTTTGACCTCGGCGGCGTCGTGGTCTCGTGGGAGCCGGCGGCCATCGTCGCCAGTGTGTTCACAGACCCTGTGGTGCAGGCCAGGGTGCGCGCGGAGATCATCGCCCACCCCGACTGGCTCGCCCTGGACCGGGGGACCCTGCCCCTTCAGGACGCCATCGCGCGCGGCGCAGAGCGCACCGGCCTGTCCGTGGCCGAAGTGGCCGCGTTCATGCGACAGGTGCCGCCCGCGCTCGTCCCCATCCCGGGCACGGTCGATCTCATGTATCGCCTGAAGGAGAGGGGGCACAGACTGCTCTGCCTGTCGAACATGCACGTCGCCTCCATCGAGCACCTCGAAAAGGCCCACCCCTTCTTTGAGGTCTTCGAGGGGACCGTCATCTCCTGCCGCATTCACGCGATCAAGCCGGAACCGGCCATCTACGCCCACCTCCTGGAGGAGCACGGGCTGAACGGGCCTGAGACCGTCTTCATCGACGACGTGGAAGTCAACCTCGAAGCCGCAGCCCGGTTCGGCATCCGGACCATCCGGTTCGAGAACCCGGCGCAGTGCGAGGACCAGCTCCGGACGCTGGGCTACCTGTAGGGGGATTATGGATCGTCTCTTCTTCGTCCTCGGTTCCTTCTCGGCCTTCCTGGCCGTGGCCGCCGGGGCCTTCGGGGCGCACGCCCTCAAGACCCGTCTCACACCCGACCTGTTCAACATCTTCGAAGTGGGGGCGCGCTACCACATGTACCACGCCCTCGCCCTGCTCGCGGTGGCCTGGGCCGCCTCCCGCTGGCCTGGCCCGGCAATCTCGGCCTCCGGCGTCCTGTTCGTCATCGGAACCATCCTCTTTTCGGGAAGCCTCTATGTCCTGAGCCTCACCGGCGTCCGCTGGCTGGGGGCCGTCACCCCCTTCGGCGGCCTGGCCTTCCTGGCCGGGTGGGCCTGCCTCGCCTGGGGTGCCTGGCGCTCAGGGTGAGAGATTTGAAAGGCGCGACGTCCCGGCTTGCAAGCAGGATGTTCGTTCAGGCACGGTGGGGTACGAGCGACGCGAAGCGGCGCGGGTGGGTGGTGGATGGGGCCCGGACTACCACGGGACCTGGATGACACTACTGGACGAAGTACGGCGCGCCAAAGCCCCCCGCGGCGTCTGAGCGGGCGTGCTTCTTTTGCCCCACTTTTCTTGCACGAGCAAGAAAAGTGGGAATATTGGGAATATGTGGAAAGGTCGTAGAGGGATATTTGATCTACTGGGAGATTCCTCATGCCCGTCCTCGAAAAACTCAACATCGCCATCATCGGCGCAGCCGGCCGTGGGGCCAGCTTCCGCGCCGCCTTCGACGCGAACCCGATGGCGCGCATTCACGCGGTCTGCGACGTCCGGCAGGACATGCTCGACGCCGCCGCTGAGAAACTCGGCGCGTCCGAGAAGTACACGGACTACGGGGAGATGCTCGACCGGTCGGACCTGGACGCCGTCGTGATCGGCACCCCCATGCACTTCCACGCCCCCCAGGCCACCCTCGCCCTGAAGCGCGACCTCCACGTGCTGAGCGAGGTCACGGCGGGGGTGTCCCTCGAGGAGTGCCGGGACCTGGTCACGGCGCAGAAGGCATCGAAGGCCGTCTACATGATGGCCGAGAACTACACCTACATGAAACCCAACGTCCTGGTCAGGGAACTCGTCCGCCGGGGCCTGTTCGGCGAGGTCTACTACGCCGAAGGCGAGTACCTGCACGAACTCAAGGGCCTGAACGAGGTCACGAAGTGGCGGCGGCGCTGGCAGACCGGCATCGACGGCATCACCTACGGGACCCACAGCCTTGGCCCCATTCTCCAGTGGATGCCCGGCGACCGCGTCATCCGGGTCTCCTGCGAGGGGAGCGGCCACCACTACCGGGACCCGCGCGGGGATCACTACGAAAACCAGGACACCTGCGTCATGCTGGCAAGAACCTCGAGGGGCGGCCTGATCAAGATCCGCCTGGACATGCTCTCCGAGCGCCCCCACGCCATGACCAACTACAGCCTCCAGGGCACGAAGGGCTGCTACGAATCGGCCCGGAGCCGGGGGGAGCGCCACAGGATCTGGCTGGCCGAACTCTGCGAGGATAAGAATGCCTGGAAGGACCTGATGGATCTGGAGGCGGACTACATGCCGGACATCTGGCGGAACCCGCCGGAGGAGGCATTGAAGGCCGGCCACGGCGGGGGGGACTTCTTCGAGGTGCTCGACTTTGTGAACGCCATCACCGGGAAAAACCCCTGTCCCATCGGCATCCACGAGGCGATGGACATGACCCTGCCGGGGCTCGTCAGCCAGGCATCCATCGCCAGGGGCGGAGAGTGGCTCGACGTGCCCGATTCCAGGGCCTGGTGAGCGTAAGCGGTTCCGGCCCTCACCCACCCCCCAACCCCCTCCCTCTCCCAATGCTGGGAGAAGGAGGGGGGGTGTCCGGTCCCGGCCCTATACGAATGGGGGAGGGTGAGGGCCGGGATGCCTCTCTTTTTATTCCCAACCCTGAACCTCATCGTAAAGAAAGAAACCTTCATGAATCTTGAAAATCTCCTGCTGCATCTTCAGATCGACGGGTGGTGCGTGGTGGAAGAGGTCATCCCGAAGGAAGACGTGGAGCGCGTCCGCCGGAGCGTCCTGGAGACCGTGCCCCGGCATCGGAACCCGAAGGCCCCCAAAGGTATCGGCTTCGTGTCGGGACTGATCAACCACGACCAGTCCTTCGCGCCCTACCTGGCCGATCCCCGGCTCCTGGGCATCGCCCGGCGCCTCTTTGGCGCGCACGTCCGCATCTCCATGACCTCCGCCATCGTCAACTACCCCGGCAATGATCGGGGCGGCCTGCACGCGGACTGGCCCTTCAATCAGAACAACGCCGGCCACGTCCCGGTCCCCTACCCGGACACCCCCATGCACCTGACCACGATCTGGATGCTGTCGACCTTCACCCCCGAAAACGGCGGGACCCTGGTCGTGCCCGGCAGCCACCGGACCCCCAACAACCCGACGGGGAACATCGGCCTCGACGGGAAAGCGCCCTACCCGACCGAACTCCAGGTCACCGGCCCGGCGGGGAGCGTGATGGTCTTCGACAGCCGGCTCTGGCACGCCACCGCGCCCAACGGTTCCTCCGAGCCCCGCGTGGCCCTGGCCATTCGCTACGCCCCCTGGTGGCTCAACCTGGAGGTCCTGATGCCCGGCTCCGTCGAGCGGGCCCGCATGGTCGATGAACCGGGCAAGACGGACAATCAGGTCCCCCCCGTCCCGAAGGAGGTCTACGATGCCCTCCCGGCGGACGTGAAGCCCCTCTACCGTCACTGGGTACGATAGACCTCACCCCCCTCCCCCTTATGGCTCTATCACATCCCTTCCTCTTCTTCTCCGAACAAGACCTCCCTGACCTCCGGCGCAAGGCGAACGGCCCTATCTGCAGCACCATCCTGAAAAACCTGGAGCAAGTCGCAGACGCCCGCCTGTCCTGGGAGGTCTACACCCCCGCCCTGGTCCCGCCGTTCTCCGGCTACCGCCTCAAGGCCGGCGAGACCATGAACTATGATGAGGACTACGCCGCCCAATACGTCCAGCAGTACCGCGTGTCCATGCTCATCCGAAACCTCTCCGAGTTCTATGCCTTCTGTTACCTGGTGCTCGGCAAGGAAACCTACAGGGAGGCCGCCAGACGCTGGCTGCTCACCCCGTGCCGGTGGGACAAACGCATCTGGGCGGCCTACGAGGACTCCAGGTTTCCCATCGAGGACTACACCGCTTCGGAACTCCGGTCCATCGAAAAATCGGGCGGGGCCTGCGTGGGCGTGGTCGTCGATCCCTCGGCTGACTTCAAGAGACCCGTGTTCGAGGACACCGGCATCTTCACCACATTCAAGCTGCGCGGCCTGGCGGTGGCCTACGACTGGATGTACCCCCACCTGACCGATGAGGAACGGGAGACCGTCCGGGGCATGCTCGCCTACCAGGGGGACCGCCTCTACCACCACGCCCTGAACGGCAACGCCCTCCTGATGAACTCCATCCTGAACCACACCTGGCTGGACACCGCGGGCTTCGGCCTGGCCGGCGTCGCCCTCTACGACGAGCACCCCCCGGCCAGGGAATGGGTGAAGTTCTGCCGGGACAGATTCGTAAACACCCTGCTCCCCCGCACCGTCGGAATCGACGGTGAATTCCCCGAGCCCGGCCCCTATGTCTGGGAATATTCTTACACAGCCGCCGCCCTCTTCTTCGAGGGGCTCCGGCGCGTCACCGGCGAGGACCTGTTCGCCAGCCCCGCGTTCCGCAGGGTCTCCCACCTCCTCACCCACGTCCTGAGCCCGGCAGGGGGGCTCGCCTTCGACGACGACATGACCGGCTTCGACCGCGCCGATGGCATGGCCTACAGCTTCCGACCCCTGATGTTCCGGTTTGCGTCCCGTTTCCGCGACCCGCAGGCCCAGCGCTATGCCCTCTACGAGGGGTTCGCCCCCCCCGGCGCGGAGAAGGGGAAGTTCTATCCCGGCGGGAAGTGGTACCCCGAGGCCCGCGAGTACAACGGCCACTGGGAATACATCTGGTGCGATGAATCCCTCCCGGCTCAGGACGGAGCCTGTCAAGGACTTTGAGACACGTGCGCGAAAAAATTACTGACGTGGTGCATCTGAGCCGACCTCGATCGGCGCGTTGATCCAGACCTTCTTTGGGAGGGGCCGTATGCGAGGCGACCCGTTGACGAAGCGCTCCGGGTTG
>SICM01000237.1 GCA_009694805.1 Candidatus Latescibacterota bacterium
GCTTCGGTCGCCGACCAAAGCCGCCTCGACCGCTCCGTCAACGCCGGCCTGAGGACCGTGTACTTTCTGCGCAAGATATTGAAGTTCACGCATCAAAGGTACAACCGCGCCCTGTCGAAATCAATCGCTTATTTCTTCGCAACCCCTAACCACCCATGGTTGAAGTGGCCTCGTTCCTGTGAAGGTCGTAGTTTGATCATGACATTTCTCCTTTCAGGACAGGCCTGTGTACCCTGCCCCATTCATTGTCCGGAGTGATCTCTTTTTTCTACCCTGCCATCAGCAGGCGCAGAGCCACGAACAGGCCGAACCCCACTACAAAGACGCGAAGCCACCGGGAGGGCAGCCATTGCGCCGTGTGAGCACCCACGTACCCTCCGATGACCGATGCGCAGGCCATCACCCCCGCGGCCCGGAGGTCAGCCGTCTGGGTGAACATGAAATACAGCAGGGCGATCCCGTTGATCAACATGGCGAAGAAGACCTTGAGCGCATTCGCGGCCTGAAGGTCTTCGGGTATGAAGATCGCCATGGCCGCCAGCATCAGGATGCCGATCCCCGCGCCGAAGTAGCCCCCGTAGACCGAAATCAGAAGCTGGACAATCCAGAGGGCCGGCGGCGTCCTTTCAGACGTCCCCCCTGTCCGCCCGGCCACCCATCGACCGATCGGGTCCTGCGCCACCAGCAGACCGCACGCCAGCAGGATCAGGTAGGGGACGATGAACCGGAAGACCTTCTCGGAGGTGTGCAGAAGCAGGACCGCCCCCAGGAGCCCCCCGATCAGCGACGGCAGGGCCAGCGTGAGGGCGTGTCTCCGCTGGTCCCGGATGCGGGACCGATAGGCCCAGACGCTGGCCAGCGACCCGGGCCACAGGGCCACGGTGCTCGTGGCATTGGCCGTCACCGCCGACATCCCGTTGAACATGAGCGCCGGAAAGCTGATCAGCGACCCCCCGCCTGCCACAGCATTCACGAAGCCCGCCCCCAGCCCGGCCAGTGCGATCCAGACGAAGGACTCCACCCTCACCCTCCCTGTTTGGGGTCCTGGAATGATTCCGCTAACTCATTCAATGTTAAAATGATTTTCCAAAAAATTTTCTGATGTAGCTTACCCCTCCTTCCGTCCGAGTTTCCGGCACAGCCGGCCCAGGTCTTCCTGCTCGGAAGCCGTGAGGATATTCATCTCTTTCAGAATCGCCTTCACGTGATGCGGAAACATCTCCCGGATCAACCGATGTCCCTCCTCGGTCAGGTGGACCTTCACGAACCTCCGGTCCTCCCCTTCCCGCCGGCGTTCTACAAGGCCACGTTTTTCGAGATTATTCACCACCATGGTGACGTTTCCACCGCTTTTAAGCAGCTTTTTGCCCAGGTCACACTGCCACAACGGACCGAGGTGAAGCAGCGCCTCCAGCGTCCCGAACTGGCTCACGGTCAACCCGAAGGAAGCCATGTGGCGGCTGAGCCGGGCCGTCGTGGACTCGGCTGCGCGCAGCAACTTGATGTAGGCATCCAGAACCCTGACTTCTTCTTCCGTACCCTGGTAATGAGTGCCCATAGCCCCCAGTCTTCTCTAATTAATTTAATATTAAACTATTCAATGTTAAATATCCATGATTTTCTGTCTTTTGTCAAGAGGAAAAGACAGGTATCGGGTATCAGGTATCGGGTATCAGGTATCAGGTGTCGGGAAAAGCAAAGATCATCTTTGTTTTTACCTGATACCCGATACCCGATACCCGATACCGCTCTTATCTTTTCCCCGAAACCTGATACCCGACATCGCATTTTTCTTTTTAATAAATCACCTCCGACACGGCCTTGGCGATCAGGGCCACGGCGATGGAGGCCATGCCCACCAGACCCATGCCGCAGGAGTAGCCGGCCAGCAGGATCGGGGCGTAGGCCCCCCACCTTTCGCTCCCGAACCGTTTCGCAAAGGCGAAACGACCCAGCATCGCCCCCACGAACTGCGGGATCACGAAGTGCGGCCAGGTGCCCAGTCCTCCCACGAACCCGTAAAAGATCAGCGTGGGCGCGCCCAGGAAGGACAGCGCCAGATACATCGCCCCCCCGAAGGCGAACCCGATCCCGATCACGTCCCACCGGATGATCTGCCGGAGCAGTTCCATCCCCCCCTCCCCCGGCAACGTGGAACGGATCCACATCGTCTGGATCGTGGCGTGAAAGGGCCAGAACTTCTGAACATAGGGATAGGCCGATGACGGGATCGGCCCCAGACGCCAGATGAAAGACCAGAACAGGAAGCTGCAGGCCAGCATCACCCCCAGCGTCACGGCCACCATCTTCACCAGGCTCCCGAACCGCGTCCGGGTCAACTCCATCTGCCGGAAGGTGTTGGCATACCCGCCGTGGTCGAACATCGGGATCGGCGCGAACCAGACGGCCGCCCCCTGGTAGCCCGACAGGTAGAACGACGCCTCCCGCAGGAACGGGATGGACGACCCGTAGGGGCTCCCCGTCAGCCCGGTCATGCGTGCCCCGATGTAGGAACTGAACGGCGTCCAGAGAAACCCGAACGCCGCCGTGATCCACCACGGGAACCCCGGCGCCAGATAGCGAACCAGGACCACGAACCCCACCGTGCTCATCCCCCAGATCAGGACCGCCGTCGCCACCGGGATGTCCCCGCGACCAGCCGGAATATCTCTTCCCCGACCTCCGACCCCCGACCCCCGATCCCCGTCTTTTTGTTTTAAAATCGCCCTTCCCGCCAGCACAATCCCGACCAGCGCGATCACCAGCGAGGTCCCGATCCCGAAGCTTAGCCAGAAATCGAACGCATTGGAGATCTGCGTCGGGATGGCCGTCATCCCCGGCGACCAGGTATGCAACACCCCTCCCCGGTAGAGCGCCGGGTTCACGAACAGGTTGACCAGCATCGACCCGGCAAAACTCCCCGCCACGATCCAGAACGGCAGCACGAACCCGATGAACACGTGCGCCAGGTCCGTCCCCACCCCCAGGATCGCCGCCGGCAGCGACGACCGCAGGCTGTCCGTCACGTCCACGAACGGGATCGGGAAGATCTGCACCGTCTCCGTCAAAAACAGCCCGGAGAGGGTCGGCACAGCCACATAGATCAGCCCCCAGATCGCCCCGATCATCGCCCCCACGCTGAAGGCGCTCCAGCGCCACCCCTCCTGCTTGCCCGAGGTCTCCGCCAGCGCCGTAGCCCCCCCCGCCTGCACCGGGGCCATCGGGAACGGCAGACGTTCCACGTCGCTGGTCACGCGGAACATCACGTAGCCTAGAGACAGGGCGTTGATCCGCGTCAGGACCATCACCCCCACCAGGACCAGGATCGGCCTGGCCCAGTCCGGATGTAAAAAGCTCCTCGCATCGTAGGCCGGGGACCCGGTCGGCGGGGCCACCCAGGACGGGATGTGCTGCGCGATCCCTGTGGCCTGCGGAGACTGCACCAGGTACTGGTCCCACACCAGCCCGCCGAACGGCCCCCCGAACAGGTCTGCCCCGGTCCCCAGCTTCCCCCCCATCATCACCAGTCCCCCGGCGATCCAGTAGAGGATGATGATCTCCTGGGTCCGAAGCCGCACGAACGACCGCTTGGCGATCTCAATGAACAGGATGACCGTGACCCACTCCGCCCCGCCGGCCATGCTCTGGCCGGTCACCAGGCCCAGGTAGATTGCCCCCGGAAGCATCACGAACCCGACGAACAGCGCCCCCCAGATCGTCTTGAGGTTGAACCCCTCCTCGAACGGGGTGTCGTCCAGATCCTTCACGTCAGATGGAGAAAGCGCCACGCCGGTCTCCAGATTTCGGAATGGAAGAATGTCGAATTCCGTAATTCGTAATTGTATTGTCCTTCAGGCCATTTTTGATTATCTTATTTTTCGACCTCGAAACGCTCTCCTCGGAAGGAACGCGGCCATGCCCATCCGCCTGAACGCCACATCTCCCACGCCCCCGGACGCCGGGGCCAGCTCTGCCCAGTCGTCCGCCGGATCGCCTTCGGACCTGGACCAGCAGTTGAACCGGGCCCGGCAGGCCCTCGCGCGCGGAGATCTCTCCCCGACAGAGGTTGCAAAACTGCGCTCTCTCCTCACGATGGCCAATCGCGCCCTGTCGCGAGGGGATGCCGCGAAGGCCCAGCGCTTTGCCGACGAGGCTGAGAAGACTTCGGGAAATGCCCCCGGCGCCCCCTCGGATCGTCCCGCCGGAGACAGCAATCAACCCGGACAGACCGACGACGCCGGCCAGAAGGACGCGCCCCCTGCGGACGACGCCACGAAGCTCGGGGACGTGGAACGCCGGACCTACCAGGACGCCTCCAGCGATCCCGGCGTCTCCTTCAAACAGCCGACGAAGCTGACGCCGGGACAGGCGGAGGTCCTCGTCCGGTTTCACGAGCGCCAGCACCTCCGCCGGGATACGCAGGAAGCCAGGGCCGAAGGCAAGAAGGTCGTCTCCGCCTACACGGCCGTCCAGTACCGGACCGACCCCGCGACCGGAAAACGCTACGTCAAGGGGGGCAAGACCGTCATCCAGACCGCCACCGACCAGACCCCGAAGATCGACAAAAAGGCGTAAAGCAGGTGTCAGGTGTCAGGTGTCAGGTGTCGGGGAAAAGCAAAGATGGTTTTGTTTTTTCTTGACACCCGACACCCGAAACCGCTCTTGTCTTTTCCCCTCCCTAAAGCTTTCCCCCCCCTCTGCCGATATTTTGTACAGGCGATGTTTTGTACCCATTTCTAAGGGGGGTGATTCCATGTTGGTGCCGGTCAAAACCATCGTCAATCCCTACAACGAGCGGCTCCCGGACCGGAGGAATCCGCGCCGGGAACGCAAGAAGAGGGATTCCGACGCCTCGCTCCCGCACCACCTCCAGCAGGAGACGGCGGGGGCGAAGATAGACGTTACAGCGTGACGTAGAGACGCGGCGTGTCGCGTCTCTACGCCTCACCCTTCCACAAGCGGTTTCACCCTTCTCTCCCGCACCAGCGCCTTCCCGCGATACACCACCTCCCGGCAGTCCACCCCGGCGACCCAGTCCACCCGTCCCCCGCGAAGCGACAGGATGCACATCCGCCCCACCAGCCGCACGTCCCCGCAGACCGTCTCCGCATCGGCCCGATCCGAGAAGACCGCCACCTCCGTCGTCCCGTCCCGCTCCACCCGCACGCCCCGCGCCACGGAACGGTCCACGTCCTGCCTGCCCCGGACCGCCGGAAGCGTCTCGACAGTCACCCCGGCCGGTCGGGTCCGAAACGGAACCAGGGCCACGTCATAGGTCACGAACGCCGTCGTCTCCGTCCACTTCTGGAAGCCGATCCAGTGTCGTTCAGGGTAGGCAAGCCCTTTCGTCGCATCCTCCTTCGTGTAGCCCACGCCCTGCCGGACGTGCCGGATTGCTTCAGCCTCCGCCGGGACGACCAGCAGGCCGGGCTTCCCCACGGTGCGACAGGCCGTCTTTCCCGTCTTCCATCGGTAAGGGGAGTGGAGGTACCAGGTGTAGGCGTTGTGCCTCGGTCCCTCCAGGACATTGTCGGAGACGATCCAGTAGCCCGGCGCCGCCTGGCCGCGAGGCCGGATGAACACGATCCGGCGTTCGATCCGGACCCCTCCGCGCCCCAGGTACCCGTCGTGACGGGCGGAGAAAAAGTCGATCCGCTGCCCGGACCTCCAGACCACGTCCTCCCCCTGGTGCTTCGTCCGTTCCATCGGCGCGTCATTCACCACGATCTGGTTATGCGCCTGCGGGGACCGGAAATAGGTGTCCAGAGGGTTGTCGTAGGCCCCGTATCGACCCGTTTCCGCGACCAGCGGTTTCCCGAACGCGAACAGGTCGAAGTCCAGCAGATCGTTGTGCGTGTGGCCGCCGCCGTAGGGGCCGTAATTGATCAGCATGTAATGGTCGTCCGGCTCCCACCCGCTCCGCATGATCGCGAACCCGGAGGGACGGTTGTCGATGGAATCGTATCCCGGGTGCACCGCCTTGACCTTCCCTACAGCCTTCACCCGATCCCGGATCGGCCAGAGGTAGTGGCCCTTCCCGGTGAACTCCGCCCCCTCGATCAGGTTGCCGTCCGTCCTCCCCATGCCGCCGTCGTTGGTGCCGAACCCGTATCCCCCCGGGGCCGTGATGGACAGCCACCAGTCGCACATGGCCGTGATCCGCGCCCGGAAGTCCAGCTTGAGCTTCCCAAGCTGCGGGTTCGCACCGTAGAGCACCAGGACGTCCTTCGCCATCCTCTGGCACCAGCCGCCGTAGCCCGGGGACCGTTCGGAGTGGCATCCGTCCTCGTGGAAGTCCCGGCCCACGTGCTCCGTCAGACGCTGGACACCCAGGCGCACCCAGGCCTTCGCCTCGCGGTACTCGGGCAGCATCGCCCCGACGATCAGCATCGCCCAGCACCCGGCCATCTGCCAGTTTCCGGGCTCGTAGCCACGGGATTCGAAATCGACCAGTTTCCGTGCCTGCCCGAGGAAAGTCTTCAGCATCCGGGCGTGGGTGCGCCACCCCATCACCCCGGCCCCCCGGTAGGCGAGATAATGATCCAGGAACACCGGCGTCCGGCAGGCCAGCCCCAGTTCGTACCAGATCACGCTCATGCCCCGATGGCCCCCCTGTACCTTCTCCCGCTGTTCGTACCACTGGTTGATCAGGTCGTCGAAGCACCGGGCATAGCGCAGGTCTCCGGTGAGTTCAAAGGCCTTTCTCAGGCAGACCGACCAGCCCCAGTAGTGGAACCCGTATTTCCCGCTCTGACCGTAATCGGCGTTGAAGTCCACGGCCGGCCCGAACTTGAACGTGACGTTGTGCCACCCCTGGATCTCGTGGGAGACGATCCTTTCCGCCTCCCCCACGGCCGTCTCCCGGTCCGTCTCTCCGGACCACGAGTGGACTGTGTGCAGGGGCTTTTTCCGATTCCCAAGGTACCCCCCCCACGCCGTGTACGCCGCCCGCCAATCCTCCCGCCGAACCGCCTCCCGAACCTCTTTCAACGCCGGGCCTTCCAGCCGCATCGCGGCGAACAGGTCCCGGTCCGAAATGTGCAGCATCTTTTCACGACTGACCTCTGCCTCTGCCATAGCGTCCCATCCTCGCTTATAAGAATTGTTGCGTAGGGAATGGCGCAGCCCTCACCTGCCTGATTGCCCCCAAGATAGAACGTGGACAGGCGGATGTCAAACGGAAACCTCGGACATCCTGGGACACTGTTCACTCACGATCACCGTTATGCTGCCTTCTTCAAGCTTGATGGCTTTTCAAGGAGACCCGACAACTCGTTGATTTTCTGTTGATACAAAGGGTGTTTCAGCATGCGGGCATACAGGTCCAGTTCCAGGGCTTTTTCAAG
>SICM01000238.1 GCA_009694805.1 Candidatus Latescibacterota bacterium
GGCTACATCAAACTCGAACTGCTGAAAGTCTCGACCAAACTCAACCACTTTGCGCTCAAGTCCAAACTCTACCTCAACGCGCTTCAGGTATCCTTCGATACTTTACGTCAACTCCAACCTGTCCGGTTGACTGCGTAAGGTGAGTTAAGAATGCCTTCACCCTCGGATGTTTCAGCGCATCCCGGTTGAGGATGTGGGCGGGCTCCCGGCCCTGGATGGCGTCCGTGACCTGTCCGACGGTCCGGCGGTCGAGGCGGATGGTGGACTCAACGGTGATGCCGGCGTTGTGGTTCGTGCAGATGATGCGGGGGTGGTCCTTGTGGACCTCACGCGGGCCGTCCACCGGGTCGTCCACCACGTAGTAGCAGAGCCGGTCCTCGCGGATGGCGCGGTTGACCGCCTGGTCATCGGCCAGATTGCCGCGCGAGGGGTTGATCAGGGAGGCGTGGGGCTTCATGGCGCAGAGGCGGTCGTAGGTGACGATGGTGTCATCCCCGGCCACGTGGAGGGAGACGGTGTCGCATTCCCGGAACAGGGTCATGGGGTCGTCCACGGCGACGGCCCCGAACTTCCCGGCCAGTTCCTGGATGTCGGGCCGGATGTCGTAGACGAGCAGCCGGCCCTCTGCGCCGAGGAGGGGCCTGGCCCGCGCGGCCACGGCCTGGCCGATGCGTCCGAATCCATAGAGGCCGAGCGCAGACCCCCTGGCCTCGTAGGTGCGGATGATGGAGAAGTCCCCGGCGTGCGAAAGGCGGTTCAGGGTGTAGACGCGTTTGAGCGTGGCCATCCACTGAGCGATCGTGTACTCGGCCACGGTCTCCATGTGTTCCGGGGCGACGGTGACCAGGACGCCGTGCTGCGTGGCGGCGGCGAGGTTGACCTTCTCGTAGCCCACGCCCCAGCGGGAGATGATGCGGAGGTCCTTCCCCTGTGCGTAAAATTCAGAATGGATGAAGGCCGAGTTGGCGATCACGCCGATGACTCCCTTGACCTTCTCCGCCGTGAGGTCCCCGGTGTAGTACTCCAGGTCGGCCAGTTTCGCCAGGTCGGCCAGGGCCTCGCGGCGGGGTTCGGATTCGAACTCCGGGTTCTGGAAAATGGTCGCGAGCAGGACTTTATTGCGCATGGGATTCCTCCATCCAGTGGTCTATCGCGCCAGGGGGAACTGCTATCCAGCGAGGGTCTTTCTCAGCGTCCCTTTTGCCACTTTCTTTAGAAGAAAGTGGCGCAAAGAATCGCGCTCAGACGCCGCGCGGGCTTGGGCGCGACGTACTTCGTCCAGCGGTGTAATCGGGGTCCAGTGGAAGGACGAGCCCCTTCCACCCCCCCCCCGCGCTGCTTCGCATCGCTCGTACCCCACCGTGCCTGAACGAACCTCCTGCTTGAAAGTCGGGACGTCGCGCCCTCTCAGGACGGAGGTCCGGAGTCGGCTCAGGGGTGAGGATAAAGGTCGAACTATTGCTATTCATCCATCCAGTGGTCTATCGCGCCGGGCACGGGGTCGCGCTGGCCGGACTCGTGCAGGGCCCGGAGGCGGTTGGCGAAGTCGAGGGGGAAACGGGTTGCGATCCTGTGCGCCAGGGCCTCGGCCGCCTCCCGGGCTGAGCCGGGGACCTCGACCTCCGGCCCCCACTCCCACGCCTCCAGGTAGGCGTCGGCCCCGTAGCTCCCGTCCACCATGGCCACGGTGTCGATGCCCTGCTGGAATCGGTCGGGCAGTTGCAGCGACACCTCCTCGCGCTCGTCCTCGGCCTTCACCTGGGCCGGGATCTCTTTCCAGTAGAGGATGCTGACTCTGGTCATCGGGTGATTCCTCGAAAAATCAAATGTAGGGGCGTAGCATTCTACGCCCCTACTACTCTGATTATCTGAGCGGTTTCACCTCCGCCCAGGCTGGCAGGAGCCGGGCTGCATTGTTCCAGAGGATGTCCCTTTTGGCCTCGTCGGACAGGTCGGCCCCCAGGACCTTGCCCAGGCACGCCCCGAACAGGCGCACCGGGAGGTCCGACCCGTAGACGACCCGTTTCGGGCCTGCGACGGATACGGCCGCCTCGACCATGCCGGCTTCGGGGTCTCCACCGGAGGTGTCCAGGAAGAGGTTCGGGCAGTCGGCGACCTGTTCGATCCCCCGCAAGCCGCATCCGTTGAGATGGGCCATGATGATGTTGACGCCGGGGTTCCGCCGGGCCAGGTCGGCCACGTCCGCCGGGAAGGACTCCCCCGGCAGGTTGCCGGTGGTCTTGTCCCAGGCGTGCTGAAGCACGGGCACGCCCAGCGCGGCGGCGCGCTCCAGGATTGGGTCCAGGCCGGGGTCCGTGGCCCGTCGCGCGACCCAGAGCTTGATGCCGCACATCCGGTCCCCCTGGATGCGGCGGTCGATCTCGGCGACGGCCGCTTCGGGGTACATCGGGCTGACGTAGCAGAAGGGCAGAAAAAAATCCGGGGCCGCGTCGCGCATCGCGAGCGCGTGGTCATTGGCCTCCCGGCACTGCTCGACCGTCGGCTCGTAGGGATGGGCGGGGTGGACCGAAAACAGGCAGGCCTTCTCCACGCCCGCCCGCCGGGCCGCCTCCCGGATCAGCCGCGCGTCCTCCCGTGCCGACGCAGGCCGGAAGGGACCCAGCCCCGCCAGGGGATGCACGTGGACATCCAGGGCAGGCCAGGGGGGCCGAAGCCGGTCGCGCACTTCGCTGGCAGTCACCTTTGTCTCCTCATCCCAGCTTTCCCTCGCGCCAGGCCTCGATGAAGCGCTCGCAGAAGGGGTCCTGGCCGGTCAGCATGTCACAGGCGTAGCGGTAGGCTTCGGTCGTCGTGTCCAGGTTGAACACCTCTTCGATGCGGTTCTGGACCGGGTCCATGATCGCCCCGTCGGCCCCGGCCTCCACGGCCAGGGCGATGAACACCTCGTTGACGAGCTTGCGTTGCGGGATGCCGAAGGAGACGTTGCTCAGGCCGCCCAGGATGTGGATCTCGTCGCCGTAGCGCTCCCGGATCTGCCGGACGGCGTCCAGATAGTGATGCCCATAGCGGGCGTCGACGGCGATGGGGAAGACCAGGGCGTCCACGTAGATGTCGGGTTTGGGGATGCCCCTGGCGTCGGCCAGGTCCATCAGTTCCCGGACATTGGCCACGCGCTCGGCCTCGTCTTCCGGCATGCCGCTCTGTCCGGCGGCGGTGATGATGACCTGGCAGTCGAAGTGTCTGACGAGGTCGAGGGCCTCAGGACGCTCCAGGGCCGCGGAGTTGAGCAGGGGCCTGCCCGCCCCCCGGTCGCAGGCCTCCAGGCCGGCCTGGATGGTCTCGGCGTTGGAGGAGTCGATGCTGAGCGGGACGGGGGAGACGGCCTGGACGACCGGGACGAGCCAGCGCATGGCCTCCTGTTGCTGCTCCGGCTTAAGGGAGACCTCGTCGACGTTCAGGTCGAGGAAGTGCGCGCCGGTCTCGACCTGCCGCCGGGCCTCGTAGTGGATGTATTCGACGCCCCGCCGGCTGTCCTCCCCTTCCCCCCAGAGGCCCTGCTGGACGGCGATCTGCAGGTGTTTGATCCGCCCCTCCTGGTAGTCGTGCTTCTTCCGGTAGGCCGGGGGCACCCGGAGGTAGCGGGTCTTCCCCTCGGCGTTCTGGTAGCGGATGCCCTCGGTCCCGTCCTCCAGGAGCTTGATCCGTTTGCCGGTCTTGGACAGGGCGCGGGTGGTGTGGATGTTCTCGCCGACGACGGTGAAGCGGGGGGGACGCATAGCTTTCTCACAAGTCGGGTGACAGATGGCAGTTCCTCGATACGCCCATTCGGGGCTACTCGGAATAGACGGCCCCCAGCCCTCCCCCGAACTCAAGGGGCAAAGCCCTTGTCGCCCCCTCTCTCCCCCAATGCTGGGGGAGGGAGGGGTATGGGGGTGGAAGGGGGGGTGTTCACGTTTCCCTGTTGTTCTTCGCGTGGTTGTCCCGGCCCAGGAAGGTGTTCGCCCAGGCGGAGGTCCCGCGCAGGGCCGCGTCCCGGAAGACCGCGGGACGCCTGAGCATGGCCTCCTCCTGGCCGTAGGCCTTCAGGCGGTCGTAGGCCAGGGCCCAGATGCACGGCTTCTCACCCACCTCGCACTGCCCCTGCCGGGTGCCGCCGCAGGGGCCGTTGCGCTGGTTCTTGACGCACTGAGATTCGGGGCAGAGGTAGGCGATTTCGGGGAGGGAGCAGTCCCCGCAGTCCCCGCAGTCCCGGCAGTCGAAGGCCAGGACCTTGACCGCCTGCTCGGCGGCGTGGGCGATGGCCCTGGCCTTCTTTCCGGCCTTCTCGATCCGCCGATAGACCTCCCGGCCGAGCTGGAAACCGGGGGCGTCCCTGTCGAAGACGGCGTTGTGGACCAGGCGGTTGAGCCTGTAGCTCACCGGGAGGCCCCACCGGGTCCTGCGCCGCGCCCCCTCCTCCCTGGAGGCCAGGTAGGCGCGGTTGACCTGGGGGGGCGTTCAGGCCGGTCTCCGGGTCGGGCTCAAAGTAGTAGAACTCCCCGGGCCGGGAGAAGGCGATCTCCTTCGCGAATGTCCTCCAGTCGTCCGGGCCGAAGGAGGCCTCGGTCTCCAGGATCTTCCGGTAGTCCTCGAAGGCGAGGTGACCGCCGAGGTAGGCCCCCCGGTAACCCAGCCCCCTGGCGATGGCGACCTGCCTGGCCGCCAATTCCAGGAAGAAACCTTTTCCCCTGTCCGGGGAGGCCGCCTGTTTTTCGACGAGACCCAGGAGGTCCGGGGTCACGACGCAGCCGGGCATGTCGCCCCGGTGGAAGTAGCGAGCGGCGGCGGGATTCAGGACATAGACGTTGGCGATGAACGGGACGTTCAGGCCCTGGAGGGCCGCGTAGCGCAGGGCTTCGTCAAATTTCCGGGCGTCGTAGCCGAGTTGCGTGATGACGAAGGCCGCGCCGCTCTCGACCTTGCGGGCGAGCTTGAGGTACTGGGGGATCAGCTCCCGCTCCTGGAGCTTGAAGGGGGAGACGACCGTGCCGAGGAAGAAGTTCGTCCGGTTGAGGCGCTCCACGCTCCCCGGTTTGAGGCCCTGGACCTCCATGCCGCGGTTCAGATCGTTCAGCATCTCCAGCAGGCCGACGGAGTCGATGTCGAACACCGGGGCGGCCTGTCCCCGGTAGCCGCTGGTGGGGTAGTCCCCGGAGAGGGCCAGGACGTTCTGAAACCCCGCGCTGGCCAGCTCCCAGGCCCGGCTCTGGAGGGCGTTGCGGTTCCAGTCCTTGCAGGAGAGGTGGATGATGATCTCCTGCCCTCGCGAGATGAGGTCCGTGCCCAGGGTGTCCGGACTCAGCATGGCGTTGCCGCCGGGGTTGTCGGTGATGCTCAGGGCGTGGATGCGGTCCCACTCCACCAGACGCCGGGCCAGTTCGAGGACCTTCTTCCCCTGCTTCTCGATGATGATCCCCCGGCTCGTGACGAGTTCCACGCAGAACACGAAGGTATCGGTGTCGGTGAGGGCTTCGCGGAAGGAGAGGTCCATAGGGTCCTTGAAAGGTGAGGTCTATTCGTACATCGGCTTGAACATACAGCCCTCGACGAACATCTCGAAGAAGTCGGGGGTGGTCTCCAGCTCCACGTGCTCGACGCGGCGGACGAGGCGCTCCAGGGTCTCCCGCTTCGTCTTCGACAGGAGCGTTGCCGTGGCCCCCTGGAGGGAGGCGTTGCCGACCTTCTCGATCTTCTCCTCCGGGAAGTTGGGGATGAACCCGACCTCGATGGCGTGCCGGATGTCGATGTAGTTGGCGAACCCCCCGGCCAGGTAGAGCTTCTTGACCTGCTCCAGGCCGACGCCGTAGTTCCGCATCACGATGCGCTGCCCGCAGGTGTTGGCGGCCTTGGCCTGGGCGAGCTGGCTGACGTCCTCACGCGAGAAGGTGATCCCCCGGTCCGGCGCCACGACGAACCTGTCCATCCCCTCCGGAAAGACCCCCAGCTCATCCATCTTCCCGGCGCGCCGCAGCTCGGCGAGCAGGTCGATCAGGCCCGATCCGCAGATGCCTTCAGCGGGGGCGTCGCCGATGGTGCGGTAACTGACATCCCCGTTCCGGAGGGCGACGGACTGGATGGCCCCGTCGTAGCCGGGCATGCCGTAGGTGATCAGCCCCCCCTCGAAGGCGGGACCTGCCGGGCAGGAGGCGGCCATCATCCGGCTGGAATTCCCGACGACCACCTCCGTGTTGGTGCCGATGTCCACGAGCATGACGACGTCCTGCTCCCGGTCCATCCCCACGGCGAGGAGGTCTGCGGCCACGTCCGCCCCGACGTGACAGCCGATCAGGGGGCCGCCGTAGATGTTCGCCTTCGGGTGGATGCGCAGGCCGAGGGCGCGGGCCGTGGCGGTCAGGACCGTGGTCGTGCGCCCCCCGGCGTCCATCTCGTGTTCGGTGACGGACTTGTAGGGCTTCTCGCCGATGGTCTGCACGTCCAGGTCAAAGAAGAGGTCGCGCATCGTGGCGTTGCCCACGACGACCATCTCATAGACCGTCTGCCGGGGGAGGCGGAGCCTCCGGCACATCTCCCGGATCTCGTAGTTGAGGGCGCTGAGGATGGCCCTGTGCATCTCGCCCCGGAAGGCCCCGCCGTCATAGGAGATGCGGTGCATGACGTCGCTGCCGCCGAACCGCTGCGGGTTCTCGAAGGCGCTCGTGCAGAGGCAGGCCCCGGTCTCCAGGTCCATCAGGTTCAGGGCGACCGTGGTCGTGCCCACGTCCGCAGCGATCCCCAGGATACGGCCCCGGTAGGCATCGACGTCCCGGTCGCCGCAGAAGACCCGGTCCCCCCTCCGCTGGACGAAGGGGTCCAGGTCGAGGCCGGTCTCTTTGCCACGGGTGAGGATCTGGGGGGTGCGTTTGAGGACGGAGAACCGGATGTCCCGATTCGGGTCGATGACGGCCGCCTGACAGGCGAGCCGGTAAGGGGGGGTGAGGAAATGCTCCGCCCCGGTGGGCGGCGAGAGGGCCTCGGCGCCCGATGCGACCTCGACGATGCACTCGTGGCACTGCCCGGTCCTGCCGCAGGAGGTGGGGACCTTCACGCGCAGGTCGTCCGCGTAGTCGAAGAGGGTCTTGCCCGCGGAGAGTTCAGTCGTCTTATTTCCGTGGGAGATGGTGGCCATAACTCAAGAAAATGCGAAAAAAGGATAAAGGATGAAGGATGAAGGATGAAGGATCATCCTCGTAAAGTTAAGCGTAATTCGCTGTAGCAGAATACGTTAAATTAGGGTCAAAAAGAGGTGACTGCTCGATTTTTCAGCAATTAGGGGCGCAGAGGCCACTTTAGGCGGGCCAATGGGTGAGTTCTCCTAAGAAATGCTC
>SICM01000239.1 GCA_009694805.1 Candidatus Latescibacterota bacterium
TCGGTCGCCGACCAAAGCCGCCTCGACCGCTCCGTCAACGCCGGCCTGAGGACCGTGTACTTTCTGCGCAAGATATTGAAGTTCACGCATCAAAGGTACAACCGCGCCCTGTCGAAATCAATCGCTTATTTCTTCACAACCCCATAGAACCCCATCCCGGTCTTGAATGATGGAATTTACCACATTGCTCGCCAGCCCATCCTGGCGGGTCAGCGTCTGGAAGGTCTTGCCGTCATATCGGCTCACTCCTCCACTCCGGGTGCCGAACCAGAGATTTCCATCTCTATCCTGAAAGATCGATTGCGCCCAACCGCCTGCCAGCCCGTCATCTGTGGTGAAGGCCGTGAACATCTTGCCGTCATACCGGCTCACACCGCCATCGGTACCGAACCAGAGGTTCCCCTCCCGGTCCTGAAAGATATTCGACACATTATTACTCGGCAACCCGTCCTCTATGGTGAACGTGGTGAAGGTTCCCTTCCCAGAGGGTCCACCGGACCCTCTCCCAGCCCTGTCATACCGACTCAAACCGTTAGAGGTGCCAAACCAGAGGTTCCCCTCCCGGTCCTGAAATATCGACGACACCCCATCGGCTGCCAGGCCGTCTCGGGTGGTGAAGGTCGTGAAGGTTTTCCCGTCATACCTGCGCACGCCCTCGTCCGTGCCCGCCCAAAGATATCCCTCCCGGTCCTGAAAGATCGAATATACCGCGTTGGTACCCTGGCTGGGTGTGAAGGTCCTCCAGTTCTTGCCGTCGTACCGGGTCAAACCCACGGTACCGAACCAGAGGTTCCCCTCATGGTCCTGCAACATGGACGACACAAATTCGCCCCCCATCCCATCTTTGGTGCTGAAGGTGGTCCAGGACTTGCCACCTGTCCTGAGCGAAGCCGAAGGATCGTACCGACTCACGCCGCCGCCGGGTGCTGTAAGACTCCCGAACCAGAGCGCCCCATCCCGGCCCTGGAAAATGGACCAGACCCCATTCACCGCCAGCCCATCTTTCGTGGTGAATGTCTTCCAGGCTTGTTCTGAACTTGCCGAAGGATTATATCGGCTTACGCCGCTTGCCGAGGTGCCGAACCAGAGATTCCCCTCCCGGTCCTGAAAGGTCGTCAATACGTAGTTTCCAGCCAGACCATCTCTGGCTGTGAAGGTCCTCCAGTCTTTCCCATCAAATCGGGTTACCCCCCCCCCTTCCACTGAACCAAATATTCCCCTCCCGGTCCTGCAGGATTGAATACACAAGATTGCTTGCCAGCCCATCTTTCATGGTGAAGGTCTTCCAATCTTTCCCATCAAACCGGCTTACGCCTTCACCCCAGGTGCCGAACCAGATATTCCCCTCTCGGTCCTGCAGGATTGAATACACAAGATTGCTTGCCAGCCCATCTTTCGTGGTGAAGGCGGTGAAGGTTTTTCCATCAAACCGGCTCACGCCCCCGCCCCAGGTGCCGAACCAGAGATTTCCCTCCCGATCCTGCAAGATCGACCGTACGTACCCAACCGGGAGACCATCCGTCGCATCGTAGGTGCGCCAGTGACCTGTGCCGCGTCCGGCGGATACTGTCTTGCCCGGCCCCGCAGATACGACCCTTCCAGGCCCTGCGGGTGCAGCGTAAAACCCGAAAGCGAACCGCATGGGGCCGTCGGGCTGAGTCGTTCCAAAACTCGCTCCCAGGGCTTGCAGCACCGCCGTCCACGTTGAATCGCCCTGGAGGGCTTTCTGTTTGTCGGCCAGTTCGGACGGAGTCTTAATCTCGAACAGCCTGTTAAAGACGCTGTCCGGCGTGGCGTGGCCCCGCTCGGAGGACGGCGTCAGGCCGTGCCGCTTCAAGATCGGGATGACCTTCGCCCCGTACGCGGTCTCGAACTCGGCCATGCGAGCAGGAGGGACCCAGAAGGAGAGCCGGGCCAGGGTGGGAGAAGCAAACGCGAAGGAATTGCAAAATGCAAAAGGGATCAGCGCCACGACGCCCCGGCATGAAATCTTCAATCTCAAACCTCCCATTTTCAACCTCTTTTTCATCGCGCACACCTCGTGTCTGTCATCCCTGGAGCGTATAGAAGAAGAACCATTCACCACAGAGGGCACAGAGACCACGGAGAAGAAAAAAATACAGGATACAGGAGAAACCCCAGGCTGTAGGCGTTCCCTCCTGTATTCAGTACATCACGAAATGGGCGCAAACGGCCCAGGCATCAGGCGATATATCGTTTTTTCGTAGGGGCGACCCGGCGGGTCGCCCGTCGGTCTGATCCGGTAGAATCGCCGGGCGAGGCAACGCCTCGCCCCTACGAAAAACGGGTAAACCGACCGATCCAGGGCCACAGTTGCCCATTTCTTGATCTACTGATATTCTATTATTCTATCTCCTGCTTTTCTCTGTGTCCTCCCTGATCTCTGTGGTGAATGCTGTCAGGCGTTCTTAAAGCTGCCCACGGCAAGGTCCACCGTGTTCAGCGTCCTGAAAATCCCGGCGAGGTGGGTCACGGCCAGAAGGCTTTCCATCCGCTCAGCCAGTCCGGTCAGCCGGAGGTCTCCCCCCGCGTTTCGGAGCGTTGTCAGGCCGGCGATCAGCGCCCCCAGCAACGCGCTTCCGCAGAATCGCACCTTCGAAAAGTCGACCACCACTTTGGTAATCCCGTCCTTCGTCAGGCTTTTGATGCGGTCGTGCAGCGGCGACACATCTGGTCCGGTCGTCAGGTCCCTGCTGATGGTCAACACGGCCACGTCGTCCTGGATCTTCTCGTCGATATGCATCGCATCCTCCTTTTGGAACACCCGTTGGGGCGCTCATGTCAGGTATATTCCCTCCGCGCCGGATTTTCGATTTCGGACTATGATATCGCAACCGGCGTACCTGAAAGAGGAGGGGTCAAAAAAAGAAATCGAGATATTCGACACCCTGTCCCCAAACAGTTGACGGGTCAAGAGTTATTCCAGGCCATCTGTTGTCCAAGTCGAACCCCCGCTTCGATTCAAAATGGGCCCGTCGCGAAGTGCCGTATCTCATCGGATACAACACCGGGTCGGATCGGGGACGGGAGGCTTGAAAAATCCCCCTGCGATGCGGTCTTGAGCCCATCCGGGAAAGTATCCGAATGGATAAACCCTCTGTATCCGATCAGATAACAGAAAAGGGGCATACCTCTCTATCCGAGGCACGCCCCTCTAACCCTGGTCCTTTAGAGCCAAAAAGAACCCTTTCACCACAGAGGGCACAGAGACCACGGAGAAGAAAAAAATACAGGATACAGGAAAAACTCCAGGCTGTAGGTGTTCCCTCCTGTATTCTATCTTCTGCTTTTCTCTGTGTTCTCCGTGTGCTCTGTGGTGAATTCCGTGTGCTCTGTGGTGCATCTGTGATAGGTTCTTAGTCCGCCCCCCTCAGACCTCGATCTTCTGCGGCTTGCCCGTCCTCACCGCCTCGAAGATCTTGACCACGATCGTCGTGGCGACCCGGCCCTCCCTCGGCCCGACGAGCGTGGGCCGGTTCTCCTTCACGCACTCCGCAAAGTGCCGGAGCAGGCCCTGGTCCCCCTCGATGTCCTCGTTCTCCTGCGGCGTCAGCGTCTCCGGCCCGATCCGGTCCACGTCCGCGCCCCACAGGGTGGCCTCGTGGCAGCGGTTGTAGAGCCCCGCCCCCTTGCCGTCTTTCCCGAACAGCTCAAAGAAGAACTTGGACACGTGCGGGTTGAGGCCCGCGTCCCCCTGGATCATGCTGGCCACCACGCCGTTTTTGTACCGGATCGTCGCCACCACGTTGTCGATGATGTCCGTTCCAGTGTGCGTCATGGGTCCCCCCTCGGCGTAGACCGAGACGGGGTCGGCGCCCGCAAAATACGTCAGGATGTTGGTCGTATGGCACCCCTGCGAGATCACGTTGCCCCCGCCGATCTTCGGCTGTTGCGCCCAGTTGGTGTCCGCCCAGCGCTTGTCCATCATCTGCCCCACCATCATCATCGGCGTGCCGATCTTCTCCCGCACCTTCGCGATCACCGGCATGAACCGCATCTTGAACCCCAGGGCCATCCGCACCCCGGCCTTTTCGACCGCCCGCTCGATGGCCTCGCACTCCTCGATCGTGAGCGCCATCGGCTTCTCCAGCAGGATATGCTTGCCCTGCTCCGCCGCCTTGATCGACAGGGGGGCGTGCGTGTCGTGATACGTGCAGATCAGGACCACGCCGATGTCCGGGTCCTCCAGAACCCGGTTCAGATCCGTGGTCGCATAGTCCCCTCCGTAGGCCTCCTGGAACGCCTTCGCCGCCTCGATCCGGGCGTCGGCGTAGCCCCGCATCCTGAAGCCGGGCAGTTTAGCCAGCCCGGAGGTGTAGAGCCGCCCCCGCCCCCCGCAGCCGATGCAGCCGACCTGTATGACCTCTGCCATAGGGTCCTCCATAAGAGCCCGACGGACTCTAAAAAAATGGCGCGGTGTGAAACCCGCGCCGAAATCTCGATCCCGATGCCTCTTCCAGCCCCCCCACCCACCCCGGCTATTGACCTGGCGGCCCCCGGTGAAGGATGACCTTCCCTTTCTTTTCGTGTTGTTTCCGCTCCTGCTCCACGGTGCTGGTCCGGGCCAGGGCCTCCTCCTTGCCCTTCACGAACACATCCACCTGGGACTCGGCCTGCGCCTGCTGCACCTTGGCCTGCCGCACCATGGCGTGCCACTCAGAAGCCGCCGCAGAATAGTCGAGCAGGATCTTCACGAGGATGGCGAGACAGCCAAAAGTCAATATTCCGAATACCCACATAAATTCCATAGGGATTCCCACCTTAAGGGATTTGACACCCTAAAGCGACACTGCGATAAAGGAACCCGACCTTGTTCGTATAATAGCCCATAATGGGCCTTTTGTCAATAACTTTTTGCAGAAGCCGGAGTTAAGAGACTGAGCCGGAGACTTGCTCCCCGTTTCCCCGTTTCCCCGATTCTCCGATTCTGTCCTTTACAGGAGCGGCAGCCTCACCGGCCTCCCCCCCTGCTCCGCGGACATGTCCAGGGCGATGCAGAGTTCGTGCGTCTTGACCGCGTCTTCAAGGTTGCAGTGGGACTCCACGTCCTTCAGGATGCAGTCCACGAAATGGTTGATCTCCCCCCGGAAGGGGTGATGCGCCACGGCCCCGTTGTCGGGCAGGATCGTCGGAATCGCCACCCACTCCGTCTGCCCCGGGAACTTCCCCTTCGACCAGACCCGGTTGTCCCGGATCGAGCCCTTGCTCCCGAACAGCTCCACGGGGAAGCTGTAGGGCATCTCGATCTCAAAACTCGCGCCCAGGTGCCCCACCCCGCCGTTGGCCAGTTGCAGCGTCCCCATCAGCGTCGGCATGTAATCGAAGTCCTGCCGGTGCCCCCGGCAGTGGAAGGCCGTCACCTCCGCCACCTCCCCCGCGAGCCACCGCAGGGCGTCCGCGGCGTGGCACCCCCCGCACAGCATGGCCGAACCCGACGTCTCCTTTCGGCTCGCCCACTCGTACCCCGAATACCAGGGCCCGATCTCGTGCAGGTAGTTCACCCGCGCGTAGAACACCTTCCCGATGGCATCGTCGGCCAGCAGGGCCTTGAGGGTCTCGAACATGGGGTTCCACCGGAGGACGAAACTCACCACCGTCTTCACCTTCGCCTCCCGCACCGCGTCCCGCATCGCCTTCAGATCGTCCAGGTTGATCGCCACCGGCTTCTCGATCACCACGTGCTTCCCGGCCTGCGCCGCCGCGATCGTCTCGCGGGCGTGGAGATGGTTCGGCGTGCAGATGGCCACGATGTCGATGTCCTTGCGGGACAGGGCTTTTTCAAAATCGGTTGAGACATCGCACTTGAGACCTGCCTCGTCCCGCTTGCGCTTCGCGCTCTCCAGCTTCCGGCTGCTGATGTGGCGCACCTCGGTGTGCGGGTTGGCGCTGAACCACTTGATGTGCTCCCCGGACACCCACCCCGCCCCGTGAACGGCCACGCCCAATCGGTCTGCCATGCGGACATCCTCCCTGAAAAGCGGAAAATACAAAATGCAAAATGCAAAATACAAAATGACATTTTACACTTTGCATTCTCCACTTTGCATTTTGCATCTCCTTTTTTGGATCATCCCTACTCAATTCTTTTCGTAAGCCTTCTTCATCTCCTCCAGGCTGATCGGGGCGTAATCCCCGGCGTGTCCGGCGGTCCGGAAGGCTCGCATCCGGTCGGTCACGATGCGCGTGATCTCCTCCATGGCCGGCTTCAGGTAGTCCCTGGGGTCGAATTTGTCCGGCTGCTTCGCGAAGATCTCCCGGATCACCCCCGTCACCCCGAGCCGCGTGTCGGTGTCGATGTTGATCTTCCGCACCCCGAAGTCGATCGAGCGGACGAGGTCCGCCACCGGGACCCCCATCGCGTTGGGCATGTGCCCGCCGTGGGCGTTGATCCGGTCCACCAGGTCCCGGGTCACTGAAGAGGAGCCGTGGCTGACGATGGGCAGGTCCGGCCGGTGCGCGTGGACCTTCTCCACGATGTCGTAGGCCAGCTTCGGTTCCTTCTTGAACTTGTAGGCCCCGTGGCTCGTCCCGAACCCCAGCGCCAGGGCGTCCACGCCCGTCTTCCCCGCGAACTCCACGGCCTGATCCGGGTCGGCCAGTTTCACGTCACCGGACCCCACCCCGTCCTCGATCCCCCCGAGGCATCCGAGTTCCCCCTCCACCGTCACCCCGCGCTCGTGCGCATACAACACGGCCTGCCGGGTGGTGTTCAGGTTGTAGTCGTAGGGCGCGGGCGTCTTGCCGTCCTCCAGCAGGGACCCATCGATCATCACCGACGTGAATCCGTCCTCGATCGCCTCCACGCACGACTGCAGGTTGTTCCCGTGGTCCAGGTGCATCGCAATCGGGATCTCCGGGTACTCCTCGATCGCCGCCAGGATCAGGTGCCGAAGGAAACGCCTTCCCGCGTACTTTCGCGCCCCCCGGCTGGCCTGGAGGATGACCGGCGACTTCGTCTGCCGTGCCGCCTCCATGATCCCCTTGATCTGCTCCATGTTGTTCACATTGAACGCCCCGACGGCGTAGTTCTTTCGCATCGCCTCGTCCAGAATCTGTTTCATCGTCACGAGTGGCATCACATGCCTCCTTTGAGGATAACCCCAGCCCCAGTAACCCCAACCAATGATACTCCTGAAGAAGAAGAAAGTAACTCACCTTACGCAGTCAACCGGACAGGTTGGAGTTGACGTAAAGTATCGAAGGATACCTGAAGCGCGTTGAGGTAGAGTTTGGACTTGAGCGCAAAGTGGTTGAGTTTGGTCGAGACTTTCAGCAGTTCGAGTTTGATGTAGCCA
>SICM01000240.1 GCA_009694805.1 Candidatus Latescibacterota bacterium
CGAGCATTTCTTAGGAGAACTCACCCATTGGCCCGCCTAAAGTGGCCTCTGCGCCCCTAATTGCTGAAAAATCGAGCAGTCACCTCTTTTTGACCCTAATTTAACGTATTCTGCTACAGCGAATTACGCTTAACTTTACGAGGATGGTTCTGCCAGAAGATCAGATCCGGCTTATCCCGCTCGAAGGTCGCCCAGGCCTCCGGCTGGGACCCGTCCGCGCAGATGATGCACCCGATGCGCAGCCCCCCGACCTGCAGGACCTGCGTGCCGTCCCCGTGCGCCAGGATACCCCGCTCCAGCCGGTAGCCCTGCTCGTGGGGGACGTAGGTCTGAAGAAAGGCGTTGAAGTCCCCGTTGAACCTCTGCGGGAGCTGGCTGATGTTCGGCCAGAGGTAACTCTTGCGGTACACCCCCACGACCCCCTCCGGCCCCAGGAAGACCGTGGAGATATAGGGCCGGCCCTGCCAGACCTCATTCAGTCCAAGCGCTACATAACCTCCGTAACGCTTTGCAAGATAGGCGAATCCATAGACCTCGATACTGTCCAGAGAGCGGCCGTCCCGCATCGGCTCCGGGGAGTAGTCCGCGGTCAGCCCCTCGTGAAAGAACACAAATTTCGCCCCCTGCTCAAACGCCTGTCTGCCCCAGAGCATAGCCTTGTGGACGTTGTGGCTCACCTCGCGGGCAGTGGTGTCCAACTGAACGGCTGCGAGTTTCATGATAGGGTCCCTTCTGTAAAGAACAACAGGGGTGAGGGGTGAGGATTAAGGGGTGAGAAGAGGCTTTCCTAAATCCTCAATCCTCATCGTTCACTATTGATCTTGACACACGCCCCTGTCTACCGCTATCTTTCTAGTCCCTATGACCGTCGCCCTCGTCCACGACTGGCTGACCGGCATGCGCGGAGGCGAGCGGTGTCTGGAGAGCCTCTGCCGCCTGTTCCCCGGCGCGCCCCTCTACACCCTGCTGCACGTGCCGGGCGCTGTATCGCGGGAGATCGAGCGACACCCCATCACCTGCTCTTTTCTCCAGCGCATCCCCGGCATCGCCCGGCGCTATCGGTCCCTGCTCCCGCTCTTCCCATCAGCGGTCGAGCGGCTCGACGTGACGCCCTACGACCTGGTCCTCTCCAGCAGTCACTGCGTGGCCAAGGGCGTCCGGCCCCGCCCCGACGCCCTGCACATCTGCTACTGCCATACCCCGATGCGCTACGCCTGGGACATGCCGGACGCCTACCTGCGGAGCCCTTTGACCCGCGCGGCAGCGGCCCCGCTCCTCCTGTACCTCCGGCGCTGGGACCGGCGCGCCTCCGGCCGCGTCCATCACTTCATCGCCAACTCCAGGCACGTCCGGGAACGCATCCGGCGCTGCTATGACCGGGAGGCCGACGTGGTCTATCCCCCCGTGGACGTCGACCGCTTCCGCATCTCGAACCGTACGGAGGACTACTTCCTGATCGTCTCGGCCCTCGTCCCCTACAAGCGCATCGACCTGGCCGTGGACGCCTTCAACCGCCTCGGCCTCCCGCTCCGGATCGTGGGCGACGGGCCGGAGCGGGGGCACCTGGAACGCCGCGCCCGCCCCAACATCTCCTTCCTCGGCTGGCAGCCGGACGATTGCCTCCCGGACCTCTACGCCCGCGCCGTGGCCTTCATCCTCCCCGGCGTCGAAGACTTCGGCATCGCCCCGGTGGAGGCCCAGGCCGCCGGGAGGCCGGTGATCGCCCTGCGGGCCGGCGGCGCGCTGGAGACGGTCCTGGACGGCCAGACAGGAGATTTTTTCTGGCCTCAGACCCCGGAGGCGCTGGTCAAGACCGTCCGCTGTTTCGACCCCTCTGGTTTCAGCCCCGAAGACCTCCGCGCCCACGCGCGGAGGTTCGACCGGTCCTTCTTCGAGCGTCGGATGAGAAAGATCATCGCGGAGGCGTGGGAGGCCCACCGGCCAGAGCCGAAAAGAAAATGAAACCGGAGAGGTTTTTAATCATTTAAGTCTTGAGTGTTCAATAGCTTTCATCGATTTCAGTAAGGTTTGTAATGACCGAGCCACCCGCCAACTCAGGACCGAAGCCCCCCTCCCCACGCCGTGGGCAGAGGGTGCTATACATTCTGACCGGGGGAGCGGTCGCCCTGGCCTCCTGCGCGCTCATCCTGTTTCTGTTCGCAGACAATATCCTGAACGGCTACCTCCGGCCGAAACTCATCAACCTGGTGCAGAAGGCCGGCGGAGGGGCCTGCTCGTTTCAGATCGGACAGATCGAGCTCCTCCCCACTGGCGCGCTGGAGCTCACCGACATTCGATTTGCCGCGGACACGACCGCCGGGTGGGAACAGAAGGTCGTTCCCCTGCTCGCCTCCCTGGCGCATATCGACGTCGACACGGTGCGCCTCTCAGGCATCTCCTGGCACAGGCTCCTCATGAAAGGCGGGTTCTACGCCAGCCGGATGGAGATCTCTTCTCCCCGGATACGCCTGCGACCCCGCACGGAGGGCCGCGATACGGCCCAGGTGCAGGCGCCGGACCAAAGCGCCGACTATCTTCCGGTCATCTCGATTGAGCGGGTGACGCTCCACAACGGCCAGATCCTCCTCCCCTCGACCGCTCTGGGAGATTCGTCCGAGGGGATATCGTTGGAACTACACGGTTTTCATCTGGACAGGTCTTCTGCCCGGTCCGGGGACGCTCTGCCTTTCAGCCGGGACGGGGGATTCGTCGTCACGCACATCGCGCGTCCCTCACCCGACAGTCTGCACATCTTCTCCGTCCGGTCGATCCGGGGGAGCTTTGCCGATTCGGTCCTCACCATCGATTCCCTGGCCATCCACCCAACCCTCGACGAAGAGGCCTTTGCCCGGCAGAAGATCGTCAGACTCCGCTTCGACCTCTTTTTCCGCCGCCTGGCCCTCGCCGGGGCAGACCTCCCGAGGCTGGTCGACGGGCGCGCCGTCCTCCTCCGCTCAGTCCTGGCGGAGGACTGGACCACGGACATTTACCTGGACAAGCGGATGTCCCTGGATCCCACGCCGCACAGGCGGGTGTTGCCGCACGAGGCGTTTCAACGGCTCAAGATCCCGGTACGCATTGACTCGGTCCTCTTGCGCAAGGGGAACATCTCCTACCGGGAGCGCTGGCCGACGGACTCAGAGCCCGGCGTCACCACCTTCGAGAGGCTGTCTGGAAGCATCCTCCGGATCTCCAACGACAGGTCGCTCGTCCGGCCCCCCACGATGTTCGAAGGCACACTCTACGCCATGGGCGAGGGCCGCCTGGACTTCACGTTCGAATACCCCCTCCTGAGCCCCACGTTCACGATGCGGGGTCGAGGGGCGCTGCGCGAGATGAAGATGGAGGCCGTCAACAGGACCCTTGTCCACACGAAACGGCTGCGCATCAGAGAGAGGGTTATAGACAGCATTATCGCTGACGTGAACATTCGAAATGGCAGCGCAAACGGCACCCTGCTGTTGGCCTATCATGATTTCGACCTTGAAGTTCTGACCAAGACGGCGTGGGGGGAGAAAGGCCTCCGCGAAAAGATTGGGACGTTCGTCGCCAACACGTTTAAGCTCAAGTCGCACAATCCCGAGAAGGGTCTCCCGCTACGCCCGGTCCAGATCCAGAATCGCTGGATGGGTGACGTTTCATTCTTCAACTTCCTCTGGATTACAGTTCGCGGCGGGATCGGGTCGGTGATGGGTTTTAAAGGAGATGGATCGCCAGTAAAGCCGGAGAAATGAGAATCAAGAACGTATGCCCGATCATCCCCTTCAGTTCCCTTTTAAACGCGGTTTAGACATCCTCATCTCGCTCTTTCTGCTTCTCCTGATCATGCCCCTTTTCGCCGTCCTGGCGCTCCTCATCCGGCGCGACTCCAGAGGACCCATTTTTTACCGGCAGATTCGTGTCGGACGCGGGGGCAGGCCCTTCCTTCTGGTCAAATTCCGCACCATGATTCAGGATGCGGAGACAGACGGCCCCATCTGGTCCCGGCGGGACGACCCCCGCGTGACCCGCGTCGGAGGCTGGCTCCGGCGCACCGGCCTCGACGAACTCCCCCAGCTCTACAACATCCTCATGGGCGACATGAGCCTGGTCGGCCCCCGGCCCGAACGTCCGGCATTCGTCGAGCAGTTCGAGCGGGAGATCTCCGGATACGCCGGACGCCACCGGATGCGGCCCGGCATCACCGGCTGGGCGCAGGTCAACGGCCTGCGGGGGGATACGTCCGTCCCCGAGCGGACCCGCTACGACCTCGAATACATCCAGAGATGGTCCCTCTGGTTCGACCTGAAGATCCTGCTCCTGACGCCCTTCACAGTGGAACTGAAGGACAGACCGTGAAACGTGAAGGTGAAACGACCTCACCCACCCCCTGCCCCCTCCCTCTCCGCGTGCGGAGAGGGAGGGGGCAGGGGGTGGGTGAGGTCCGTCTGCCGTTTCCCTGTTTTGTAACGCCTCCGCGAACCGCCGGGCAATCTCCTCTTTATGGTCCACCACATTGAGCTGGAGGCGATGCGGAGACAGAGACACCCCTGACCGCCCCCCCGGAGTCGCCACCTTCCGCCGGAGATACCTGCCGTAGACGCTGCGGATGACCTCCTCCACCCCATCCCACCCCCGCGCCAGCAGGCGCTCCGCGACCCGCTTCATCCGGCCTTCCCGCACCGGGAACGGCGTCTCTTTGAGGTAAGGCGTGAAATTCGGGAAGTGCGCCTTCACCCACGCGTTCTCCCGCACGAAACGCTCATACACCTGCACCCCATAGACCGGCTTGAGCGCCAGGATCTGGTGCGCCGTGAAGAAGTCCCGCGCCGGGACCCGGAGCGCCTCCTCGTCCACGAGATAGTTGACGCAGATCGTGCGCCGGAGGCGCATCGCCTTCGCGAGCAGGACCGAGAAGAGTGTCACGGTCCAGACCCGCCGGGGGGCAGCCACCACGAACAGGTCCAGGTCCTCTCCATAGGCGAAGGCGCTCCCCCCGGACAGGGCGACCATGCGCACGAACGGCAGGCTGCACAGCCGTTCAAGGGGCCGGCGCATCCGGCGCAGGAAGGCCCCGTGATCCCGTTCCCGCCGCAACCTGGCGTCCACGGTCCCCTCCCGCCCCTTGAGCGGCAGAAAGATTCGCCCCTCCCCCTCCACCCGGAAGAGGAGGTCGCACCGGGAGATCGCGGCGGACAGGGCCTCCCCGGACATCTCCAGATCGAACACCCCCCGGCGCATCTCCTCCATCGTCAGCGGATAGTCGAACAGACCGGCGTAGAGCGCGGTCTTGACCACCGCCTCCACCTCCCGTCCCTCCCCCCCGAAACGGAGAGGGGGGGAAACGGGGAAGGGGGGAAGGTCCTCTCTCCCATCCCCTCTCCCGCCGCCCGTCCTTTCTCTGTGAACCTGCTCGTAGACCTTCAGCGTCTGCCTCGCGGCCTCCTCCCAGGAGAACTGCGCTGCGCGCGCCAACCCTCTGCGTCGGAGGTCCGCCCGGAGGTTCTCATCCTCCCTCACCCGGCGCATGGCCCCGGAGATGGCGTCCACGTCCTCCGGGTCCACGAGCAGGGCCGCGTCCCCGGCCACCTCCTTCAGCGAGGAGTTGTCCGACGTGATGACCGGCGCGCCACAGGCCATCGCCTCGATCACCGGCAGGCCGAACCCCTCGTAGAGCGACGGGTAGACCAGGGCCTCAGCCCCGCCGTAGAGGGCCGGCAGGTCTTCGGACGGCGCGTAGCCCGCCCAGACCACCGCCTTCCCCACCACCCTCCGGATCTCCCGCATGATCTCTTCCGAACGCCACCCCTTCCCCCCCACGATCAGGAGCTGGAGGCCCTCCCCCGCCTCATCCCGGACCTTTTGAAAGGCGCGGGCCAGGCGGACCAGGTTCTTCCGGGGCTCCACCGAGCCCACGGCCATGAAATAGGGCCCTCGCAGACCATACCGGACCTGCACCCGCGCCCGTGCCTGCGCGTCCTCCACCGGCCTGAAGACCGGGGCCACCCCCTCGTGGATGACGTGGACCTTCTCCGCCGGCACGTGGAGGAGCCGGAGCACGTCCTGCCTGGCGGACTCCGAGACCGCGATGATCGCGTCCGCCCGCCGGGCGATCAGTGGGATGAGGGGCCTGAGCAGCAGGCGTTTCTTCCACGGGGAGCAGTCCGGCAGGAGCAGGACGGTCATGTCATGAAACGTCACGACCGAGGGACGCCCGGAAAGCAGCGGCGCGACATAGTTCGTGTAATGGCAGACGTCCACCCTCGCCCGCCGCAGGAGGAACGGCAGGACCACCTGCATCCAGATGCCGCGCACCGGGAAGCGATGCCTCCGGTGGACCAGGCCGGGAGGGATGCGGTCGCTCCGGACCTCCGCGTTGGAGAAGATGACGTAGTCGTTCGCCCCATCCACCGACAGCAGCCCGGCGAACAGGTGTTCCGTGTAGAATCCGATCCCGGACCGCCCCGGCTGCAACGTCGTGCCGTCCAGGCCGATGCGCAGACCGGGGGGGGTGGGAAGGGAAGGATCAGAGGTCGAGGCCATACGATCTGGGGGTGCGTGAGTGGGGCCGCCCGATAGACGGGTCAGCCGACGCCGGCTCCGATAAAATACAGGCTTTCCTGCCCCCGAACCAGAAAAAAATAGACGCCCTTGAAAGGGCGTCTAGGATTGACAGGCTGCGATGATGGGCCGGGAGCCTTATCTTCAGGCCATGGCTTCCGCCTCCCCTGCCCTCCTGGCGTTGCACCACGCTTCCCCATACCCCGCTACGATGGCCCCCTGAGAGACCCCCATCAACATCGCCAGGGACCACGCGCGCCAGCCCCGGGTCATCGAGAACGGATACCGCAACAGGTTCAGGTAGAATGACGCGGGCTCTCTCCGGCCATCTCCATCTTCCCGCCGGGCGTACCCTCGGCGAAAACGGAAGGCCCCTCGGCCATAGTTGCACTGCTGCCTCCAGAAGCGGCGGAAGGTCAGCGTGTGGGCGTGATGGACCACCACCTCCGGGGCATAGGTCATGCGATACCCGCGATCCAGCCACCGGGCGCAGAACTCCCGGTCCTCCCCCGCGGCCAGGGGGAAGGCCGTTTCAAACCCCCCGATGGCGTGAAAGCGATCTGCCGGCAGGGCCAGGTTGTTGGAGGCGAAGAAGCGCGCCCGGACGGGATCGGCGTTATAATAGGGACACTGTTCACTCACGATCACCGTTATGCTGCCTTCTTCAAGCTTGATGGCTTTTCAAGGAGACCCGACAACTCGTTGATTTTCTGTTGATACAAAGGGTGTTTCAGCATGCGGGCATACAGGTCCAGTTCCAGGGCTTTTTCAAG
>SICM01000241.1 GCA_009694805.1 Candidatus Latescibacterota bacterium
GTTGGGGACGCTTCCACTACACTCCGATTCCCCCAACGGCAAACCCAGCTCACGTGCTTCACCTTTCCCGTTCATCTATATCTTTCCTCTCCGCCCTGCTCAGTAAACTCCGGGGTGCAAGTGTCTCATCCAATATAGGCAGACTGGGGAAGGAGGCGCTGGAATGGGCGCAGGAGAACGCACAGGCGTGCGGGTGAGGGTGGGGCAGAAGGAGGGGGACATCGTCGGGCGGGACCACCGGGCGCTGCAGGCGGCGGTGGATTACGTGGCCGGTCTGGGCGGGGGTGTGGTGGAGGTCGGGCCGGGGGTCTATGAGATGGGGGACTCGCTCCACCTGCGGGGCCGGGTGGCGGTGGTGGGGGAGGGCGGGACGGTGCTGCGGAAGGGCGACGGGTTCGAGTCGCGGTTGGCCATGGACGGGGACTACGGGGAGGAGCAGGTGACGGTGGACGATCCGTCCCGGTTCCGGGTGGGGATGGGGATCGCGGTGAAGGACGACCGGTCGGGGGGCTTTCACACGACGGTGGCCACGATCCTATGGGCGGAGGGGAATACGTTCGGGATCAGCAAGCCGCTGAACGCGGACTGCATGGTTCACAACAACGCCGTGGCGCAATCCGTCTTTCCGGTGATCAGCGGCTATTACGCGGAGGGGGTCCGGGTGGAGGGGGTGACGATCCGGGGAAACCGGCAGAACAACCCGGCGCTGAACGGATGCCGGGGGGCGGGCCTCTTCCTCTACCGGGGCCACGGGGCGCAGATCCGGGCCTGTGTCGTGGAGGACTACCCCGGGGACGGGATCAGCTTCCAGCAGAGCAACGACGTGGTCGTGGAGGGGTGCGTCGTGTCGGGGTGCAGCGCGCTGGGCCTCCATCCGGGGAGCGGCAGCCAGCGGCCGATCATCCGGTCCTGCCGGTCGTTCGAGAACGGCCAGATCGGCCTGTTTCTCTGCTGGCGGGTGCGGCGCGGGGTCTTTGAGGGGAATGAGCTGCGGGGGAACGGAAAGACGGGCATCTCCATCGGACACAAGGACTCGGACAATGTGTTTCTGCGCAACGTGGTGGTGGGCAACGGGGTCCAGGGGGTGCTGTTCCGGAAGGAGACGGAGCCGATGGGGGGGCACCGGAACCGGTTCGAGGACAACCGCATCCAGGACAACGGCGGGGAGGTGGAGGGCTACGGGGTGAGGATCGACGGGGAGACGCACGACCTGACGTTCGTGCGGAACGTCATCGGAGACACGAGGCCGGAAGGGGCCAAGCGGCAGCGGGTCGGGGTCTCCATCGGCCCCTCGGCGGAGCGGGTCGCGCTGGAGGGGAATGACCTGAGCGGGAACGCCGAGGCGGAGGTGAAAGACGAGAGGAAGTGCAAAGTGCAAAATGAAAAATGAAAAGTGTAAAGTGAAGGCGGTGTTTGCATTTTGCATTTTGCATTTTTTCAGATCCTTTGGGATGAGATGGTTCCATGAGACGTTACATCCGACTTTACATCGCCTTCGCCCGGAACTGCTTCGTGCGGGAGCTGGAGTACCGGCTCAGCTTCATCCTGCGGGCCATCGGGAGCGTGACGGAGGGGGTCCTTCCAGTCGTCTTTATCGCCCTCGTCTTCCGTCAGGTGCAGGCCGTGGCGGGTTGGACGGTGGACCAGATGCTGCTGCTGATGGGGACCTACACGCTGGTGGAGGGGACGCTGAGCACGCTTTTCGGGGCGAACATGGCGGAGATCTCGCGCTATGTGAACCGGGGGGAGCTGGATCTGGTCCTGACGAAGCCGGTGAGCAGCCAGTTCTATGTCTCGACCCGGCTGGTGGCGTGGGAGGCGCTCCCCCGCGTGATCCTCGGCATCGCCGTGACGGCCCACGCCTTCCGGCGGCTGAACGTCCCGATGACGGCGGAGACCGGCATGGCCTACCTGACCCTGCTGGGCGCCGGCCTGGCCATCGGCTACTCCCTCTGGCTGATGTCCGTGGTCTGGGTGTTCTGGACGGAGCGCCTGAGCAACGCCGGGTTCGTGTTCTACACCTTCCTTGAACTGGGCCGGCTGCCCATCCAGGCGTTTCGGGGGATCGCGCGCACGGTCCTGACGTTCGTGCTGCCGATGGCCTTCATGACGACGGTGCCGACGGAGGCGCTGATGGGTCTGTTCTCCTTTGAGAAGGCCGCGACGGGCGTGCTGCTGGCCGTCCTGTTTCTGGCGGTGTCCTCGTGGGCGTGGCGGATCGGGCTGCGGTCCTATGCGAGCGCGAGTAGCTAAGGACGTGAAGCGTATTTCGTGAAGCGTGAAGCGTTAAAAGCCGTGAAGCGTATCTCGTGAAGCGTAGAAGATTTTTACGAGATACGAGATACGAAAGGTCTTCCGTCATGAATGTGTCCATCCCTGCCCGCGCCTTCTTCTCTTTCGCGTTCCCGTGCCATTTCCGGGAGGCGTCGCCGAAGGTCGACGGGATACTGGATGACTGGGACGAGCGTTTCCGGGTCCCGGACCTGATGGAGATGGAGGGGGGCAAGCCCTTCGGGAAGGTCTTCATGGCCTGGAACCGGGAGGGGCTCTACCTGGCCGTGCAGGTGGAGGGGAAGGGGAAGTTCCGTATCGATCCGCACAAGCCCCCGTCCGGGGACTGTCTGGAGGTGTGGATCGACACGCGGGATGTGCGGGACGCCCGGCGGGCCAGCCGCTACTGCCACCACTTCCGGTTTCTGCCGGAGGGGGGGGGGCCGAAGGGGGCCCGGCCCGTGGCCGCGCAGGAGCGGATCGCCCTGGCGCGGGAACACGCGGCGACGGCGGACCTGAAGGCGGTGCGTGCCGCGTCGCGGGTGGAGCGGGCCCGGCGGCGGTATGCGATGGAGATCGCGCTGCCGGCAGAGGTCCTGACGGGGTATGACCCGGGGGTCTGTTCTCGCATCGGGTTTACCTACCTGCTGCACGACACGGCGCTGGGGACACAGTCGTGGTCCTCGGGGCCGGACCTGCCGGTGGCCTACGACCCGAGCCTGTGGGGGACGGCGGAATTGGTATCGTAGGGGCGAATCTTGTGATCGCCCCTACGATACCGTGCCCCTACAATCCTTCCAGGTATTCCACGGTCATCTCGATCGCCCGCTGCGCGATCTGCCGCTGGATGTCGACCCGCTCCCCGTGAAAGAGGCGCTCCTCGGAGCGGGTCCCGGAGGGGGCGCTCAGGGCCAGGTGACACGCGCCGACGGGTTTGGGAGACCGGCCCCGGATGGGTCCGGCGATGCCGGTCTCAGCGATGCCGACCTCCGCCCCGCCGAGCCGGCGGACGCCCTCGGCCAGGGCCACGGAGACCTCCGGGCTGACGGACCCAAAGCGGTCGAGCAGGTCCGCCGGGACGCCGGGCAGGTCGAGCTTGGAGGCCCGGCTGTAGGCCACGATGCCCCGCTCGAAATACTTCGAACTTCCGGGCACGGCGACCAGGCGGTGGCAGATCAGCCCTCCCGAGGTGGTCTCGGCCACGGCGATGCGCCAGCCTCGCTGGCTGAGGAGGTGGCCCAGGCGCTCTTCAGGTGACATAGATTCTCCTGAGAAACAGGGATCGGGGGTCGAGGAAAAACCAAAAATGACCTTGCTTTCCCGGCCCCTGGCCCCCGACCCCTATGAAACTCTATTCTCACGCCTCTGTCAAGGGATTTGATGATTGATATGGACCAGCGCCGGATGGACCGAACCCTCGCGGGCGCCGTCTTCCTGATCGCGTTCGGGGTCTACCTGAAGACCATGGCCCCGACGGTGTCGTTCTGGGACTGCGGGGAGTTCATCGCGTGCGCCTACACGCTGGGGGTTCCGCATCCGCCCGGCTCGCCGCTGTTCGTGCTGATCGGGCGGCTGTTTGCGCTGTTTCCGGTGAGCGCTGACGTCGCTTTTCGCGTGAACCTGGTCTCCGCCGTGACGAGCGCCGTGGCCGTGGGGCTGGTCTACCTGATCACGGTCCGGCTGATCGGGCTGTGGCAGGGGAGCGGGGACCGGCTGGCGGCGTGTGTGGGCGGGGTCGTGGCTGCCCTGAGCCTGGCCTTCTCGAACAGTTTCTGGTTCAATGCCACGGAGGCGGAGGTCTACGGGTTCTCCATGCTGTTCACGGCGCTGGCCCTGTACCTGGCCCTGGTCTGGGCGGAGACCCACGAAGCGCCGGAGAGTGACCGGCTCCTGCTGTTCATCGCCTACCTGTTCGGCCTGGGGGGGGGCGTGCATCTGCTCTGTCTGCTGACCCTCCCGACCATTCTGCTGATTATCCTGTACACCGACCCGAAGCGGCTGGGGCGTCCCGGGTTGTGGGGGGGCGCCCTCCTCCTGTTCCTGCTGGGTTACTCCACCTATCTGTCGCTGTTCATCCGGTCGGGCATGCAACCGGCCATCGACCAGAACGACCCGGAGACGCTGTCCCACTTCTGGAACTTCCTGATGCGGAAGCAGTACGGGGAGGAGAGCATGCTGCTCGGCATCTTCCAACGGAAGGCGGCATTCTGGGATTATCAGATCTGGAACATGGGGGTGAAGTACCTGTTCCAGCAGTTCGCGATGCCGTTCCTGAACGTGGCCTCCGCCGCTTTCCGAAAGGCCACGGGACCGGAGCTGGACCCGGTGATCTTCTCCCCCCTCCCTTACGCCCTGGGGGCCTGGGGGATGATCGTACATCTTCAGAAGGATCAGAAGCGGTTCGTGGCGATGCTGGCCATGTTCGGGATCATGGGCCTGGGGCTGATCGTCTACCTGAACATGCAGGACCCGCAGCCGAGGGAACGGGACTACGTGTTCGTGGGGGCGTTCGCGACCTTCGCGGTCTGGATGGGGATGGGGACGGCGGACCTGGTGAGGGCCGTCGGGAAGGGGGACCGGGTCCGGACTGTGGCGGCGGCGGCGCTTCTGCTGATCCCCGTGGGCGCGGCGGCCTCGGGGTTCCGGAAGCACGACCGGACCGGGGACACCATCGCCCACGACTATGCCTACAACATCCTCCAGACGTGCGACCGGGACGCGGTCCTGTTCACGAACGGAGACAACGACACCTTTCCGCTCTGGTACCTGCAGGAGGTGGAGGGGGTCCGAAGGGACGTGCGGGTGGTCAACCTGAGCCTGCTGAACACGTCCTGGTACATCCGGCAACTCCGGGATTTTTCGCCGAGGTTGCCGGTTCCCCTGTCGGACGCGGAGATCGAGGAGGTCTGCGCCAACACCGTCGAGGCGGTTGAGAAGACGGGCCGGTACTGGCCGGAGACGAAGGCGGTGACCGCCGGGGGGATCACGTGGAAGATCCCGAAAAACCCTTATCTGTACCTGCGCACCCAGGACGTGATGGTCTGGAAGCTGGTCGACTGGGTCGACCGCAAACGGCCCGTGTACTTCGCCATCACGGTCCCGGACGAGAACACGGTCGGCCTGACGCCGTTCCTCGTGGTGGAGGGGATGGCCCTGAAGGTGGGGGACCGGGAAGGCGCGCAGATCGATACGGACCGGGCCTGGCGCAACCTGCGGGAGGTCTACCGGCTGCGGGGGGTCAACGATCCGAAGGTCTACAAGGAGCCCGACACGGCTTCCCTGCTGTCGAACTACCAGGCCCTCTATCTCCAGGTGGCGGAGGCTTATGCCCGGAGAGGGGACCCGGAGAAGGTCCGCGAGGTCCTCCGGCGGTGTGAGGCGGAGGGGATGCAGCCCGACGACTGGCGGGCCTTTCTGCTGATGGGCCGCGTGGCGGCGCTGGCCGGCCAGCGGGCGGAGGCGCTCCGGCTGCTGGAGAAGAGCCGGGGCCTCTCCCATCCAGGGAACCCGTTCCAGCGGCTGCCGCTTGCGGACGCGATGGCCGAGGCCGGGGCGCTGGACCAGGCCGTGGCGCTCTACCGGGAGGTCCTGGCGCACGCCCGCGCCGGGGACGGGATGTCCCCGGGGGAGGGCCAGCGGGTGTTCGAGACCGCCACCTTCAACCTGGCGGTGGCCCTGGACAGGAAGGGGGAGACCCAGGAGGCGATCGTCACGCTGGAGGGATTGGCGCGGACGAATCCCGATGACCCGAACGTGCAGCAGGCGCTGCGAATTTTGAGGGAGAAGAGAAAGTAGGGGCACGGCGCGCCGTGCCCCTACTTTATCATTATGCCCGACCCGCTCGTCACCATCGTCATCCCCCACTTCGCCGGGGACATCCTGCTGGAGTGCCTGGGGTACCTGTTCTCACGGACGCGAATGCCGATGCGCGTGCTGGTGGTGGACGACTGCCCGGATGACGAGAGCATCCGGCGGGCAAAGGCCCGATTCCCGCAGATCGAAGTCCTGCGAAACGAGCGGAACCTCGGTTTCGTCAAGGCGTGCAACCGGGGGCTGTCCGCGGCCCAAAGCCCCTATGTGATGCTCCTGAACAACGACGTGGAGGTGACCGAGGGCTGGCTGGAGGCCCTGGTCGCGTTCATGGAGGGGCATCCGGCGTGCGCGGCGTGCCAGCCCAAGATCCTCTCGTTTCAGGAGAGGCGCCGGTTCGATTACTCCGGGGCCGGCGGGGGGCTGATGGACATGTTCGGATACCCGTTCTGCCTGGGGCGCATCTTCGACGAACAGGAGGAGGACCTGGGTCAGTACGATACGCCGAGGCCGATCTTCTGGGCCTCCGGGACGGCGTTCATGATCCGGCGCGAGGTCCTGGGCAGGACCGGGCTTCTGGATGAGGTCCTGTGGGCCCACTGGGAGGAGATCGACCTCTGCTGGCGCATCCACCTGGCGGGGGGGGACATCTCCTCCGTGCCCTCCTCCGTCATCTATCACCACTCCGGCTGGACGCTCCCCCCCGCGCGCCTCAAAAAAATGTACCTGAATCATCGCAACAGCCTGATCGTGGTGATCCAGCACAGTTCCCTGCGCCGTCTGCTCTGGGCGTTCCCGCTGCGCCTGGGGTTGGAGGTGGTGACCATTCTACAGGGTCTCGTCCGATTTGAGTGGAAGCGGCCCCTTGCGGCAGCGGGGGCGCTGGCGTGGCTGGCCACCCATCCCCTGACCCTCTGGCGCGGACGCCGGGCATCGGGGCGCATCCGGCGGGTCCCCTTCCGGGAGGTGGAGCGCCGGATGTACGCGGGTTCGGTGGTGTATCAGCACTTCGTGAAGGGCATCTGGAGGGCGAAAGAACTGGTCGGGTGATGCCCTGGAACTCCGTGGCAGCATAGTACACGACAGTTAAAATAGTTGCAGTGCAGTTCAGGAAGTGGTTAACTAAATGGTGTCCAAGCCAAAAGTTAACCTCAAACCCGGAGCTGCACTGTGAACATGATCAATGACACTGAAGCAGGCGTTTTCGCAACAGGAAAT
>SICM01000242.1 GCA_009694805.1 Candidatus Latescibacterota bacterium
CTTCACGTAGAGGGTAATCCCGTTGAGGAACATCCTCTTTCATCAGGGTCAGATACGGGACCACAAAGGCCCATTCGTCATCCGAAACATCACTGGGGTAAGGCTTACGGGTTGCCATACCTTACATGACGCTTCGATTGACTCAAAAGATCATAACACGCTCTAGTTGTAAGTAATTTATTCTTCGAAAGGCCGATACCTTCTGTCGGTCATGTTTTCCGTCAAGTTCTCCTGGCCTTCATCGCAGCTTTTTGTACCGGCATACTTGCTTTAAAGGTTTGGAAAGACTAAGCCTTGAATATCTGAGGCTCATCCGACATTTTGGCGGGGATGAGGTGAAGATCATATAGACGGAGGTCATACAACGTGAAAGCGTTCATCATGACGGACCTGGAGGGGGTGAGCGGGGTCAACGGGCGCAGCGATGGGATCGGCAACAAGATCATCAACAACGAGGCCTCGTGCCGGCTGTTGACGGAAGAGGTCAATGCCACGGTGGAGGGCCTGGTCGAGGCGGGCGTGGAGGAGGTCCTGGTCGTGGACGGGCACGGCGGGAGCAACTCCATTTCACCCGAGCACCTGCACCCGAAGGCGATGCTTCAGATGATCGGCGGGGGGATCGCCCCCGTGACGCACATCGACGCCGGTTGTGACGTGGCCCTGCACCTCGGGACGCACGCCATGATCGGCGTCGCGGACGGCTTCCTGAACCACACCTTCAACTCCCACGCGGTGGCCCACATGGAGCTCAACGATATGCCCGTGGGGGAGATCGCCATCGAAGCCCTGGTGGCGGCCTATTTCGGCGTCCCGACCGTGCTCGTGTCCGGCGACCGGGCCGCGTGCCGGGAGGCCAGGGAGTTCCTGGGCCGGGTGGAGACCGTGGAGTCGAAGGTCGCGCTGAGCCGGTACTCCGTCGTCAACAGGAGCCCCTCCCGCGTCCGGGACGAGCTTCGTGAAACGGCCAGGAACGCTGCCCTCAACCGGAAGTCCTGTCCGATCAAGAAGATCCCCCCTCCGTACGTCCTGAAGATCCGGTTGATGTGCCCGAACCTGGCGGACACCTACGAGATGCGCGGGATAAAGCGCCTGGATCACCAGACGGTCCTTCTGGAGAGCGGGGATTTCGTCGATCTGTGGGCGCAGAGAAACGGATGGGCCCCGGGGGTTCACGGGGCCCGGTTCCCGGACCTGCGCAGGTAGATTCTCCCTTCTCCAGTCCTCTTTGACATTCGCGAGAAAGAGGCCCTCATGTCTGAAAAAGCGATTTCCCGGCGTGACAGCTCCATGACCCACCGGGAGCGGGCGCTGGCCGTGCTCCGGTATCAACCGTATGATCGGATGCCCATCGTGCACTTCGGGTTCTGGGGCGGGATCACGCTCCAGAAGTGGGCGGCGCAGGGGCATCTGCCGGCGTCGGAGGCCGAAGCCTGGTCGGATGGCAACGCGATGGACGCGGTGATCTCGGCCCGGCTGGGGTTTGACTTCAACTATCAGAACATGTTCTCCCCTCACAACCGGCTCTGGCCGGGGTTTGAGGGCAAAGTGGTTCGGGAGTTCCCGGACGGCACGCGCCACGTCCTGAACGGCAACGGCGTGGTCGTGGTGTCCAAGCTGGACGCCACGTCCATCCCATCGGAGATCGACCATCTCCTGAAGGACCGGCCCTCGTGGGAGGCGCACTACAAACGGCGCTATCAGTGGTCCGAGGAGCGGGTGACGCACGCGTCGGTGCGCGATGCGGAGAAAAAGGCGCTCCGCTTCGATCAGGGGGGCCGGGAGGTCCTGCGGGCCTCCGAGTGGACGCCGCCCTACGGCCTCCACTGCGGGAGCCTGTTCGGGCAGATTCGGGATGTGCTGGGCCTGGAGAACGCGTGCTATCTTCAGGTGGACGACGAGGGCCTGTTCGGCGAGATCGTCCAGACGGTGGGCGATCTCTCCTTCGCGTGCGTGAAATACGCCCTCGAATCGGGGGCAAGGCTGGACTTCGCGCACTTCTGGGAGGATATCAGCTTCAAGAACGGCCCGCTGATCTCCCCGACGGTGTTCGCGAAGAAGGTGGGGCCGCACTACCGGCGGATCACGGACCTGGTGCGGCAGTACGGGATTGACATCGTCTCGCTGGACAGCGATGGCGACATCAGCGCCCTGGTCCCGATCTGGCTGGAGAACGGGGTCAACACCATGTTCCCGATCGAGGTGGGGACCTGGGGGGGGAACATCCGACCCTGGCGGGAGAAATACGGCAGGGGGCTTCTCGGCGTCGGGGGGATGGACAAGCGGGTCTTCGCGCGGGACCGTGCGGCGGTGGACGCCGAGATCGAACGCCTGAAGCCGCTGGTGGCGCTGGGGGGGTACATTCCCTGTCCCGATCACCGCATCGCGCCGGACGCGGAGTGGGACCTGGTGCGCTACTACTGCGAGCGGATGCGGGAGACGTTCGGGTAGGGGTACGGATCAACAGGTAAGGTGTTTTTGTTTTTGGGGGGAAGGGCCATGGGAGTTCGTTTTACGCGCGGCCGGTGGGAAAAAATCAGGGAGGACGCCCGGAGGTGGTGGGCCGGGGAACTGAAGCGGCCGCTGATCCAGATGACGCTGTCCGGGCGCGACCCCGGACGCCCCGCGCCGGTCCTGCCGCCCGTGCCCAAGACGGCCTATTACGATTTTGATATTCCGGCGGCGGACGTGGTGGACCGGTGGGACTACGACCTTTCGGGGGTCCGGTTCCTCGGCGACGCCTTCCCCTCGGCCTGGCCGAACTTTGGCCCCGGCGTCCTGGCAGCCTTCCTGGGGGCGAAGACGGAGATCGGCGCGGACACGGTCTGGTTCATCGCGCCGGAAGACCGCCCCGTCTCGGAGGTCGATCTCCGGTTCGACCCGCACAACGCCTGGTTCAAGCGGGTGCGGGACATCTGCCGCACGGCGCTGGAGCGCTGGGAGGGGCTTGTTCAGGTCAGCATGACAGACCTGGGCGGCAACCTGGACATCCTCTCGGCGTTCCGGCCCGGCGAGAAACTCCTCCTCGACCTGTACGACGACCCCGACGGGGTCCGGCGTCTCACCTGGCGGGCGCACGAGATGTGGTGGCGCTGCTACGACGAGATCAACGCGGTCCTCCAGCCCGGCAACCCCGGCTACACGGCCTGGACGCCGATCTACTCCGAAGCCCCCTACTACATCCTCCAGTGCGACTTCTGTTATATGATCGGCCCGGGCATGTTCGACGAGTTCGTCAAACCCGAACTCGTGGCCTCGTGCAGACGCCTGGCCAACGCCTTCTACCACCTGGACGGGCCGGGGCAGCTTCCGCATCTCGACTCGCTGCTCCGGATTGAAGAACTCAAGGGCGTTCAGTGGGTTCCGGGGGCAGGCCAGCCGGACGTGACCTGCTGGCCGGAGGTCTACCGTAAAATTCGGGACGCGGGCAAACGCATCCAGTTCAGGGGGACGCCGGAGACGTTCGAGACGGTCGTGGATCAGTTGGGGAGCGCAGAGGGCCTGGTGTTCATGTGCTCGGCCAGCGTGGAGGATGAGGCGGAGGCGATGGCGTTTCTGAAAAAGTACAGGGCGGCCTGAAGAGGGTCCTCGGCTCGCGCGCCGGGCCATCAGCGTGGCCGGACCGCGCTATATCGCCGGCAGCTCCAACGTCATCCACTCGGAAAATTCGGCGGAGAACTACCTGGCTATGTGGCGGGTGGCGGCCGGACGTGAAGCTTGAAAGGCAGTGATCCGTGCCCCGGATATCGTGATCCGCGTCTCAGTTGTCTTCCACCGACCCATCCTCATACCTGAGTTCCGGACGGAGTTGCGATTCATAAGGGTGAGCCTTCGCAACTTCCTCGTTTAGATCGAGTCCCAGGCCGGGGGTGTCCGGCAGCCGCACAAAACCGTTCTCAATCTGAAACTTATGCCCAAAAAACAGGTCATCTCTCCAGTCTGTTGACTTCTTCAACGGTTCGGCTGCATAGGACCCCATTTCCTGGATGACGCTGTTTGGGCAGTTCATACCCAGATGGATTTCTGCGGTGATCCCGACTTTGCTGTAGGTGATGTGGGGCGACACCTGGATGTACTGTGCTTCCGCCATCGCTGCGATCTTCTTAAACTCGGAGATGCCGCCGCAATGGACAACATCCGGGTTCAGATAGGGCACCAGGCGCTTGCCGATGATATCCTGGAAACCCCACTTCATGAAATTCCGCTCCCCCATGCAGAGCGGCACCGTCGTGTGATCGCTCAGCCATTCCAGCGCATCATTCGACCCTTCCACCTGGATGGGTTCTTCGACCCAGAATGGGCGGTACGGCTCTATCGCCTTGCAGTACTCCAGCGACATCGTCGGAGTCAAACGGCCATGGGCATCAATGAGGATGTCGAAATCATCGCCACCCTCAATCCGCATTTCCTCAATTTGTTTGACTGCCCGTCCAAGATTCCAGGGCATGGGAACGGTAAGATGATCACCCACTTTGGTAACCGGCGGCCCTGTTTTGATGGCATTGCACCCGATGCTCTTAGCGAATTGTACTCCGGATTTTCCGCTTCCACCAGGGTAGATACGGACCTTATCCCGCGCGGCGCCCCCGAGGAGTTTGTAAATCGGCAAGTCTGCTATTTTTCCAAGAATGTCCCAGAGTGCGATATCTATTGCACTGAGCGCCGTACTGAAGAGAATCCCGACATGCCAGCGGTTCCAGCGGTACAATCCCTGCCAGAGATACTCGATATTCGTCGGATCCTTCCCGATGAGATGCCCTTCCAGGTCTTTGATACATTGGGCGATGGTTCTTACCTTGTTGTCACTGATCGAACCTTCACCCAGTCCGGTTATCCCTTCGTTGGTCCTGATCTTCACGAAACAGCAGTTGCCTTCCACCAGAAATGTATCCACAGCGGTTATCTTGATACCTGAAACCTTCGCCTTACGTTCGTCCTTCATGGTTACCGCCTCCGTTTTAGCGATTGTTCTCGATATCCCCGTCACCCCTGCCAAACAGGAGGATATTTCTGTTCGCCCGTGTCTTGATGCTGGATATCCCCGTCGCCGGAGAAGAGACGACTGAGTATAGGGCCCTCGCAAGTCTCTGTCAAGAGAAAAGGGGGGGCGAAAGCGGACCGGACGGTCAGGCGGCAGAGGCCCTGGCGGATGCTAAGATGTCTTGATTTTACAAGCCCAGGTTTCGTATATTTGCACATCTGCCTGATTAATGGAAGTGGACCTGAAATAATCCCTCCTGATACGCCCCGCAGACGCCCTCTGCTTTTTTAATGTAACTTCACCGGAGAGGCTCGCATGAAGATTCGCGACATTGACACCATTCTGATCAACTCCCCCGGCCGCAAGTGGACCATCGTGCGCGTCTTCACCGACGAGGGCCTGGTCGGTCTGGGCGAGGCCACCTACTCCAACAAGGAGCCCATCGTCGTCGCGGCCATCGAGACGATGAAAGGGGAACTCATCGGCGAGGATCCCTCCCGCATCGAGTACCTCTGGCACAAGATATACCGCATCTCCTCCCTCGGCGGCATCTGGCGCATGGCCGGCCCCGTCGCGATGAGCGCCATGAGCGGCATCGACCTGGCCCTGTGGGACCTGAAGGGCAAGGCCGCGAACCTCCCGGTCGTCGAACTCCTCGGCGGGCGGTTCCGGGACCGCGTCCCGGTCTACACCCACTTCTACGGCAGGACCCCGGAGGAATCCGCCCGGAACGCGAAGCTCAAGGCCGACGAGGGGTACACGGCGATCAAATCCTCCTCCCGGGCCACCAGCTTCGACCTCTATGTGGAGGACGGCAAACCCCAGGAGACCGCCGACCACTTCGCCGCCGCGCGCGAGGCCGTCGGGCCGGACGTGGACCTGCTCGTGGACTGCCACGGCCGCTTCACCGTGGCCAACGCCGTCCGACTGGCCCGCGCCCTGGAGCCCTACGACCTCTACGCCTTTGAAGACCCCGTGGCCCCGGAGGACCTGAGCGCCTACCCCAAGGTTCGCCGGGGGACCTCCATCCCGATCATGGGCAGCGAGCGCCTCAACACCAAGACCCAGTTCCGCCAGCTCCTGGAGCTGGACGGCGTGGACATTGCCCAGCCCGACCTGATGTACGCCGGGGGCATCACCGAGGTCCGCAAGATCGCGGCCATCGCCGACACCTTCCACGTGCCCCTCTCCCTCCACAACACCAAGGGCCCCGTCGGCATCCTGGCCGCCGCCCACCTGATGGCCGCCATCCCCAACGTCGCGCCCACGGAGTTCGTGACCGGCATCCCCTGGCGCGACGAGATCCTCCAGACGCCCCTGAAGGTCGAGGCCGGCTGCATCCTGCTCCCGGACGGCCCCGGCTTCGGCGTGGAGCTGAACATGGAGGCCGTCGAAAAGCACCGCTGGAGGGTCGGCGACCCGCGTTAGGAACGGACCATGCCCCACACCCGCTCCTCCCTCGTCCGCGACCTGCACGCCCTGGGCGTCACGCCCGGCGACCTCCTCTTCGTCCACGCGTCCTTCAGGAGCCTTGGCCCTGTCGAGGGCGGGGCGGAGACCGTCGTCCGCGCCCTGGAGGACGCCCTCGGCCCGGATGGCCTCCTCCTGATGCCCTCCTTCAATCTCGTGGAGCCCGACCGCCGGGCGGAAACCTGGGACATCCGGACCACCCCGTCCACCACCGGATGGCTCACGGAGTTCTTCCGCCGGATGCCCGGCACGCACCGCTCCGACCACTACTCCCACGCCGTTTCGGCCCGGGGAAAAGGGGCTGAGGCGTTCGTCGCCGATCACCTCAGCCGCGAGGGCCTCAGATCCCCGTGGGACCGCGAGCCCTGGGGACGCACCTACGGCACGCACGCCCCGATGCACAGGGCCTATGAAGCCGGCGGCAAGATCCTGATGCTCGGCGTGGACTACCACTCCTCCACCTATGCCCATTTCGTGGAGGTCCTCCACTGGAATCGGAGACGGGAGCAGGACCCGGAGGCGAGGTACCGCTACCTGAAACGCCCCGAACTCGGCGCGTTCTGGGACTGGACCGGGGACCTGCGCAGGGGGTCCGTCGGGGACGCCGGATGCCGGCTCTTCCTGATCCGGGACTACGTCCACGCCCTCCTGCAAGAGGTCGAAACCAACCCTGAGCCTTATGTGAAATGACACGAAAAAAGGAGACACTGTTCACTTACCATTCCCAACTTATGCCCCCCGAAAACCTCGGCAGAAAGCTTTCGGGCCTGAAATATAGGCGTCAGCTTCACCAACGAATACGGCTCTCTAAGAGGCGGTTCCTGCGATAATCCAAAACTGCTATTTATA
>SICM01000022.1 GCA_009694805.1 Candidatus Latescibacterota bacterium
CGGTGGGTAGGGGATGAAGTGACTACCGATTTGATCCGCAAGTACATTACCTATCATCAGCACCAGAGCAGTAATATGCAGTTAGAGCTGCCGTTTTAGGGGTTTTGGGTTTTAATGCCCCGCAGCTCTGCTGCGGGGTTCTTTACTGAGCCGCAGGCAAGGTAAACCAGAACGTACTCCCTTTCCCCTCTTCGCCTTCTGCGCCGATCTGACCGCCGTGCGCTTCCACGGCCATCTTGCAGAATGCCAGCCCCAGGCCCGTCGAGTATTTCTTCCCCGACAGACAGTTCTCCACCTGACCGAACTTCTCGAAGATCCGCTCCCGGTATTCCGCCGGAATGCCAGGTCCCTCATCCCGCACGGCGATGCGTATTTTTCCGCTCTCCAGGTGCGCCGCGACGGCGATGCGACCCGTCTCTGGCGAGAAAGTGATGGCGTTGCCGAGGATGTTCACCAGGATGCGGCGCAGCATCTCCCTGTCCGCGCGCAGGGAGGGAAGATCGCCCGGTAGATCCGCCTCGAAGGTCAACTTCTTGTTCTCCAGGAGAGAACCCATCCCCATCTCCACATCAGAGACGACCTGGCCGAGATCCACTTCGCTCAGGTCGAGCCGCATCTCGTCCGCCTCCAGCCTGGCCAGGTCCAGCATGGCGGTGATCATGTCTATCAGGGTCTGTCCGCTCCGGCTGATCACCCGGAAGCAGCGCTGGGCGGCCTCCTCTTTGGAGACGTAGCCCTTCATCGTCATCAGTTCCAGATAGCCCATGATGGCGCCGAGGGGAGTCCGCAGGTCGTGGACGATCATCTGGGTCAGGGCCTCCCGCATCATCTCCAGCCTGCGCAGCTCCTCATAGCTCCTCTGAAGCTCGTCGTAGAGGCCCTTGCTGCGCAGCAGGGATTTCGCCCGTGCGCGCAACTCGTTCGGGTCCACGGGCTTGTTGATGAAGTCGTCCGCGCCCACCTCAATACCTGTGACCCTCGATTCCCGATCCGCCAGGGCCGTGACGAGCACGACCGGGATGAACTGCGTTTCGGGTTGTGACTTGAGCTGGCGGCAGACATCGAACCCCGACAGGCCGGGCATCATCACGTCGAGCAGGACGATGTCGGGCGGGGCGGCGGCGATCTTCTCCAGGGCTTCTGCGCCTGTGGTGGCCCGGCGCAGGTCGTACGCCAGCGGGGCCAGGATGCCTTCCAGAGAGTGCGCAGGTTGCGCGGTTCGTCGTCCACGAGCAGGACCTGCGGCCCTGTGTGCGGGGGGGTGTCGTCTGGCACGTCTCTTTCTCCCATCAAAGGAACACCAGAAACCGTGAACGGATGGATCAGATTTCGGCCTTCCCTGGGACCGGGAGGGTGAACAGGAACCGGCTCCCCTTTCCGACCTGGCTTTCGACGCGGACGGCTCCGCCGTGCTGCTCCACGAACCGTCTGACCAGGGCCAGGCCCAGCCCCGCGCCCTCATACCGTTTGTTCAGAGAAGACTCCACCTGGACGAACTCTCCGAAGACCTTCTCCTGATCCTCCGGGGCGATGCCGATGCCGGTGTCCCAGACGCAGACCTCCACCCACTGCCCATCCTCCGCACCTTGAACCCTGGCCTCTATCCCCACCTTTCCCCCGTCGGGGGTGAACTTGACGGCGTTGGAGAGGAGGTTGTAGATCACCTGTTTGACCTTCCGGGCGTCCACCACGATCCAGGGGAGGCCTTCCGGGACCTGGCAGGAGAGGGTTGATCCCCTGTCGGTGGGCGCGTTCCCGGACGATGGCGAGGCTGTTTTCGAGGAGAAGGCGCAGGTCGATTTCAGTCCGTTCAAGGGGGCTGTGTCCGGCCTCGATCTTGGACAGGTCGAGGACGTCGTTGATCAGGGAGAGGAGGTGATGACCGCTTTCGTGGATGTCGCGGAGATATTCTTCCTGTCGCGGGTTGATGTCGCCGAAGTATTTTTCGAGGAGGATGTCGGACATGCCGATGATGGAGTTGAGGGGGGTACGGAGTTCGTGGGACATGTTGGCCAGAAACGCGCTCTTCGCCCGGTTGGCGGCTTCGGTCTGGCGGCTGGCTTCCGCGAGCTGCCGGTACTGGGAGGCCTGAAGCTGGTTGGCGCGTTCCAGTTCAAGGGATCTTTCCCGAAGTTCCAGGTTCAGGTTGGAGATCTTCTGGTAGGCGCGGGTAAGGTCCCGGAAAAGTCGGGCATTGTCCACGGCCACGGCCATCTGGTCGGCCAGGGGCTGGAGAAATTCGAGGTCGGATGCCTGGTAGACCTCCGGTCTGCAGCTTGCCAGGCTGATGGTTCCCACGAGCCGGTCTCTGGACACCATGGGGATGATCACGTCGGAGCGGATGCCGAGGGCGCGGGTACGGTCGCTCATCCGGAACCGGTCGTCCGTCAGGAGATCCGTTCGGATCAAGGGCTACCGCTGTTCCACCACCCAGTCCGTGGCGGACCCCGCACGACCGATGATCCCCGGCGCGGCCACCATCTCGTCCGTGGCCAGGTGCCTGAAGTGGCGCTCGTTCTCCATGAGGGATACGGAGGCGTAGTCGAAAGGGATACTCCCCCGCAGGAGTTCCAGGAACTTGGACTGGAGGTCGTTCAGGTCGAGGATGCCGTTCAGGGCGCGCGTGACGGAGTTGAGGGTCTGGATCCGACCTTCCCGTCCCTCCGGGGTCACCGGCGTCTCCCTGTCCGGCGCCGATTCGGGCGGCACGGGCGTGGGACGCGAAAAGTTTCCAGCCATGGCACTCCTTGACGGACTCTAAGCAGATGCACAATACGACAGGCCGCACCTTTTTCGATGCGGCCTGTCGTCAGTTTCTGGCTATCGGTCCCCGCTATTTCCCGGTATGCCCGTTCCCGCCGTTGCGCTTGGCCTTGAGCGCGAGCAGGACGCGCTCCGGGGTGAGGGGCATGTCGTTGACCCGGACGCCCACGGCGTCGTAGACGGCGTTGGCGATGGCGGCCAGGGTGGGGGTGATGGGGGGCTCGCCCACGCCCTTCACGCCGAACGGCCCGTGCGCGGAGGGCTTCTCCACGAGCACGGACTCCAGGGTCGGGATGTCCAGGGCCGTGGGGATCTGGTAGTCCAGGAGGTGGGGGTTCAGGTTGCCCCGCTGCGGGCTGTACTTGCTCTCTTCCATCAGGCCCCAGGACGCGCCCTGCACGGCCCCGCCCTCCATCTGCCCGGTGACCTGTACGGGGTTGATGGCCGTGCCGCAGTCCAGGGCCCCGACCAGGCGAAGGAGCTTGACCGCTCCGGTTCCGGGGTCCACCTCCACCTCGGCGATCTGCGCGGAGATGACGGTGTGGGACGGCTCGCGGGCGAAGGCGCCCTTGCCCACGATGGGTCCGCCGGTGGTGGACAGGCTGGCCTGGGCGACCTCGGCCAGGGTGAGGGAATCCTTTCCCCCCCCCTTCACGGAGACCTTCCCGTCGGCCAGGAGGAGGTCCTCGGGCCGGGCCTCAAGCTGGTGCGCGGCGATTTCCAGGACGCGGTGGCGGGCATCCTCGGCGGCGCGTTTGACCGCGTTGCCCACGCTGAAGGTGACGACGCTGCCGCCGCTGCCGGTCGTGTAGGGGGCGCTGTTCGTGTCGCCCCGGATGACGCCGACCTTATCGAAGGGCATGCCCAAGACCTCGGCGGTGATCTGCGCCATGGCGGTGTCGGTGCCGGTGATGTCCATCAGGCCGCTGAAGACCTTCACGCTGCCGTCCTCGTGGATGGAGACGTAAGCCCCCGCCGGGCCCGCGCCGTTGGTCCACTCGCCCACGGCCACGCCCCAGCCCCGGTTCTTGCCCTTCTTCCGGTTCTTCCAGCCGACCTTGTCGGCCACGGCGGTGAGGGTCTCCTTGAAGGCGACGTGGGAGAGGGGCCGGCCCCCGGCCACGGCGTCGCCGTCCTCGGCCATGTTCTTCAGGCGGAGTTCCACCGGGTCCATGCCGACGGCCTCGGCGAGGCGGTCGATCTGGGCCTCGGAGGCGAAGGTGACCTGCGGGGCGCCCGGGGCGCGGTAGGCCGCCGGGCCGGGCTCGTTCGTGTAGACGCCGTAGGCGTCGTATTTGATGTTGGGGATCTTGTAGACGCCCCGGATGCGGGAGGTCTGGCCCAGGGACGCGCCGGAGGTGGTCCCGGTGTTCCAGTAGGAGATGGCCTGCCGGGCGAGGATCGTGCCGTCCTTTTTGGCCCCGGTCTTCAGCCAGATCCAGCAGCCGGGGGCGGGCCGGCCGTCCACGAACTCCTCGTGCCGGTCCATCACGATCTTGACCGGCCTGCGGGTCTTCTGGGACAGGAGGACGGCGTAGGGGTGGACGAGCATGCCGAACTTGGCCCCGAACCCGCCGCCGATGGTCATGCCGATGACGTTGACCTTGGAGATCGGGATGCCCAGGGAGGAGGCGACGCCCGACCGGATGGCGAAGATGCCCTGCGTGCAGGTCCAGACCGTGACGTTGCCCTGCCCGTCCACGTCCGCGACGACGGCGTGGGGCTCCATGTAGGTCTGGTGGACGCGGGGGATGTTGTAGGTGTCTTCCAGGATGATGTCGGCCTCCCGGAACGCCTGGTCCACGTCCCCGAAGGCGTTGTGGCTCTCGTTGCAGATGTTATGGAGGGTCCTGCCGTCGGGGGCCGTGATGGGGGGCTTGTCCTCGAAGATGTGGGGCGCGCCCTCTTTGATGGCCTCCAGCACGTCATTGACGCCGGGGAGGATCTCATACTCCACCTGGATGGCCTCGACCGCGTCGTCGGCGATGTCGGGGTCCGTGGCGGCCACGACGGCGATCTTCTCGCCCTGATAGCGGACCTTGTCGGAGGCGAACAGGCCCTGACTGGACTTCATGGCGTGGACCGTGTCCTCGGACGACAGGGCCTGGTCGGCGGAGAGGCTCTTATGGGTGAGGATGGCCCTGACGCCGGGGATCTTCTCGGCCTTGCGGGTGTCGATCCGCTTGATGCGGGCGTGCGGGTGCGGGCTGCGGACGAACCTGCCCCAGAGCATGCCGGGAAGGCTGATGTCCGCGCCGTATCTGGCCGTCCCGGTGGCCTTCTCGATGCCGTCCACGCGGGGAAGGCTCTTGCCAACGACGGTGTAATCTGACATGTCGCGAATCTCCCTGAGAAAGGAGTGGGGAGCATAGCGCGGCGATGAATCGCCGCGTGGTGATAAGCGGTGTTCAGCGCGTTGGGATTGTCGGTCTCGGATGGACCTCCCAGCGATTGTGAGGGTCCTGGCCGCTGCACAGCACGGCCCACTTCTTGTGTCCGAGGGTGGGCACGAGTTGGGCGCTGGCGTAGGTGGCCGTCAGGCCGCCTCGGGGCCTGTCCGCCGTGCGATTGCCCGGCGACGAATGGAGCAGGAGGTCTGAGAAGAACACGGCCTGGCCGGCCCTGAGTTCAATCGGGACCTTTTCGCCGTTTCGATCGGCGTCGGAGACCTCGTGCCCTTTTTCCAGGTTGCAGTCGAGCGCGCCGAGCCTGTGCGAGCCGGGGATGAACCCCATGCAGCCGTTGTCGATGGTGGCGTCGTCGATGGCCGTCCAGACGATCACACACCGGGCGTCCATCGGGTTGAACGAGGCGTCCTGGTGCCAGGGGATCACCCGCATCTGGCCGGGCTCCTTGCAGATGAACTGACTGACGTGGCAGACGATGTCCGGGCCGAGCAGGTCCTTCAGGTGTTCTGTGAGGGTCTGGTTCACCACGATGTCGTGGAGGTCCGGGTTGAGGTGGTGGAGGGAGGTGAACATGTCATAGGTGGTCAGCTCTTTCTTCGACCGCCGGAAGAAGTCCTGGACCCGCTGGAGGACCTCGCCCTCGAACAGGGGGACGCGGGTGATGTAACCCTGCGCGTTGTATTGGTCGATCTGCTCGCGCGTGAAACGGCTCGGATTCTCGCAGACGACGGGCTGGAAGGTCAGGTCGATGTCGAGGTCGGGGTACATTGTTTTCATGGCTATAACTACCTTTATCTTCCTCTATGAAGTAGAGGATTGCGCCAGATCAGCTAAAGCCGTTGTGGGTGTTTGAGTCTTCACGATGCCGATAAGTCGCGTCAAGTGTTCGTTATCCAGTGAGATTAAAGTACAGCCTCTCTGGGTCGCAACCGCAGCATATACCGCATCTGCTCCACGTAGACCATGTCGGGCAGCCAGGATAAAAGCTTGATGTGCAAGCGGGTTATCGAGGGGTATAACCGTCACATTGGGCAATTTGCTCAGTAGGATTGCGAAAGCCTCTGCCTGCGAAGGGTTGTTGCGCGTCCGGCTTATAGCCCCGGCGACTTCCGAAAGGATCAGGTTTGGCACGAAAACAGGGATGACCTGCTTTCCCAGAAGGTCGAGGAATTGGCGGCTGATCTCGTGGCCCGGCTCACGCTGGTCAAATCCGTTCACCCAAACACTGGCGTCCACTGTGTACATCGCTTCACCGTCGCATCGTTAGCACAGCGGACGTTAAGGTTTCCATCCCCGGCTTATCCCCGGCCGCCAGCGCATCCCCGATGCGAAAGAACTCTTTCCAGGCATCTGCGTGAGTCGGAAGCGAGTTAGAGGAGGGGGATATGGATGCCACGACCTGTGCAATCCGAGGTGTCAGATATTCCAGCAGGCGCACCTGATCGAGAGGTGTGAGTTGATCCACAAGATGCTGTACCTGATCGAGCGTCGTATCTTCCATAGCCTTTTTAACCTTGGGAGGTCTTTTCAACCATCCTCTTCAATCGTCTCAGGTTGACCTCGTGCTGCGTCTCGCTCTCCGGCGTCTCCAGGATCTTGGGGATGTCGCGGAATCGGGAATCATTCATCAGGAGGCGGAACGCCTTCGAGCCGATCTGCCCCTTGCCGATGTGCTCGTGGCGGTCCACCCGGCTGCCGAGTTCCCGTTTGGAGTCGTTCGCGTGAAAGGCGAGGATGCGGGCGAGGCCGACGGTCCGGTCGAATGCCTCAAACGTCTGATGATAGGCCGCCTCGGTACGGAGGTCATATCCGGCGGCGAAGACGTGGCAGGTGTCGAAGCAGACACCCACGCGGTCGGGCTGGTCGAGCAGGCGGATCATCTCCGCCAGGTGCTCGAAACGGTGGCCCAGATAGGTCCCCTGTCCGGCGGTGGTCTCCAGCAGGACCTTTACGGAAAATCCCTTCGTCCGGTCGTGGACCCTGTTCAGGCTCTCCGCCACCCGGCGGATGCCGTCGGCCTCGCCGTCCCCCTTGTGCGCGCCGGGGTGCGTGACCAGGTAGTCGATGCCGAGGGTCTCGGCGCGCCGGAGTTCCTCCCCAAAGGCGTCGAACGACTTCTGCGAGATCGTCGGGTCGGACGAGGCGAGGTTGATGAGGTAGGAGTCGTGGGCCACGACGGGAGAGAGGCCGGTCTCGGCGCGGGCCTGTTTGAACTTTTCGACGGCCTCTCCAGACAGTTCCGGGGCGCGCCACTGAGAGGCGTTCTTGGTGAAGACCTGAACGGTCGTCCCGTTGATGCGCCGGCCCTCGATCAGGCCGTTGGCCAGGCCGCCCGCGATGGAGGTGTGCGCGCCGACCAGGGGCCTCATGCGCCCGACAGTCTCTTCCGGACATCGGCCACGGCCGCCCGGACGGCATCCTCCGCCAGGACAGAGCAGTGGAGCTTGGTGGGGGGGAGGCCGCCAAGGGCCCCGGCCACGTCCTCTTTCCGGATCTGCAACGCTTCGTCGAGGGAGCGTCCCCTGAGCATCTCGGTGAGGGCCGAGCTGGCCGCGATGGCCGCGGCGCAGCCGAAGGTCCTGAACTTCGCTTCGGTGATCCGGTCGTCCGCTACGCGCAGGTAGAGGGTCATGGCGTCGCCGCAGACTGAGTTCTCGGCGTAACCCTGTCCGTCGGGGTCGGGGAGGCTACCAACGTTTCGAGGGTTCTTGAAATGGTCGATGACCGTGGGGTTGTACATGCGCCTAAAATAACCTGTGCGACGGGTCCAGTTGTTTGGCCGGGAGGCGGTGGGGATGGACGTTCCCGCTCCGGCTTGTCTCGTCCGTCACCTTGCCGTCCAGGTCGGCCTTGGCCGTGTAGGTCACGCGGGCGTCATTGGCCAGCAGGCGTTCTTTCGTGTAGATCAACTCCTGCCGGCTGCCGGCGGCCAGCTCGTGGAGTTCGGTCATGACGATGGCCTCCTCGGGGCAGGCCTCCACGCAGTAGCCGCAGAAGATGCAGCGGAGCATGTCGATGTCAAACCGGGCCGGGACCTTCTCGCGGTCGGGCCAGGGGGCCGGGGCGGCCTCGATGGTGATGCATTCGGCGGGGCAGGCCGTGGCGCACATGTAACAGGCCACGCATTTGATCCGGCCCTGCTCATCCTTTGTCAGTTTGTGGAGGCCGCGGTACCCTGCCGGAACCGGCCACTTCTTCTCGGGGTACTGCATAGTGAACCTTTTCCCGAGCAGGTGCCTGAACGTTAGCGCCATTCCCTTTCTGATCGCCGGCAGGTAGAGCCTTTCGGTTAGCGTCATTTCGTGGCCGACCCTGATGGCCATGTCTTCCGTCTCCTTTCTCAGATCTATGATGCCTGGACCGCTGCTTGCGGCTCAGCTTGCCCGCCCACTCGATCCCGACGGTCTGCCGGATGACGGTCACCTTGATCTCTCCGGGATAGACCAGTTCCGACCGGATACGCTGGGCGATCTCGAAGGCGAGGACCGTGGCCTCGGCGTCCGTCTTCTTCTGCGCACTGGCCATGACGCGGACCTCCCGGCCCGCGTTGATGGCGTAGGCGTCGTCCACGCCGTCGAAAGACCGGGCGATCTCCTCGAGGTCCTTGACGCGTTTGATGTAGCCCTCCACGTCGTCCCGCCGGGCGCCGGGCCGGGCCCCGGAGATGCGGTCTGCGGCGGTGACCAGGAACGAGATGGGAGAGAGGACCTCGCCTTCCTCGTGGTGGGCGACGATGGCGTTTTCGACCTCCATCGGTTCTCCGTACTTCTTGACCAGATTCACGCCGATGTCCACGTGGGTGCCTTCCATCTCGTGGTCCATGGCCTTGCCGATGTCGTGCAGGAGGCCGGCCCTGCGGGCCAGCTTCTCGTCCAGCTTCAGCTCGGCGGCCATGGCCCCGGCCAGGAAGGCGACCTCCTTCGAGTGCTCCAGCACGCTCTGGCCGTAGCTCATCCGGTATTTCAGCTTGCCCAGGAGCTGGATGAGGTCGGCGTGGAGGGGATCGATCCGGCACTGTTGAAACGCCTTCCGACCCTCTTCGAGCATGCCCTCTTTCACCTTCTGGGACGCCTCTGCGACGACCTCCTCCACACGGTTGGGGTTGATCCGCCCCTCCCGGACGAGACGCTCCATGGCGATCCGGGCGATGTCCCGCTTGACCGGGTCGAAGCAGGAGAGGACCACGGCCTCCGGGGTGTCATTGACGATCACCTTGACGCCGGTGGCGGCCTCGAAAGAGATGATGTTGCGGCCCTCCTTGCCCACGATCCGTCCCTTGATGTCGTCGTCGGGCAGGGGGACGACGGAGATGGACGACTGCACGCACTGGTCCGCCGAGCAGCGCTCGATGGCCTGGGCGATGATCTTCTTGGCTTCCTGCTCCGCGCGCTCCTTGGTATGGTCGATCATCTCCTTCATCATCGTCGTGGCCTGGCGTCGGGTGTCCTCGCGCAGGCTGTCCAGGAGCATCTCGCGGGCGGCGTCCACGTTCAGGCCGGAGATGCGTTCCAGCCTGATGCGCTGGTCAGCCAGGATCTCCATCAGTTCCTGTTCTCGCGTCTCCAGGTCGGAGGCGTAGGTCGCCACCTGGCGCTCGCGTTCCGTGAGCGACTCCTCGCGGCGGCGCAGGGCCTCGGCCTTTTCACTCAGGTTCTCTTCCACTTCGTGCTGTTTTTGCAGGAGCTTCTCCACCTCCCGCTTGCGGTCCTCCACCTCCCGCTCCATCTTGGTCTTGAGCACGTACCAGGCGTTCTTCTCCTCCAGAAAGGCAGACTTCCGGCCCCGGTCGGTCTTCTCGACCAGTTTGGCCGTCCGTTTCTCCATCTGGCTCTCGATCTCAAGCAGTTTGCGCGCCTTCACGCGGGCGCACAACAGCCAGCCGATGCCGATTCCCAGGAGGAGGAACATGCCTACTGAAATACTTATCAAATCAGGGCTCATCCGTCCCTCCGAATCAAAAGAACAGTGAAGCGTGAAGCGTGAAGCGTAGAGGGTTGCTTCGAGATACGAAATACGAGATTACGATATTTTTAGCACGCCGCTGCCCGGCGCGTGGCCTGCAGTTCCACGCAGGACCTGGACGTAGGAAAGATCTTTCCAGGGTTGCAGAGGCCGTCCCGGTTGAACACGTCGCGTACCCGTTGCATGAGGGCCAGATCCTCAGGGCTGAACAGGAGCGGCATCAGGTTCATCTTCTCCACGCCGATGCCGTGCTCCCCGGTGATGGTGCCGCCCACCTCCACGCAGAGCTTCAGGATCTCCTCGCTGGCCCGGATCACCCGACCGAGTTGCTCCCGGTCGCGCTCGTCGAACAGGATGATGGGGTGGAGGTTGCCGTCTCCGGCGTGGAAGACATTGGCGATGGAGAGGTTGTAACGGGCGCCGATCTCCGCGATGCGCGACAGGACCTCGGGCAGGCGGGTGCGGGGGACGACGCCGTCCTGGGTGACGTAGGAGGGGCTGAGGCGGCCTATGGCCCCGAACGCCCCTTTCCGGCTGGCCCACAGGAGTTTGCGCTCGTCCTCGGTCTGGGCCAGGCGGACCGAGCGGGCGCTGTTCCGGCGAAAGACATCCAGGACCTGTTCTGCGGACCGGTCGATGCCGGCGGCCGGGCCATCCAGTTCGACGATGAGGGCGGCCTCGGCCCCCCGGGGGAACCCGAAGCGGTAGGCCTCCTCCACGGCGGCGATGATCAGCCGGTCCATCATCTCCAGGGCGGCGGGGACGATACCCATGCCGATGATGTCGGAGACGGTCTGGCTGGCGTCCTCCACCCGGTCGAAGATGGCCAGCAGGGTGCGGCAGGTCTGGGGGTTGCGGGTGAGGCGGACGAGGATCTCCGTGACAATGCCCATCGTCCCCTCGGACCCGATGACGACGCCCCTCAGGTCGTACCCCGGGGTGTCGAAGGCCGGGCCGCCCAGGTCCAGGACCTCTCCGTCGGGGAGGACCATCCGGAAGCCCAGGACGTGGTTGGTCGTGACGCCGTACTTGAGGGTATGCGGGCCGCCGGAGTTCTCGGCCACGTTTCCGCCGATGGTGCAGGCCCCCTGGCTGGAGGGGTCGGGCGCGTAATGATAGCCCAGGTGGGCGACTTCGTTGGTCAGCCAGAGGTTGACCAGCCCGGCCTCAACGCGGGCGGTCCGATTTTCAAGGTCCACGTCGAGGATGCGGTTCATGCGGCTGAGGCTGATCATGACGCCGCCCTGCGGGGGGAGGCAGCCGCCGCTCAGCCCCGTCCCGGCCCCGCGCGGGACGAATGGAAGGCGATGGGCGTTGCAGAGGCGGACGACATCCGCCACCTGCTCCGTGGACTCCGGCAGGACCACCGCGACCGGGACCGCCTTCTCAATGGTGTAGGCGTCACACTCATAGACGCGGAGTTCATCGGGGGAGGAGATGACCGCCGACGGTCCGACGATGCCGGACAGCGCCCTGATGAGGTCGTCGTGAGAGATCATAGCTTCATACAAAAAACCGGCGCACCTCGGAAGGTGGAGGGCACCGGAAAGACAGCGGGATGGGTGAGGCGTGAACAGCCCAAATTTTTATTCACTGATTCTGATCCCTGATCACCTGCTCCAGGGCCCCCGAATTTGCCCGGGGCGTTTTGCCGGGGTTTCGGCGTCGGCTGCAAAACCGACGCCCATCCCCGCGATGTCCTCCGGGGTGAGGGGCTGCCGTCCGTTGAAACCCGTTTCGCACTCGTGATAGAAACGGATCTCCTTTTCGCCGCTGTGCCAGCAGAGTTCGTAGAGGATGCCGTCCTTGACGGTGTAGAAATCGACCAGCCCTCCATCCTTCAACCTGCACCCGATCTCCTCGATCTCCTGAAGTACGCCGGAGACCTCGTGTTCGGCCCTCTCCAGTTCGTGGCTCAGGCGGACGCGCTCGGGGGGGTCGGTCAGGCCCTTTTCCTCCATCTCCTTGAGGCGCTCCTGGCTCTCCAGCAGCCTGGGGTGCCACTCCTCCAGTCTCGACAGGATACTCTGCACCCTCGGAATCTGTCGATTGGCCTCGGGCACTGTGAAGATTCTGGGCTTCATGCGCACCTCAAAACAGAGTAAGCAGAAGGCGGAAGGCAGAAGAACTCTGCACTGCCTACTTAAGTCTTCTTGGAAAGAGGGCCACCGATGTCGCTGCTGTGGCCCGGGAAGACCCTGGCGTCCGGGTCGATCTCGTGCTTGGCATAGTTGACGGCGATCGCGATCTCCCCCATGCCGGTGTAGTCCACAATATCTCCAGCGGCATAGACGCCGGGGAGGTTGGTCTGCATCGTGGAGTTCACCCAGATCGCATTCCCCTCGATCTGAAGCCCCCACTCCTTGATCGGACCGAGGTTGGCCAGGAAGCCGAGGTTCAGGAGGAGGATGTCCAGCTTGAGGGTGGACTCGGCCTTTGTGCGGCTTTCAAAGATCGTGGCGCCTTCGAGCCGGTCATCCCCGTGTACGGCCTTGAGTTCGTGGAACATCCTGACTTCGACGGAGGAGGCGAGGAGCCGGGCGACACTGTCCTCGTGGGCGCGGAACCTGTCCCGGCGGTGGATCAGCGTGACTTTCCGGGCGACCTTCTCCAGGAGCAACGCCCAGTCGAGGGCCGAATCCCCTCCGCCGACGATCAAGATCTCCCGGTTGCGAAACGCCTCGATGTCCCGGACGAAGTAATAGATGCCTTTGCCTTCCAGCCGGTCGATGTCCTGGATGTCGAGCTTCCGGGGGACGAATGCGCCGATCCCGGCGGCGAGGATCACCGTGCGGGTGAAATGCTACGCTCCCTTATCCGTGACCAGGGTCTTGATGCCGTCCTCGGAGGTCAGGCTGACGACCTTTTCGCTCAGGCAGACCGCCGGGTCGTACTGAAGGGCCTGCTCCTCAAGGTTGCTGACGAGGTCCTTGGCCAGCAACCTGGGGAACCCCCCCACATCGTAAATGTATTTTTCCGGGTAGAGGGCGGCCAGCTGGCCACCGAGCTGCGACAGGCTGTCGATGATCTTCGTGCGGGCGTTGCGCATGCCCGAATAATAAGCCCCGTAAAGACCGACCGGCCCCCCCTCCGACGATGGTGATGTCGTAGATATCCCTTTCTTCCACCCCGGCATCCTCGCGAAAACAGTCCAGAGTCACGGGTCACGGGTCAGAACCCACTGTCTGGGGGATGGGGGACCCGCGACACGGGACTGCTTTTAACTCGCGACCTGTTTTTAAGCGCTGAAGGACTCGCCGCACCCGCAGGAGGATTTGGCGTTCGGGTTGTTGACCTTGAATCCGGCGCCCATCAACCCATCGACGTAGTCCAACTGCGTGCCGGCGAGGTAGAGGGCGCTTTTCATGTCGACGAAGACCTTCACGCCGTTCTCCTCGATCACCGTATCCTGGTCGGTCGCCTCTCTGTCGAAGGCCAGCTTGTAAGAGAGGCCGGAACAGCCTCCGCCGACGACCTGCATGCGGAGACCATATTCGGGATTCCCCTGCTCATTGAGCAGCGTCCTGATCTTCTGGGCAGCGGTCTCGGTGACAGTCACCATGTTAAATGATACCTCCTGATATACGTCCGCAGATGACGCAGATGAAGGCAGATGGTTTTCTATCTGCGCCCCCTTTGCGCAATCTGCGGATAATTTTTGGGATCAACTCAAAGACGACAGACACGCCTTGATGGCGTTGAAATCCGGCAGTTGCTTGGCGTCGTCGGAGACCGAGGCATAGCGGACGATCCCCTGCCTGTCGATGACGAAGGCAGACCGTTTGGCCACGCCTTTGAAGCCCATCAGGTCCGCGTACTGGGCCCCGTAGGCTGCGCAGATCTCCTTGTTGAAATCGCTCAACAGGGGAAAGTTCAGCTTCTCCTGCTTGGCCCAGGCCTCCTGCGCGAAGGGGCTGTCCACGCTGAGGCCGAGCACCTGGGCGTTGAGGTTCTGATATTCCTTCAGCCCATCCCGCACCGCGCACATCTCCTGCGTGCAGACGCCGGTGTAGGCCAGCGGGAAGAAGAGGAGGATGACGTTCTGTTTTTCCTGGAAGGAACTGAGGGTGACGTCCGCCATCCCCTTGTCGGTCTTTGTCTTAAGGGTGAAGTCGGGGGCCTTGCTCCCCACGGTGACGCTCATTTAGAATACCTCCTGGAAGGTAGGGGCACGGCGAGCCGTGCCCCTACAGAATTTATCCCCGGGCCTTCTTGTAGACATCGGCCACTGCGTCCCAGTTGATGACGTTCCACCAGGCGGCGATGTAGTCAGGACGCTTGTTCTGATACTTCAGGTAATAGGCGTGCTCCCAGACGTCCATCCCAAGGACAGGCTTGCGGCCCTCCATCAGGGGGCTGTCCTGGTTCGGGGTGGACTCCACGATCAGGTCCCCCGACTTGTCCAGGGAGAGCCAGGCCCACCCGCTCCCGAACCGCGTGATCCCGGCCTGGGTGAACTTCTCCTTGAATGCTGCAAAGCCGCCGAACGCCTTGTTGATGGCCGCGCCCAGGTCACCGGAAGGCTCTCCACCGCCTCCCTTTTTCATGAGGGTCCAGAACAGGCTATGGTTGGCGTGACCGCCGCCGTTGTTCCGGACGGCCGTGCGGATGACCTCCGGCACGGCGTTGAGGTCGCTGATCAGGGCTTCGAGGGACTTGGCCTGGAGGTCGGCGTGGCTATCCAGGGCCTTGTTCAGGTTCGTCACATAGGTGTTATGGTGCCTGTCGTGGTGGATTTCCATCGTCTGCGCGTCGATGTGTGGCTCCAGAGCATCAAAGGGATAGGGCAACGCAGGCAGTGTATGAGCCATAAGGGCACTCCTTTCGGAATGGTTTCGACCGGAGATCCGGGGATGTGGAAAGGGTCTGAGCAGGGACTTGGTGCATACGCCCCTACGTCTTTGTTAATCTAAAAGATAACAAATATGCGACGCAGGGGCAAGGGAGAATAGGGGAATTAAGGGAGAATAGGGGAATATATGTTGTAGGCATGCCTGCGTGATCCCCTACAGGTTGAGGATCACGTTGTCAATCAGCCGGGCGCGTCCGAAACGGACGGCCACGGCCACCAGGACCTCTCCGGTCAACCGGTCCATCGGTTTCAGCCCCTGCGTATCGACGATGGAGATGTAATCGATTCGGGCGCTGGGCCTTTCGGAGAGGAGATCGCGCATTTTCTGAATGATTTTAGGGGCCTCCCGTTCGCCGGCCTGGACCATTTTCCGAGCGAGACGGAGCGCCTGATAGAGTCCCCCGGCCTCGATCCGTTCCTCCGGGCTCAGGTAGATGTTCCGGGAACTCATGGCCAGGCCGTCCGGCTCGCGGACCGTGGGGGCGATCAGGACCTCCGCATCCAGGTTCAGGTCGCGGACCATGCGACGGATGACGAGGGCCTGCTGGGCATCCTTCTGGCCAAACACTGCGAGGTGGGGTTTGACGGCGGTGAGGAGTTTGGCCACCACGGTCGTCACGCCCCGGAAATGGCCGGGCCGGGACGCGCCGCAGAGGCCCTCGGTGAGCCCCTCGACGTGGACGGAGGTCGCAAAGCCTGGCGGGTACATCTCCTCTGCGGACGGGATGAAGACGATGTCCCCGCCCGTCTCCCGGATGAGGCGCAGGTCCCGGTCGAGGTCTCTCGGGTAGGCCTGATAGTCCTCTCCCGGCCCGAACTGCGCAGGGTTGACGAAGATGCTGACGATGACCTCGTTCGACTGCTTCCGCGCGTGCCGGATGAGGCTGGCGTGGCCTTCGTGGAGGTAGCCCATCGTGGGCACGAAACCGATGCGACGCCCCGAGGCCCGGAGGGCGTCGGCCGTGCGCTGCATGCCCGAGATCGGATGAATGATTTGCATTTATAAATCAAGAATCTTTCAGCGACACAGTATCTTACATCCTTCACTTGAAACTTTCTTTGAGGGACGGAAACCGCTCCGATTTCACGTCTTCGACGTAGCGCTGGATGGCTTCCCGCATCTCCTTGCCGAGTTCTGCATAGAGCCGGACGAACTTGGGTCGGAAGCGCTCGAACATGCTGAGCATGTCGTAAGTGACGAGGATCTGGCCGTCGCAACCGGGGCCGGCGCCGATGCCGATGGTCGGGATGCGCAGGTTCAGGGTGATATCCTCGGCCAGGACATAGGGGATCTTCTCGAGCACAAGGGCAAAGGCCCCGGCCTCTTCCAGGGCCCTGGCGTCCTGCTTCAGCCGGGCGGCCTCGGCGTCCGTGGCGCCGCGCAGCCTGTACCCTCCGGTCCGGTTGACGGACTGAGGCGTGACGCCGATGTGGCCCACGACCGGAATGCCCGCGGTCACGAGCCGGCGCACGACCTCCGCCCACTCCTCGCCTCCCTCCAGCTTCACGGCGTGCGCCCCGGCCTCCTGGAGGAGCCGGCCGGCGTTCCGGACGGCCTCGTCCGGGTTGACCTGGTAGGAGAGAAACGGGAGGTCGGCCACGACCAGGGCCCGCCGGACGTGCCGGGACACGATGCGGGTGTGGTAGAGCATCTGGTCGAGGGTCACGGAGACCGTGGAGGGGTCGCCAGCGAAGACCATGCCCAGGGAGTCCCCGACCAGGATCAGGTCCACGCCCATCTCGTCTGCGGCGGAGGCGGTCGGGAAGTCGTGGGCCGTGAGTGCGGCGATCAGCTCCCGCCGGGTCTTCATCTGCTGAAGGTGGACGACGGTGATGCGTTCAGGGTCGGGCATATCCGTTTGGCTCTTGTCGGGATTCACGAAAGCAGGACAGGGGTCGGGCCTGGGGCGGGTTTGAAACCCGCCCCTAACCGGCGCTGACCGGGTGGTAGTATCGCGTCCCGGCCGGCGGGGTCTCGATGGCCCGGATCAGGTCATCCAGGTCGGTCTCTCGTTTCACGAAGTCGATCTGGGAGGCGTTCACGACCAGAAGCGGGGCCTCCGTGTAGTGGGAAAAGAAGTGATTGTAGGCCTCGTTGAGCTTCTGGAGGTAGTCCAGGCTGATGTGCCGTTCGTAGGCCAGGCCCCGAAGCCGGATGTGCTGCATCAGCCTGTCGGTGTTGTTCTGGAGGTAGATCACGAGGTCCGGGCGGACGGCCCGGGGCATGAGAAGGCTCGCGAGCCGGTCGTAGAGGGCGGTCTCGGCGTCGTTGAGGGTCAGGTGGGCGAAGATGGCGTCTTTGGCGAACAGGTAGTCGCTGACGACGGTGGACCGGAAGAGGTCGGCCTGAATGAGTCCCTCCTGCTGACGGAACCGGCTCAGGAGGAAGAAGACCTGGTTCTGGAAGGCGTAACGGGCCGGGTCTTCATAGAATAGGGGGAGAAAGGGGTTCTCCTCCACCTCTTCGAGCAGGAGGCCGGCGTTCAGCCGTTCGGCCAGCATGCGGGCGAGGGAGGTCTTGCCCGCCCCGATGACGCCCTCGATGGCGATGTATTTGGCCTGGCTCATGAAAAGGATGTCAGTTTTTCGACGGGTTTGAGCGGGTTGCCTGCGCACAGGTCCGCATAGAGGTCGCGCATCGTCCGGTTCAGGACCGGGTGGATGGCCTCGGGGTCCAGGTCACACAGCGGGGCCAGGACGAAGAGGCGCTCCGCCAGCAACAGGTGCGGGGCGATGAGGCCCTCTTCGCGAATGACGTCATCTCCGTAGAGGAGCAGGTCGAGGTCGATGTTGCGGGGTCCCCACCTGCGCTCCCGTCTGCGGCCCATCTCCCGTTCGGTTTCGAGCAGGGCATCGAGCAGGGCCCTCGCCCTGAGGGAGGTCGCGAGCCGGGCCGCGGCGTTCAGGAAGGGGGGCTGGTCCAGGACGCCCACAGGGTCGGTCTCATAGATGGCGGAGACGGCCAGGACCCGGATGCCGGAATGGTCCTCCAGGTGGCGCAGGGCCTGCTCCATCGTGCGCTGCCGGTCCCCGAGGTTCGATCCGAGTCCGATCCAGGCCAGGGTCATCCCTGTCCCCCCCGGCGGAGGACCTCCACCTCGATGCCGTCGAAGTGCCCCCGGAACGGAGGCGCGGGCTTGTGGACGCGCACCAGGACCTCCGGGAGATGGAAATGTTCGACCAGGGAGGTGGCGATGCGGTCGGTGAGGGCCTCGACGAGTTCGTAGGTCTCGCCGGTGACGATGGCCTCGACGTGATCGTAGACCTGCGTGTAATCGACAACGGCGCGGGGGCCGAGGTCGGCCCGGATCTCCACGTCCACCTCGTATTTCTGCCCCAGTTTCCGTTCCTCGGGGAAGAGCCCGTGACGCCCGTGGAAGACCATCTTTTTCAGACGCAGAATGTCAGACATATCGGATCTTTCCCCAGGGCTGAAATCGGTTCAATATAGGCATTTCGTGGAAATGAAGTCAAGGGGAGTTTTAGGAGCGCCAGGAGGCAGATATAAAACAGTCGTAGGAGCGTTCAATTGAACGCCCCTACGACTGTAGATGGGCGATTACAAGGATCGCCCCTACGTATAGAAATCGCCGTGTCCGTTAGAAATCTCCGTGCCCACCGTGCGGGCCGCCCGGGGGCATCGGCGGGGCCTTCTCCGGCCTGTCCACGATGATGGCCTCCGTGGTCAGCATCAGAGAGGCGATGGAGGCGGCGTTCTGCAGGGCATAGCGCGTGACCTTGGTCGGATCGATCACGCCTGCCTTGACCAGGTCCTCGTAGACCTCGGTGTTCGCATTGAAGCCGAACGCCCCTTTCCCCTCTTTCACCCTCTGCACGACGAGGCTCCCCTCGTGGCCCGCATTGGCCGCGATCTGGCGAAGGGGCTCTTCCAGCGCCCGGCGGATGATGTTGACGCCGATCTGCTCGTCGCCGGGAAGCTTGAGCTTGTCGAGGGACGCCTGGGCCCGGATGAAGGCCACCCCGCCGCCCGACACGACGCCCTCCTCCACCGCCGCCCGCGTGGCGTGCAGGGCATCCTCCACCCGCGCCTTCTTCTCCTTCATCTCCGTCTCCGTGGACGCGCCCACGTTGACCACGGCCACGCCGCCGGCCAGCTTGGCCAGGCGCTCCTGGAGCTTTTCGCCGTCATAGTCGGAGGTGGTCTCATCGATCTGCCGCCGGATCTGGCCGATGCGGCCCTGGATGTCGGCCTTCTTGCCCGACCCCTGTACGATGGTGGTGTTGTCCTTGTCGATGGTGACCCGCTTGGCCTTGCCCAGGTCGGAGATGACGGCGTTCGCCAGCTTGAACCCGGCATCCTCCGAAAGGACGCGCCCGCCGGTGAGGATGGCGATGTCCTCCAGCATCTCCTTGCGTCGGTCGCCGAAGCCGGGGGCCTTCACGGCAGCGGTCTTGATGGTTCCCCGGATCTTGTTGACGACTAGGGTGGCCAGGGCCTCGCCATCCAGGTCCTCGGCGATGATGAGGAGGGGTTTGCCGGACTGGGCCACGCGCTGGAGGAGTTCGATGATGTCCCGCATGTTGCTGATCTTCTTGTCGTGAATCAGGATGTGAACATCCTCCAGGACCACCTCCATGGCGTCGGCGTCGGTGACGAAGTGGGGAGAGATGTAGCCCCGGTCGAACTGCATCCCCTCCACGATATCGAGGGTCGTGTCGGTGCTCTTGGCCTCCTCCACGGTGATGACGCCGTCTTTGCCGACCTTCTCCATGGCGTCCGCAATGAGTTCGCCGATGGTCCTGTCCCCGTTGGACGAGATGGTGGCCACCTGGGCGATCTCGCTCCGATTGACCGTCGCCTTGCTGAAGGAGTGAAGGGCATTCACCACTGTCTCCACGGCCCTCTCGATGCCCCGTTTGATGTCCATCGGGTTTGCGCCTGCGGCCACGCTCCTGAGGCCCTCCCGGAAGATGGCCTGGGCCAGGACCGTGGCCGTGGTCGTGCCGTCGCCGGCGATGTCGGAGGTCTTAGAGGCGACCTCTTTCACCATCTGCGCCCCGATGTTCTCGAAGGGGTCCTCCAGTTCGATCTCCTTGGCCACGGTCACGCCGTCCTTGGTGATGGTGGGGGAGCCGAACTTTTTGTCTATCGCGATGTTACGTCCCTTCGGGCCGAGCGTAGCCTTCACGGCCTCGGCCAGTTGATCGACACCCCGTTTCAGGGCATCGCGCGCGTCCACGTCAAACTCCAGAAGTTTCGCCATCTCTGTTGGTCCTCCATAGGGTGAGAAGCGGGTGGATTGAAGTTGGTTGTATGAGGATAAACTATTATCAGTATTTCTGATACAACAATTCTTAGCACTCTTGCATAGAGAGTGCTAAGACGAGGTCTAAATATACCATAGACCCTTGTTTATCGCAAGAGCAAATTGACTTTGCAGGGGTAATGCTCTATATTCAATCCCGAAAAACAGATATTGAGAATGGAGGATTGAGGGGCGCGGAATGCCCTCCTTCCTCACCCCTGTTTGCTGTCATCACCAGGACCTTGTGACCTATGGATGAGGCGGTCAAGATCATCGCACAGAATCGACGCGCCCGGTACGAATACCATATCCTGGAGACGTTCGAGGCGGGGCTGGTGCTGAACGGGACGGAGGTGAAGGCCCTGCGCGGGGGCAAGGCCAGCCTCCCGGAGAGCTACGCCCGGGTGGAGAACGGGGAGGTGTTCCTGATTGGCGCCCACATCGACGAATACGACCAGGGGAACCGTTTCAACCACGACCCGACCCGGCGTCGGAAGTTGCTTTTGCACCGGCGGGAGATCAACCGCCTGATCGGCCGGGTGGAGGAGCGGGGGCTGACGCTGGTGCCGCTCAGGATGTATTTCCGGCGCGGCAAGGCTAAGGTGGAACTGGGACTGGCGCGCGGGAAGAAGATGCACGACAAGCGGGAGACCATCGCCCGCCGGGAGGCCGAGCGGGAGGTGGCCTCGGCCATGAAGGCGAGCCGGCAGGGGAGATGAGAAGGCAGAAAGCAGAAGGCAGAAGGCAGAGCGAACCGCCAAGTCAGGGAGGGGAGACGATCCTGTGAATCGTCCGGGGGGTGGAAGAGCGCCAAGAAAGGTACAGAGAAGGCAGGAAATGCAAAATGCAAAATGTAAAGTTCAAAATTTTGATGACAGCCGCTGTCTGGGGCGTGTGTTCACTCGTCACCGGGGTGGCCTGGGGAGAGGAGGTCCTCCAGACGGTCCAGGTCGAGGGGCAGCCCTACGTGGCGCTGACGGGGGTGGCGCGGGCCACAGGAGGGACGGTCGAGTGGCTTGCAGGGTCTCAAAAAGTGAGGTTGCGCGTGGAGGACGGCCAGATCGTGGTCACGCCAGACGTCTCTCTCGTGACGGTAGGGCGGTCGTCGGTCCGGCTGCCTGCCCCCCCCCGGTGGGTCCACGGCGCGGTCCACGTCCCGGTAAAGTGGTTTCTCCCCCTCGTAGAGCCGTTTGCGCCGAGTCGCATAAAAATCAGTCAATCGTCGCGAGTCCAGAGTCCAGAGTCAAAACCCACGACTCAGGACTCAAAAATAAGTCCGGAGTCCGGAGTCCAGAGTCAAAAACCGAAACCTACGACCCTGGACCCTGGACCCGTGACCCACGACTCAGGGGAGGGAAGGGCGGTGGAGGGGAGAGAGGCGTGGAAGATCCACACCGTGATCATCGACCCAGGGCACGGGGGAAAGGACCAGGGGGCGGTCGGCCCGACCGGGCTGGAGGAGAAGGAGGTCGCCCTGAAGGTGGCTCTCCACCTCCAGGCGCTGATCGAACAGCGTCTCCACATCCGGGTGATTCTGACGCGCTCTTCCGACGCGTTCGTCTCTCTGGGGAGACGGGCGAGGGTCGCACTGGAAAATGATGGACGAATGTTCATCAGTCTGCACTGCAACGCGGTGACCCGGCAGCAGCGCGAGACGGGGGGGGCGGAGGTCTATTTCCTGTCCGAGGCCCGCACGGAAGAGGCCCGCGAGGTGGCCCGCCGGGAGAACGGGGCCCTGGCGTTTGAGGAGAACGGGGCGGGGGGGACCAACGGGAACTCCATCCTGCGGGATATCTTTGAGGGGATGTCCTCCGACCAGTATCTCAAGGAGAGTCAGGATCTGGCCGCGGAGATCCGGGGCGCGGTGGCGCGGACGGGAGGGGTGCTGAAGGATCGCGGGGTGAAGCAGGCCGGGTTCTACGTCATGAAGGGCACGCAGGCGCGCATGCCGAGCGTGCTGGTGGAGATGGCCTTCATCTCCAGCCCCAGGGAGGAGCGTATGCTGCGCACAGAGTCGTTTCAGAAGCAGCTCTCCGGGGCGATTTTTGAGGGGGTCCGGGCCTTCAAAGCGAAGGCGGAACAGGCGGTGGCGAACAAGTAGAACAGGGGTGAGGATTGAGGATTGAGGATTGAGGGAAGGCATTCCTCGTTCCCCATTCCTCGTTCCTCATCCCGTTTTTTACAGAGTGCTCATGGAAAAGATCGCGGAGCGGGTGGCGGCGTGCCGGAAGTGCGATGGGCTGGGGTACTTTTACGACGGAAAGGTCAAGGCCGGGCAGTTCGGAGAGACGAAGATCTGCATCTGCGTGGAGGCATTCTGCCGGTGCGGGGGCAGGACACCCTACCAGTATTTCGACGCGCAGATGGAGGCGCACTGGTGTCCGTGCCGTCCCTACCGCCAGAAGCTCCGCCAGGTGCAGCGGCTGTTCGCCCATTCGGACGTGCCGAAGCGATACCAGTGGAAATTTCTGGACGATTTCAAGGAGGCAGACCCTAAAGGCGTCAAGATCAGAGGGGCGATGGATTTGAAGTCCGTTGTCCGGAGGCGCGTGGAGACCTGCCAGTTGGGGAAGGCCCCAAGGGGTGTGCTGCTGTGGGGCTCCCCCGGCAACGGCAAGACGATGTTGAGTTGCATCCTTTTGAACGAACTGATGTTTCAGTTCACCATGCCGGGGAAGTTCCTCGACCTGTCTCTCCAGTACTTCGAGAAGCTCCGGAACACTTACAACGAGGGGAGCGACCGTTACGGGCAGTCGTGGAACATCCTGGAGACCCTGAGCACCATCCCGTGCCTGGTGATCGACGACTTCGGGGTCCAGCGCAACACGGAGTGGGAACAGGAGATGCTCTACAACCTGGTGGACGCCCGGTATGAGCATGAACGACTGACGATGGTCACGACGAACAAACCCTTCGAAGAGATCCGGGAACTCCACGGGGGGCGCATCTACTCCCGGCTCCTGGAGATGTGCGAAATCATTCAGGTAGAGGCCTCGGATTATCGAGAACATTCCAACCACCAGGCGGGGCGGTCACGAAACGGAGTTCAGGGCTGACAGCCTGTATCAAAACCTGTTTTAGAGATTGCTGTATGGCAATCCCCTGGGGTTGCCCTGTTTGAAGGGGCAGGAGAAGCAAAAACAGGTGTCGGGTATCAGGTATCAGGTGTCGGGAAAAGCAAAGATCATGAGCCTTTGGTTTTCTCCGAAACCCGAAACCTGACACCTGAAACCGCAGTTGTCTTTTTCTCTGGAGGTTTCGTGGCTCTACGTTCTGACGGACGGGCAGCGGATCAGATCCGGCAGGTGAAGATCGCGCCGGGATACCTGCTGTACGCCGATGGCTCGGTGCTGATCGAGACCGGGCTGACGAAGGTGATCTGTACGGTTTCCATTGAGAACAGGGTGCCGCCGTTTCTGATCGGGGCCGGGTCGGGGTGGCTGACGGCGGAGTACGGCATGCTCCCCCGGTCCACGAAGACTCGCATGTCCCGTGAGTCCACGACGGGCCGGCCCAAGGGCCGGACGCAGGAGATCCAGCGGATCATCGGCCGGTCGTTGCGGGCCGTCCTGGACCTGAAGAAGGTGGGGGAACGGACGATCACGATCGACTGCGACGTGATTCAGGCGGATGGGGGGACGCGCACGGCCTCGGTGTCCGGGGCCTATGTGGCGCTGAAGGAGGCGGTGGGCAAGCTGCGGAAGGAGGGGGTGCTGAAGGAGGACCCGGTCCTGGACGCGGTCGCTGCGGTGAGCGTGGGGATCGTGCGGGGGACGCCGATGGTGGACCTCTGCTATGAGGAGGATTCGGCGGCGGAGGTGGACATGAACGTGGTCATGACCGGCTCCGGGAAGTTCGTGGAGGTGCAGGGGACGGCGGAGCGCGGGGCCTTCGACCGGGGGCAGATGGATGCTATGCTGGCGCTGGCGGAGACGAGTGTCCGGGAGATGCTGAGCACGCAGGAAGAGGCGATCAAGGCAATAGGCAACAGGCAATAGCATTATGACGCTTGTCCTTGCCACGCGGAACGCCCACAAGGTCCGGGAGATCGGGCAGGTCCTGGGCCCCGGGTTCCGGCTGCGGTCGCTGGCGGACTTTCCGGAGGTTCCGGAGGTCCCGGAGGAGGGGGAGACGTTTGAGGCGAACGCGGTCCAGAAGGCCGCCTTCGCGGCGCGGGCCCTCGGCGTCCCGGCGATGGCGGACGACTCCGGGCTGGAGGTGGACGCGCTCCAGGGCGCGCCGGGCGTGCGGTCGGCGCGTTTCGCCGGCGAGCGGGCGACCTCTGCGGAGAACAACGCGAAGCTCCTGCGGCTGCTGAAGGGGGTCCAGGAGGCGCAGCGGTCCGCGCGGTTCCGGTGCGTCATCGCCCTGGCCCTGCCTGACGGGACGGCCCGCACGGCGGAGGGGGCGTGCGCGGGGCGGATCGCGGAGGCCCCGCGCGGGACAGGGGGGTTCGGCTACGACCCGCTGTTCATCCCGGACGGGTACGACCGGACGTTCGCGGAGCTGGGGGAGGAGGTCAAGAACCGGATCAGCCACCGGGCTCACGCGCTACGCCGGGCGAGGGAGATGATTTTAGAAATCGCAAAATGAACGCGCTCAAGCAGAAGGCCCGCGACATTGTCGCGGGCCTTCTGTGTTTCATACCCCTTAACGTCTGTTCAGATCTGCGCCAGGTAGATGAGGTCGCAGAGTTCCATGGTCTTGACCGCGTCCTCGAAGTTCGTCTCCGGCTGTTTCTTCTTCCGGATGCACTCCATGAAGTGCTGGTTGATGTCGTAGGGGCCGAAGGCGCGGTAGGCCTCCTTGCTGCCGGTCATGGCGAAGGGGTCGAGGGCCTGGACGGGTTCGACCTTGTTGTCCGCGTAGATGTGCCCACCCTCCTCGGGGTCACCGAAGCAGGAGATGCCCGGGGAATGGATCTCCACGCTGAAGATCCGGCGTCCGGTCATCCAGTTCGTGAGCAGGACGCCGGTCGCGCCGGAGGAGAATTTGACGAGGGCCAGGTGGACGGTGCAGTGCTCTGCCCCCAGCCGGCGGACGTCGCTGGCCACGCTCTCCACCTCGCCGCCGCACAGGTAACGCAGGGTGTCCACGGCGTGGATGGCGTCGCAGGTGAGGATGTCCATCGCGCCCTTGTAGTAGGGGCCCTGGCCGACGGCGTTCTTGTAGAATGTGGCCACGGCGGAGTGGACGGGGCCGCGCTTCTCGCAGATGGTCTTGCCTTCCCGGATGACGGGGGCGAAGCGGCGCTGGAAGGTGACGCCGGTGAGGACCTTGTGCTTGCGGGCGGCGATGGCCAGTTGGCGGGTCTGCTCGGTCGTGACCGTCGGGGGTTTCTCGATGAACAGGTGGCAGCCGCGCTCGATGATGGAGATGGCGGTGTCGAAGATGTGGTAGGGGGGCATGATCGCGTAGACCGCGTCGGGCTTCTCCTTCTCGATCATCTCGACATGGTTTTTGTACCGGCCCTTGATCCCGAACTTGTCCGCGGCGGCGTTCAGGCGCTTCTCGTCCAGTTCGGCCACGGCCACGATCTCAACGCCGGGGAGGTCCCTGAGCGCCGGGTAGTGGGAGCTGGTGGCGCGACCGCCAGCGCCGATCATGGCCACTTTGATCCGGGAAGCGGACTTCTTCTTGGAGGCAGTTGGCATGGAGACTCCGGGTTAAAGGATGAATAACAAACCCCTCCACCCCCCCCTCCCTCTTAGGAGTGCCAAGTGCCAAGTGCCAAGTAAAACCTCTGCGCTTTTGACGTGGCACGTGACACGTGGAACGTGGCACTTTATGAGGAAGGGGGTTGGGGGGTTGGGTCACATCTTTTCCATCAGGCTCCTGACGAATCGCACGTCGATCCGGGCCAGGTCGATCACGGTCTCCACGGGTTCGCCGCTGTACTCGCTGTGGAAGCTGACCGGGCCGTCAAAATTCAGCTTCTGGAGGGTCCTGAGCAGGGTCGGGACCTCCACGAAGCCGTGTCCCACGCGGACGACCTGGGACTGCCAGGAGGCCTTGCCGTCGCGCACGACCCGCTGGCGCGACAGGTCCTTGAGGGCGATGAGGGAGAGGTAGTCCTTCACGATGTGGAGGGCCATCTCCACGGGCTCCCCGCAGACCGACAGGTGGCCGGGGTCGGCGAAGATCCCGATGTGCTTCGGGTCGAACCCCTTCACCAGGTTCATGGCCGCGCAGGAGTTGAGGCCCATGGAGAGGCCGGAGTGGTTGTGGATGCAGGTCTTCACGCCGTGCTTCCGGGAGAGGGTCTGAAAGCCTTCGAGGTATCCCCGGATCTTCTGAACCTCCCCCCAGTAGTCCAGGTCCGCCTTCCAGTGCCAGTACCCGAGCTTGATATGCCCCACGCCGGCCTTTCCGCAGGCCGCGTAGAGGCGCTCGGCGTAGCTGACGTCCGGGGTGACGAAGTCGCCGGGGGTGGTGACGAGGGGGATGCTCAGGCCCTCGGCGGCGAACAGCCTGGCGGTCTCCGGGAGGGCCTTTTCGACGTTCTCCGGGTTCACGGGGTAGCCGGGCCGCACGCAGAGGTCCGCGCCCTCCACGCCGACGGACTTCAGGGATTTGATGATGCCGGGCACGTCCAGACCTTCGAGGTGCTTGGTGAACATGATGAATTTCATGACAACGATCTCCTTTCTGAATGGAAATGCGGGGTCGGGGGTCAGGGGCCGGGAAGAACGGAGATGAACGGCCTCTGCTTTTCACAGACCCCTGGTCCTGATCCCTGATCTACCTCCCCTCCAGCAGCATCTGGGCCAGGATCTTCTCGGCCACCTCCATGGTCTTGATGGCGTCGGCGAAGTGGGAGCCGGGCTGCCGGCCCGCCTTCACGGCGTCGATGAAGTCCCGGTTCTTGGCCTGGAACCCGCCGTAGACGAAGGTCTGATCGCTCCCGGAGACCTCCTGCGTGCGTACTCGATGCCCTTCTTGTCGTTGTCGGCGTAGAGGATGCCCTTGCCCTCGTGCTCGGCTTCCACGCAGATGCCGGGGGCGTGCATCTCCACGTCGAAGATGCGCCGGCCGCTCATCCAGGAGTTCAGCAGGACGCCGATGGCGCCGGTGTCGAACTCCAGCAGGGCGGTGATGATGTTGATGTCCGGGACCTGGACGCGCTTCGTGAGGCTCCGGATGCCGACCACCTCGCCCCCGCACATCCACCGGAGGGTGTCGATGGCGTGGACGCCGTCGCCCAACATGTGGTCGTAGGTCCGGAGCTCCGGGTTGTTCTGATACTTGTAGAACCGGCAGACGGCGTGGGAGATGGGGCCGCGCTTCAGGCATTCGTCCCGGAGCTTCACGACCATGGGGCAGGTGCGGCGCTGGAAGCTGACCTGGGTGATGCAGTTGTGCTTCTCGGCCAGGTAGGCCAGCATCTGGGCCTGGTGGATGGTCAGGCCCATGGGTTTCTCGATGTAGAGGTTGAGGCCCTCTTTCAGGCACCAGATCCAGATATCGAACATATAATGGGGCTGGCCGATGACATAGACGGCGTCCGGGGCGGCCTCCTGGACCATCTGGCGGTAGTTCGTGTAGCGCTTCGAGACGCTGTACTTGTCCGCTGTGTCGTTCAGGCGCTTCTCGTCCAGGTCGCAGATGGCGGCAATCTCCACGTCGTCGAAGGAGGCCAGGGAGGGGTAGTGGACGGCGTTGGCCATGCTGCCTGCGCCGATCATGGCGATGCGGACTTTGGTGTCGGGCATGAGGGGGTCTCCTATAAAGAGATTCTCATTTAAGAGCCAGAGATAGGGTACTCACTCAGAGATTTTCTTAGCGGCCCTTCCCACCTTTCTTGCTTGTCCAAGAAAGGTGGGGCCAAAGAAAGACACTCGCTCAGACGCCGCGAGGGGCTTTAGCGCGGCGTAAATGCTCCCCCAGCCAGATCGGAGCGTGGATGGCCGCGACAGGGGCGTTGCCTCTGAGGGGCCATTGTAAAGGGGGATTCCGACGCCGCGCTGCCTTGGAGGCGGATCTTCAGGACTTCTACAGGACCGAAAAGATCTGACCTATCCTCCCCCTTCCCTTCAGGGGAAGGGTCTCACGGGATACAGAACTGATCCGCCTTGATGTCCGTGATGAAGGCGTGCCCCGGCGCGTGGGTGATCATCAACTTGGGTCTGGAGGTCAGGGCGGCGCGCTGGGGGGTGACCCCGCAGGCCCAGAAGACAGGGGTGATCCCGTGGGGGATCTCCTTCACCGGCGCCCCGTAGAGGGGGTGCGCCAGGTCCGCGCCGGGGGCCGAGAGGCGGGGCTCCGGGTCGCCGGGGTCCGTGAGGTCGATCAGGGGACAGGGCCTGGGGTTCCTCTGGCAGTAGACGAGGAAGTCGTAGGCGTCGGCCTTGGGGAGGACGACCAGGTTGGTCTGGACGTAGCCGGGGACCTGGAAGAGGGTGGGGCCTCTCCATTCGCCGGCGCGCATGGCCAGGCGGGCCTTCTGGGGTTCGGTCACGGGGGAGGTCTCCGGGGCGAAGAAGGTTCTGTACGCAGGGCCAAAGATCGTTAAAAAAAACAGGGGACGCAAGTCAAAAGGCGAGAAGCAGCCCCTCGCTAAAAATCTTCCAGGATCTCGATCTCATAGCCCGTACTGGGAGTAGCCTTCGGGGCGGCGCAGGTGGCTACGGCCACCAGGCAGTCCATCTCCGCGCGGAGGTCGATCCGGTCGCCGGGGCCGGACAGGGGCGCTCCGATGTGCATGGGGCCTGCCGGGTCGGTGTGGACGTTGAAGAAGAGGTTCAGGGGGTCGGGGACCCTGCGGGCCCGGTGAGGCGCCAGGGCGCGGGCCAGGTTCTCCAGGCAGCCGTCGCGGGAGACCCCGAAGCGGCGTTCCAGGGCGTAGCGGCAGCAGGGGGTGTAGAGGAGGTCGTGTCCGCCGCCGGTGTCCGCGGCGACGGTGAACATGACGCGGGGCCAGGCGGCGTCCGTCCAGAGGGTGTGGTCGAGGGTCACCCGGAAGGCGCGGTTCTCCACGCGGGTGCGGGCCTGGCTGAAGGCCTCTTCGAGGTCGTGGAGGTGGAAGGCCACCAGGTCGCCGGGCTGGCCGCCGACGAGGTCCACGATGCGCAGGATCTGACCTTTCTGGACCGTGAATGCCTCCGCCGAGGCGGGTGGGATGATGCGTTTGCGGGATGTCATCGGGTCTCCTGCCACTGGACAGCAGGGAGCGTAAACCGCTCCGCCGGCTGCAAGGGGAAGTCGTCCACGCGGATGCGCCTCCGGTCCGTGGACTGGACCGGGTAGCCGGTGGCGGTCTTTTCGGGGCCGACCAGGACATAGGCCCGGACCCCTTCGGGCGTCTCCGGCCAGCCGGAGGGGCGATCACAGTCGGTCACCAGTTCGTGTTCCGTGTGGGAGACGACACCTCCTGACCAGGACGCGGGCGCCCCCTCAAACCCAAACCCGTTAACCGTCTTCAATGCCCTCGCCCCAACAGTCACCATCCATTGTCCTCCCTCCGGGGTCCGGCAGAAGACCCCGAAGGTCCCCTCGAAGCGCACGCCCGCGATCTCCGCCTCCCGCTCGAATTCGCTGAGGAAGAGATAGGTCCCCCAGGTCGAGGTGATGCGCAGGGCCACGGCATCCGGCCCGGCCTCCGGTGGGACGTCGAGCCGCTCTGCGGCGGAGATCGGGAAGGCCCCGTCCGGGCCGTCCGGTTCGTGTACGGCCACGAAGGCGCTGTCCAGGTCCTGGCCGGTCCGGATGGCGTCCAGGTAACGCACGCGCCGGCCGATCTGGAAGGGGGTCTCCTGTCCCGGCCCGTTTGAGATCTCCACGGCGTGGGCGGGGGAGAGGGCGTGCAGGCGGTAGCGGCGTCCGGCCTGTCGCCAGATGGCCTGCCAGGAGGGGGGCGGGTTTTCGGACCGGCGGATATCCCGGAGGCCGAAGATGTGATCAGGATCGACGCTGGACCCGAAGTCCGGTAGGGGGCGGTCGTCCAGGAGGCCCAGGTCGGGAATTTCGAGGGCCCCGTCCGGCGCGTCGCTGGAGGCGATCTCGCTGAAGAGGCGATAGGTGTGCGCAGAGCCTCCCTTGACCCGGAAGAGGTCCACGACAAAGGTCTGTGCGCCGGGGCCCTTGACCAGGGCCACGAGTCGGCGGTAGTCCCGGCACTGGAGGTAGGCGCGGGAGGCGGCCTCCACGACGGAGATGCGGGGCGAGGTGGCCATCCGGCGGAGGCCCGGCTCTCGCGCCTCGGGGCCGGACCGGAAGAGCTGGTCCTGGCCGTCCACGATCACCAGGTTGTGGCTGTTGGAGGTGGCCCTGATCCACCTGTTCATGGGGGAGTCGCCCACGTAGCCGAGGTCGCCCAGGAGGGTCTGGCCCCGGTCCGCGTAGTAGAGGGAGAGGTTGTCCGGCTGCCGGTGGCCGCCCGGCGGGTTGAAGGGGAGGGCCAGGACCGAGGCGTCAGGGCCCTGGCCGTGCCGGAGGACGGCGGTCATCCAGGCGGGGAAAAGGGTCTCCGGGAGGTCCAGGCCATCGTCCCGCGCCAGCTCGCGGGCGTCGAGGTGGAGGGCGGCGTAGTCCGTGGGTTTCCGTCCCCGGTAGAGGCGGGGGAGGGTCCCGGCGAAGAGGTCTGGGTAGCGGTTCAGACCGATCTCGAAGATGTGCGGGCTGGGCGCCCCGCTCTCCATCGTGTCCGACAGGGGTAAGTGCCGGCCGTCGGGGCGGAGTTGCTCCAGGGTCGTGCGGAGGATGCGGCGGAGTTGAGGATCGCGTCCGAAGACATCGACCTGGCCGGACCGACCGGGGAAGCCCTCCGGCCAGGAGAAGCCGTGCAGGGTCTCCGGTATCCAGATCGTACTGTGGACGAACATGGTGGTATAGGCCGGGCTCTCCTTGCTGAACCCGTCGGACAGGAAAGAGCGGTCCTGGAGGGCCTCGTAGCCGCGCAGGGCGGCGTCGGCGTACCCGGGAAGGCCCAGGCACTTCGCCACGAGGGCCTGGGACTGGTAGACAAAGGGGGACTTGTTGTCCAGGGACGGGGGCCCTCCCGTCCCCCCCACGAACGGCTCGGCGGTCAGGAGGTACTCGAGGATCAGACCCTTCTCGATCCGGGCGCGCGCCTCCGGCGTCAGGGACTCGTAGATCAGGTCATAGGCCAGGCAGATGCTCCCCAGGCTGGCGTCGATGGCGTCCGTGCTGGGGTGGACGCGGCCAGAGCCGAAGTAGGTGGCCAGCATCCTGGCCTGTTCCAGGGTGTCGTCCACAGGGCCGGTCTCGTAGGTGATCCCGCCGTAGGCCATGCCGCAGGCGTGACGTTTCCATTCGAGCTTCAGGCTGAGGTGATGCCAGGCCGCGTAGAGGGGGTCGCAGTCCGCAACCGTGTCGTAGAAGTCGTGGTAGAGCCAGTGGCGATAGCAGACGGTCAGGCGCTCCAGGATCTGCGCGGCGCTCCGGGCGTACCGGAGGTCCTCCGTGAGGCGATGGGCGAGGGCCAGGCTCTTCAGGGAGGAGATCATGAAGGCGACCTTCTTCCCCCGGATGAAGCCGGTGAAGCTGGTGTGGTGGGGTTTGCCGACCCATTTCCACGCCTGTCTGCCGCTGCGGTCTTCGGGGTTCCGGCGCTCCGCTTCGTTGAGGACGTAGGTGAAGGTCTGGTCCCGGCGCGGGCAGACGAGCCTGCCGGTCTCAGGGTAGGCCGGGTCGGGGTAGGTCTGGCCGCAGGCCCTGCAGCGGACGAGGTCGGGGCTGCGATAATCCCACTCGACCCCCTGCGGGTACCCCATGCCCTCCTGGGACTCGCGGTCCACGCAGGCCGGGCAGGTGAGGCCGTAGGGGTTGGTGGGGGTGAGGTCCGGGATCATGCGCTCGACGTAGTCGGGGGGCTGGCCAACGACGTGGTCTGCGATGTCCCGGTGCCCCTGGAGCCAGGCTTCGGCCCAGGCGGCTTGGGAGGCGTTGCGCCGGGCGCGGTCGAGCGCCTGTTCGGTCAGCAGGACGGGGTGGGTCACGGGCATTCGGGCCGCGAGCAGGGCGTCCTTGCGGCGCTCCATGTCTTCGCGGAATCGGGTCTCGGCTTCAGAGGTGTGCTCCGACGCTTCCCAGGGCATGAACCCCTCCCCGGCGGTGACCCGTTCGATGTATTCGGTCTTGCTTCTCATCATGCCTCTCTTGCGATCCATGGTGTGCTGCATTCTGTCCGATCCTTCACGTCCTTCCGGCGTGCCGCCGGGCCACCTCCCACTCTCCGTCTTCCAGTTTGCAGTAATAGAGGTAGGTGGTCAATCCCCCCTGCTCCGCCCCGGTGAGGAGGAGGTGCAGTTCCTGGGGGGTGAGGACTCTGCCGCCGTGGCTGGTGCAGACCCAGGGTCGGACGCGGTCCGGGTCGCCCACGTTCCGGAGGAGCTTCCGGGTCTCGGAGGCGACGACTTCGGCGTAGAATTCGTCCGGGAAGGGGGCGCCGAGGTGGGTCAGCTTCCCGCTGTCCAGGTGCTCCGCATCGATGTGCCGGGAGATGTCCTGAAGGCTGTTGACCGCCGGCAGGGTGAACCCGAAGAGCCGGTACACGAACTGGAAGAGCAGGTCTTCGGGCGTCTGCGGGTTCCAGGATTTCAGGGTCCTGACCCAGCGGTAGACCGTGCCATAGAGGCCGTCGTAGCCCCCCATCCAGAGATAGAGTTTGGGCAGGACGAAGTCCGCGTGGCGGGCGATCCGGCTGAGGTCGTATCCGGTCAGCGGGGCAAAGGCGGCGGTGCGGGCGCCGATGCCGATCCGGGGCCGGCCGTTCAGGGCGTGGACCTCCTCACACAGGGCCTTCACGTAGGATTCGATGGACGCTGTCTTGAAGCGCAGCCAGTCCTGGAGCGCGGGGTCGGTCTGGAAGAGGTCGAAGGTATCCGGGAGGCCCGGCGGTGTCTCCAGGAATGCCTTCAGGGCTGCGGGGCTCAGGTTGCGCAGCCAGCCTCGCAGGCGTCCTGCCGCGTCCTGGAATGCGCGGAGGTCAACCCCCATCTCCCGGGCCTTCTGCGCACAGCAGGGGCCGAAGCAGGCGAAGAGGTTCCAGTTGCCGCCCATGAAGCCGGGGGCGATCTCGTACCCGAACTCTGGGCCGTCGTTCAGGAAGCCGTCGCACGGGAAGCGCCGGGAGATGTCTCTGAGGCGCGCCCGGTAGGTGGGCAGGAGCCGGGGACAGTTCACGCAGACGCCCCAGTAGCTCTCCACCTCTTTGAGGGACAGGTCCTCGTCGAGGAAGGTCTTGCGGGACAGGTGATGGTAGCCGTCCGTGCGGCTCATGTGGGGGTTCGTGCCGTAGAGGTAGACCTTCATCCCGCGATCTCTGGCCGCCCTCAGCGTGGCGGAGACGCCGTCTGCCCGGGCCAGGATGTCGGGCGGTGGGGGCAGGGGGGCAATCCCGTGGGCTTTATAAACTTTCGGGTCCGGCTCCACCGGGGGCGTGCCGCCGAACGCCACGTGGTTGACGCCGGCCTCCTGCAGGGTGTCCAGGAAGCGGTCCACGCCGTAGCGGTCGAGGAAGTCCCATCCGCCGACCATCACCCAGGTTTCGAGGGCCATCGGTCTTCACCTCTTGCTGCTTCAAAAGATTAGCCCAGAGATTTTCTGAGCGGCCTCTCCCACCTTTCTTGCTTGCCCAAGAAAGGTGGGGCCAAAGAAGGGCACTCGCTCAGACGCCGCGCTGCCTTGGGGTCGGGTTAAAGAAGAGTCTCTGGAACCGATCTGTTTTTAGCCCGGCGCAGCCGGGCTTCTTTTGGGTAGCGCGGGAATTCATTCCCGCGCCCATCCGACGCCGCGCCTTCTCGTTGTCTTGATAAGACTGTTCCCCCTCTCCGCGTCCGAGAGGGGGGCAGGGGGTGAGGGAAAAATAACCCGTCTCTCGCTGTGACGCAAGGCCAAAGCGATGGCGGGATTTTTTCTGGCCTTCTCATATTCCGGGGGCTATCTTGTGGCGGATGGATCGCCAGGTCGTAAAAAACTCGCCAGCGCAATGCCTTCGCCGGTGGGGGAACACATCGTCCAGACGGCGAACGTGGCGGATCGCCGGCGGAGGTTCCCGGCCTATCTGCGGACGCTGGAGACGTTGACAACGGCCTGGACGGAGCGGAGGCAGGTGTGGCTGCGCTACGAGAACCCCAGGACCGGGGAGGCCACGGAACGGACTTTCGACCCCTATTTCATCGAGCCATCGCCCTACGGCTATGCCTGCTACGCCATCGGGCACGACCATCTGCGGGGAAAAATCCGACAGTTCATGGTCGAGCGGATCGCGGCGATCCGGCTGCTGGGGACGCATTACGAGGTCCGAGAGGACTTCGACCCCTACGCCTACCTGGCGAACGCCTGGGGGGTGATGGGGGGCGAGGAGGTCAAGACAGTGAAGCTGCGCTTCTCGGAGCGGGTGACCTACCGTATCCGGGAGTCGGACTGGCCGGGGATGACAGGCGTGACGGACGAACCGGACGGGGGCTGTGTGATGACGCTGCGGGTGAGCCACACGCTGGAGATGGTTCCGTGGATCAGGGGCTGGGGTCCGGACTGCGAGGTGATCGATCCGGCGGATTTGAGAGAGCAGATCGCGGAGGACATGAAGCGCGCGGCGGAGGTGTATCGGGGGAATAAACAGGGATAGAGCTGAACTCGACGCCTATTACGCCAAACTCTAAATGCCTCCCCAGCCCATCTCCTGGACGGTCTGGACATCATGGCCGGCCAGAACTCTCCGGAGATAGCGCGGAAGGCTCTCGTCGATGAGGATCTTCACCGGGATGCGGCTCCCTCTAACGTACGTGAGGACGCAAACTCAAGGATTTTCGTAACCTGATCATGGTTGACCGTCGGAAAGTTTTCAAGAAACTCGGTTACGCTACACCCATCCATCAGGTAGTCGAAGAGCGTTTGAATGGGGACACGGGTTCCGCGAAAGACGGGAATGCCACTCATGATTTCAGGGTCCGAATGGATCGGAAGGGTATCCTCAAGCCTCTTTGTCTCGTTCATGGCAGGAACTCCTTTTATGCGTTTGTCAGCGACCGTTCTTCTCTTTCGGCTCCAGGCGGATCACCAGCCGCGAGCCGGTCGCCTCAGCGACCTTGCGAAGCATGGCCAGGGAGCCGCCCTTATACTCCGGGTTTTCCAGGCGAGCGATGCTGGGCTGGTGGGTTTTGATCTTTCTGGCCAGGTCGGCCTGGCTCAGGTTATTCCGTAAACGGGCCTCGATGATGCTGCGGACGCGCTCGAACTCAGGACTCTGTTCGTTGTAGGCGTCGCGGAACTTGGGATTCTCGCGCAGTTTCTTGCGGACACTGGCCCAGGGTTTCTCTGGGGACATGTTCAACCTCCTGTGCGATCCAGGTAATCCTGCATGCGCTGTTGTGCGATGTGAATCTCGCGTGGGGTGTCTTCTGAGGGGGCCACGTAGAAGACGATCTCCCAATCTGACATGTACAGAACATAACAAAATTGTTATCATAGCGCAAGCGGGGAATCATCGCAGGTCACGGGTGTGGAACGATTTGCGTGGAAAAGGACCCGCTCCCCGGCGCTCCGGCCCTTTTCCCAATTTTGCGGACGTCCGCAAAACCCAAGGCTTGTCGCACAACGATTTACAAGACATTTTGCGCCTGAGCGCAAAATTCAAGGTCGTCTGGGAACGGGTTGCGCGGCGCCTGGGCCATTGAGGGAGCCGGGCTGCCGGCAGGGCTGCCCCTGAGATTGTGCCCCCGGGGGCACAATCTGGGTCTTCCAAACGGGATCAGGTATATTTTAATGTTCCCCACGCACGTGGGGGTGAACCGATCAGCGGGCTCGCCGTCCTCACCCTTACCCGTTCTCCCCATCTGAGAGGTGGGAAGTGGATTGAAACCGCTTGACCTATACAAAATGTTGTTATACATTCGTTTTTTTCGTCCGGGTGATGAAGGGTGGATTGAGATTGAGAGTCTGCCAGGCGAAAAGCAAGGAGTTATCTCCATGAAGTTGTCCGAGCAGCAGGTGGCACAGTTCCGGGAGGATGGATTCCTGATCGTGGAAAACCTGCTCGACGAGGCGGAGATCGAGGCGCTCCGGCAGCGCGCCGAGTGGGTGGCTGGCGGCCAGTCGCCCCGAATCCCGAAGGAGAGCTTTCAGGTGGAGCCCCGCGTGGCGCAGGGGGAGTTGCAGGCAGAGACCTACGCCGATTCCCTGCGTCGGATGAGCCATCTGGCCTTCTACGATGACGTGTTCCGGGTCCACGCCCGAAATCCCAGAATTCTGGATGTCATCGAGTCTCTGCTCGGCCCGGACATCAAGCTCTATCAGGACCAGATTTTCATGAAGCCGCCGAAGGTCGGGTCCCGGCGGAGCTACCATCAGGATGCCCCGCTGGGGTTCCACATCGACCCGCCCGACCTGGTGGCCTGCTGGGCCGCGCTGGACGACGCGACGGAGGAGAACGGGTGTATGCGGATGCTGCCCGGCACGCATAAGTTTGGGGTTATCGATCAATCGGATTGGGAGGCCTACGAGCGGAAGTCGCTGGAGGGGGTCCTGCCGGGGGAGCGGCCGGTGGTGTTGAGGGCGGGGAGTTGCAGCTTCCACCACGGGTTGATCCTGCACTGCAGCACACCCAACCTGTCCGGGAAGCGCCGGCGGGGGTATGCCATGCACTATGTGAGCGCCCGGTGCCGGTTCACGGGGCCGCCGGAGAAGAACGATGCGATGCTGGTGCGGGGGCAGGCGTTTCCAGGATGTATTTAGACTATCAGCTCACCTTACGCAGTCAACCGGACAGGTTGGAGTTGACGTAAAGTATCGAAGGATACCTGAAGCGCGTTGAGGTAGAGTTTGGACTTGAGCGCAAAGTGGTTGAGTTTGGTCGAGACTTTCAGCAGTTCGAGTTTGATGTAGCCACA
>SICM01000023.1 GCA_009694805.1 Candidatus Latescibacterota bacterium
CGGTCGCCGACCAAAGCCGCCTCGACCGCTCCGTCAACGCCGGCCTGAGGACCGTGTACTTTCTGCGCAAGATATTGAAGTTCACGCATCAAAGGTACAACCGCGCCCTGTCGAAATCAATCGCTTATTTCTTCACAACCCCTTAGCGGCGCAGAATGCGCCGTGTCTTTGGGCCGACTTTCGCTTAACTTATAGATAACGGACTGTGAAGTCAAGATTTTTGACATCGCCTACAGCATACCGCGTTCAGTCTGAAAAAAACAACAGCCGCTGTGTAGGATCAGCGGCTGTCTCTCTGGGAAAGGTGGTAATAAGGTGGTAATACAGAAACCCGGACTCAGCGGGTGAGAGGCAGTTCAATCTCTTCAACTCGCCACGCGGCGTAAGACAGGGCTTCGCGGATATCTTCTTCCTCCAGGTACGGATATTGTTTCAGGATTTCTGCCGTGGAATACCCGGAGGCTACAAGCCCGACCACCATCCCGACGGTCACCCGAAGCCCGCGAATACACGGTTTGCCTCCCATCACCTCCGGGTTGAACGTAATGCGCGTGAGATGTTTCATAATCCCACCTCAATTTATCGGACGTTTACTGCTATCTCCCTATCGCGTATCCGATCCTGCCTTTTGGAGAGGCCGCGCCGGAGATCAGGCCGGTCTTCGGGTCGATGGTGATGCTCAGGACCTTGCCGTTCACCCAGTCGCCGGTCACCACCAGGTCGTGACCGCGCCGGCGCAGCTCCTCCTGGACCTCTTCCCTGACCCGGCCCTCCACGGTCACGCGGCCCGGCAGGGCCCCGTGCGGGTAGAAGGAGTTGGGGAAGTGGTTCGTGTGGAAGCTGGGGGCATCCAGGGCCTCCTGGAGGTCCATGCCGAAGTCAACGACGTTCAGGAAGAACTGGAGGGTCCACTGGTCCTGTCCGTCCCCGCCCGGCGTGCCGAAGGCCATCCAGGGCGCCCCGTCCTTCGTGGCCATGGACGGGGTGAGGGTGGTCCGGGGGCGCTTGCCGGGCACCAGGGCGTTGGCGTGCTTCGGGTCCAGGTAGAACATCTGGCCCCGCGTGCCGAGCGGGAAACCCAGGCCCTCCACGATGGGCGAGGAGGGGATCCACCCGCCGCTGGGCGTGGCGGACATCATGTTCCCCTCCGCGTCGATGGCGTCGCAGTGGGTGGTGTCTCCGGTGTAGACCGTGGGGTCACCCACGATGACCCTGGGGACCGTGGGGGGGGCGTCACCGGGCCGGAGTTCCATCGACGCCCGCGCGGCATCGATCAGTTTCCGGCGCTGCGCCGCATAGTCTTTGGACAGGAGCCTGCCGAGCGGGACCTCCACGAAGTCCGGGTCTCCGTAGTACTGCTCCCGGTCCGCGAAGGCGAGCTTGGCCGCCTCCACGACGGTGTGGATGTAGTCCGCCGAGTTGTGCCCCAGGGCGGCCAGGTCGTAGCCTTCGAGCAAGGTGAGCTGCTGGAGGAAGACGCCCCCCTGGGACCAGGTGTTGCACTTGTGGACGCGGATGCCCCGGTAGTCCACGGAGATGGGGGACTCCACCTTCGTCTGGTACATGGCGAAGTCGTCCGCGTCGAACAGCCCCCGGTTGCGCTTGCCGGAGGCGTCCAGGACCTCCGTGTTCCGGGCGAAGGCCACGGCCCGCTCGGCGATCTCCCCCTTGTAGAAGCAGTCGATGGCGGCCTGGATGGCTTCCTGGCGGCCTCTGGAGCGGTTCTTGATCTCCACGTCCACGGTCTTCTTGAAGGTGTTCGCCCAGTCCCGGTTGCGGAAGATGGCCCCCACCTTCGGGACGGCGCCGTCCGGGAGGTAGACCTTGGCGGAGGAGGGCCACTGCGTCCGGAACTTGTCCGCCAGGCCGGCGATGGCGGCGCTCAGGCTCTCGTACATCGGGAACCCCTCTTCCATCAGCTCGATGGCGGGCTCGATCACGTCCTGGAGCGTGAGCCTCCCGAAGCGCATCAGGGCCGTGGCCCAGGACCCGAACGCGCCCGGCACGGTGGCCGGGAGGAAGCCGTCGCCGGGGATGACGGTGATGCCCCGGGACCGGAACCAGTCGATGGTGGCGGCCTTCGGGGCGCACCCCTGGCCGTTGATGGCGAAGGGCCGCTTCTCCTGCGCGGAATAGATCAGGATGGGGACCTCCCCGCCGATGCCGTTGGACTGGGGCTCCAGGACGTTGCAGGCCAGGCCCGCGGCCACGCAGGCGTCTATGGCGTTGCCGCCCTTCTCCAGCATCCGGAACCCGGCTGCGGCGGCGAGGTAGTGCCCCCCCGTGACCACGCCGTGGGTGCCCATGATGATGGGGCGCGTTGTGAAACCGGCCATGTTACCCTCCGTTTGAAATGGAACCCTTGTCAAACGTCGAAGATCACCTGCGCCCGCCAGAGGTCGCCGGCCTTCTCCACGCGCAGGTCGTGGTAGGTCACGGCCTTGAATTCGCGGTAGAGTTCGTGGCGGTGTGGGTCCCGGACCTCGCCCGTGGCCTCGGCGGAGAGGGCGTGCGGCGCGCGGATCTGAACGCGGAAGTCCCTGAAGACGATCAGCTCCGTCTCGAACCGAAACAGCAGTTCCCGGAGCCAGTCCACGAACAGGTCCTCGACGGAATCGGCCTCCAGGTCGACCTGGACGGCGGTGCGCGGCTCCACCCGGCTCAGGTCCGCGACGAGGTCGAACATGCCGAACGCCGCGTCCTCAAAGAGACCTTCCAGAGACGGGTTCTCCACGGCGATCCCGATGTCGGCCGTATGGTCGATCACCCGATACCGCGCTTCGCTCATTGTAGGCCAAGTACGTCCCGCATGTCATAGAGCCCTGGTTTTGCTTTTGAGACGAACCGTGCGGCCCGCAGGGCCCCGGAGGCGAAGGCGTCCCGGCTCTGCACGCGGTGGACGAACTCGATGCGCTCCCCGGACCCGACGAACATCACGGTGTGGTCTCCCACGATGTCCCCGCCCCGGATGGCGTGGATGCCGATCTCCTCAGGTTTACGCGCGCCCACCATCCCTTCCCGGCCGTAGACCGCGACCTCTTTCAGGTTGCGCTCCAGCCCCCGGGCGGCCGCGTCGGCCAGGGTCAGGGCCGTGCCGCTGGGCGCGTCCTTCTTGAAGTGGTGGTGCATCTCGATGACCTCCACATCGTAGGCGCTGCCCAGGACCTTCGCGGCCTCCTCGATCAGCCGGGTCAAAAGGGTCACGCCGGCGGTGTAGTTGGAGGCGAAGACGCAGGGGACGCCCGCGACGTTTTTCTTGAAGGCGGAGACCTGCGCCTCGGACATCCCGGTCGTGCCGACGACCATCGCCTTGCCCGCTTTTCCGACGACCTCAGAGGCGGTCACGGTCCCTTCGGGCGGCGCGGTGAAGGCGATGACCACGTCCCCCCGGTCGATCACCTTCGCCAGGTCGTCCACCACCGGGGCGTCCAGTTGTCTCGCGCCGATGACTTCGCCCACGTCCCTGCCGATGCCGGGGTGTCCGGCGGCCTCCACGCCGGCCACGACCTTCAGATCCTCACTCTGGAGCGACAGGTGCGCCAGCCGGCCTCCCATCTGCCCGCCGATGCCGCAGATAATCACGTTAATCATGGCGATGCTCCATAGGGTTAGAAAACTCAAAACCAACCGCCAAGACACCCGGATGATCCGCAGATGACGCAGATGAATTTTTATCTGCGCCTATCTGCGAAAATCTGCGGATTTCATTCTTTCGGTCCCGCGGCCCGCACGTCCTCCGGCGTCTCTCCTGAAAACTTTTCAAAGTTTCTGTGAAACATCTCCACCAGTCTGCTGGCCGTCCGGTCATAGGCTGTCCTGTCCTTCCAGGTGTTGCGGGGCTGAAGCAGGCCCGACGGCACGTCGGGACAGGCCGCCGGGACGGCCAACCCGAAGATCGGGTCCGGCGCGGTGGGGACCGGGGCGAGGTCGCCCTTCAGCGCGGCGCGGATCATGCCCGCGTGTAGCCGATCTTCATCCGTTCCCCCTCCCCGAAGGCCCCCCCGGTCCACCCGGTGTTCACCAGCCAGCAATCGACGTGGCGCTGCTTCAGCTTCTCCTCCAGTTGCCGGGCGTAGACCGCCGGGGGCAGGGGGAGAAAGGGTTCTGCGAAGCAGGCGCTGAACGTGGCCTGAGGCTCGCTCACGCCGATCTCCGTGCCGGCCACCCTGGCGGTGTAACCCGACAGGAAGTGATAGCGCGCCTGCGCGGAGGTCAGGCGGGCGATGGGGGGCATCACCCCGAAGGCGTCGGCGGTCAGGAAGATCACGTTCTTCGGATGTCCGCCGATCCCCGACCGGACGACGTTTTGCAGGTGGGTGATGGGATAGGCGGCCCGGGTGTTCTCGGTGAGGGCGTCGTCGTCCAGGTCCAGTCGCCGGGTCTCGCTGTCGAGCATCACGTTCTCCAGGATCGTCCCGAACATGCGGGTGGTCTCGTAGATTTCGGATTCCCCCTCCTGCGAGAGCCGGATCACCTTGGCGTAGCACCCCCCTTCGAAGTTGAACACGCCCTGATCGCTCCAGCCGTGCTCGTCGTCCCCGATCAGCGGGCGCTGCGGGTCTATGGAGAGCGAGGTCTTGCCCGTGCCCGACAGCCCGAAGAAGAGGGCCACGTCTCCCCCCGGCCCCACGTTGGCCGAACAGTGCATCGGGAAGACGCCCCGCCCGGGCATCAGGTAGTTCATGGCCGTGAAGATCGACTTCTTGATCTCCCCCGCGTAGCTGGTCCCGCCGACCAGCGCCAGACGCTTCGCGAAGTTGAGCAGGATGTAGCACTCCGACCGGGTCCCGTCGATCTCCGGGACCGCGTGGAAGTGGGGGGTATGGATGACGGTGAACTCCGGGTTGTGCGCCTCCAGCTTCGACGGGTCCAGCTCCCGGATGAACATGCTCCGGGCGAACAGGCTGTGCCAGGCCGTCTCCGTGATGACCCGGATGGACAGCCGATAGGCGGGGTCCGCGCCTACGTGACATTCCTGCACAAACAGGTCCTTGCCTTGCAGGTAGGCCAGCAGTCGGCGATAAAAGGCATCGAAATGCGCCGTGTCGAAGGGCTGGTTCACCTTTCCCCACCAGATCCCGTCGGCCACGTCGGGCTCTTTCACGACGAACTTGTCATTGGGGGAGCGGCCCGTGTGATGCCCCGTATGTACGACGAGGGGGCCCAGGTGGGCGATCAGGCCCTCCCGGCGACGGACGGACGCCTCGTAGAGCGCCGGGGACGACATGTTCCAGAATACGTAGTTGGCGTTCCGGATGCCGTGGCGCTCCAGCCCGTAACGGCTCCGCCCTGTACTGCTTGATTCTAACATTCTCTCTTCTCGCGGAGATCAATCCGTATAGGCCAGCCCTTCCAGGGTCGATGCGTCCTTCAGGCGTTTTTCGATATCGACCTTGAAGAACGCCTCGACCGGGGCGAAGACCTCGGGGCTCTCCGTCTGAATCGTGCGGGCCACGTTCAGGACGGTGTTCAGGCCGTTGCGCGTCATTTTGCCCAGGGGCCTGCGGCAGGGGCCTGCGGGCATGCCCAGGATGTTCATGAGGGTCTTGATGGCCAGGGGGTTTCGCGCCCGGCAGGTGACCTCGCCGTAGGGCGTCTTCTCCTGGGTCTTCACGGTGACCATGCCGAACAGCGGCTTCAGGGCATTGAGCATTCGCTCACCCTTCGCCCGGTCCCCGGCCTGGAGCGCGTCGGTGAAGTCCTGCACGGCCTTCGGCACGGCGTTGGAGATGACGGAGATCACCCCGCTGGCCCGGATGTCGGCCCGCGTCATCATGTCGAACGTCTTGTCGTCGTCGCCGGACAGGATGTTGTAGTTCTTGCCGCAGAGCGTCCGCGTGCGGGCCATGTTGGCCAGCTCCCCGGTGGCCTCCTTCACGGTCTGCACGTTCGGGTACTCCTCGGCGAGGATCGCCAGGTCCTCCGGCAGCAACTGCGTCCCCGTCCTGCCGGGGATGACGTAGGGGATGACCTGGATCTCCGGGAAGGCCTTCGCTACGGGCGACACGTATTCCCGCCGGATCTCCAGGGAACTCGGCCCGTTGTAGTAGGGGTCTACGAGCAGGACCGTGTCCGCCCCGGCGTGGGCCGCGTGCTCCGTGCCCCGCAGGGTCTCTGCCGTGGAGTTGCTCCCGGTGCCGGCGATCGCCCGCCCGTGTCCTTTGACCAGGCGGCAGACGGCCTCGGTCACGTGGTTGTGTTCCTCCCAGGTGAGCGTGGGGCTCTCGCCGGTCGTGCCCACGGCCAGCACGCCCTGAGCGCCTGAAGCGATCTGGTATTCGATCAGCTTCTCCAGCCCGGCTTCGTCCACGCTCCCGTCCGGTTTGAACGGGGTGATGATCGCTGTGTAGCATCCACCGAACATGGCGCACCTCCAGGTTAAGATTCAGTAGGCAGTAGGCAGTAGGCAGTAGGCAGTAGGCAGTAGGCAGAAAAATACTGACTGCTGATCGCGGACTACTGACTACGGGTCGTTTCCTTGAAACAAAAAAAGGACAGCCTGCGTGACACGCAAGGGCTGTCCACTCCCGGTTCGTTGCCCTGAGGGCAAAAAGCGGCAAGGACAACAAGAGAGCGCTCCACGGGACCCTTTCCCGTGACAGTCCGCCGGATGTTCTCCGTCCGGACCAGTCGGCTTCCCCGTGGGAGGGGAAACCGACTTCGGCGGCCCAACCCTTTCGCCCGGCGGAAGACACCCACGTGGCCGCCGGACTACTCATGAGGGACCGCACCTCTACCCTTGTGCTGAAGTGCTCCAAACTTACAGAACCGGGATGGACATGTCAAGGAGAAAAATGCAAAGTGCAAAGTGCAAAGCGCAAAGTGAAGGCTCGCATTTTACGTTTTGTATTTTGCATTTTGCATTCTCCATTTTAGGTGTTTTCGCCGAGCAGGGCCTTTGAGACGACCGCCCTGGCCGTGGCCGGGAAGACGCCCGGTTCGCAGCACTGCGAGATCTGCACGTCCACGGCGGCGGTGATGAGCATGTAGGCCTCCTCGAAGGAGACGTGGAGCCGCTCCTGAAGGAGGTCCGCCATCTCGTCGGCGGCGATGCGGGCGGCCTGGGTCAGGTCCAGGTCGTCCCCGGTGGTCATCCAGGCGTCGGCGGTCTCGATGCGGGGGCGGCGGAGGGGGCGACCCTTGACCAGCTCCACCCGGGCCGTGACCTCGGCGCAGATCTCCAGGCCGCTGAAGCTGATCTCGCCGTCCCCCATCGCACCGTGGATGTCGCCGATGCCGAGGAGCGCGCCCCGGACATTCACGGGGAGGTGGACCTTCGCGCCCTCGCCGACGAAGCGGTTGTCCAGGTTGCCGCCGTGGGGTCCCATCAGTCCGGTGGGGACCCCCTCCCCGGCGGGGGCCGTGCCGATGACGCCGACCATGGGCCGGGTCGGGAACCGGATGCGGTCGCTGAAGATGGCCATCCCGTCGCGAATGGGGATCATCCGGGTGGCGTGTTTTTTAGCCCTGTGGGCCAGCAGCCCCTCTCCGGCCTTGACGGCCAGATAGCCCTGGTCGGCCAGGACGATGCGCTGGATCGTGACGACGAGGCTGTCACCGGGTTCGGCCCCGCGCACGAGGATGGGGCCGGTGGCCGGGTTGGACCCCTTCGGGTGCGGGTGTTCCAGCAGGTCGGCGTTAGACTGGATGCTCCCGGTGCGGGCGTCATAGGTCTCCAGACAGACGACGTCGCCGGGGTCGATCTCCAGGACCGGGGGATGGGTCTTGTCCAGGCTGTAGACGATGTGGTCGCGGGTGATGCGATGCATGGGCAAACCTCCAGGGGAAAAGACAAGAGCGGTGTCGGGTATCGGGTGTCGGGTTTCGGAAAAAAACTAAACCTGACACCTGACACCTGACACCGGTTCTTGTTATTTACCGTTCATCGATTCATCAGTTTGAGCGCTTCGGGGATGGGCATGCCGGGGGAGATGCCCAGGGCAGCGGCTCCGGGGGTCACGAGGTTCACGGTGGTGGCCATGACCTCCTCGACGGTGTTCACGCGGCCCTTTGCCGTGCAGGCGACGTCCTCCACCCGGGTCGCCACATCGAGGTTGAGATAACCGCACATGACGAACCCCGCCCTGGCCTTGATCAGGATGAGGTTGACGGCGAAGAGGTGGAGTTCAACGCCCATCAGCGGGCCGCCTTCAAACGGAATCTCCTGGGTTCGGACCATAGGGCCACCCTCCTTCTGTGTTGCGGAGACGGGTACAGGTTTCAGAGCCGGGTTCCGGGGACTGTGGTTCCGGGGGCTGTTATATATTAGGGAGTAGAAGCATCGCTGTCAACACGTTTTGGAGGGCGCGTCCCTGGCCGCGTGGAAAATTTGATTTTTTTGCCTTTTTTGCTCAAGTGTTAAGGTATGGCTGCCGATATACCGAATAGCCCGGCACATCCCCGCCGGAGACACGACGAGAGTACCCTCACCAGGGACCCCTGCAACGGGAGGCTAGAGAGATTGAACATCAATGGCGACACCGTTTCCGTCCCCGGCAGCGCATCCTATGCGGTCTATTCGTCCGGCCAGTCCTCAAGCGTGAGCGCCGGGTCAACTTCTTCCGGGGACACCGTGGAAATATCGGACGAGGGACAGGCCGCTTCGCTGGGCACGTTTACGGACCGCTTCCGGTTTGACATCGACAATGGACTTTTGAACGTCCGGCGTCCTGTTTACGCCCGCGCCACCACTCCCGGCTCCGTCGCCTCCGCCACTTATTCGGGGCGCGGACAGACCCGGTCGCTGGTGAGCGGAGGTGGGCTCGGCGTGCGGGAGGCGATCTTCTCCCTGGGGTACCAGGACGGCTCCCCCAGAGGCGCGAGAAACGGCATTTCGAATCGACAGGCCATCAACGAGTTCCAGAGGATGGCGAGCCGGAACCTCCCGCTGCTGTCCATGTTTGGATAGGAAGTCCTGAGTCCCGATCCAAAATCGGATTGGATTCGGGAGACGAGGTTTACCCAGGTGTTCCCAGACCCTGCGAAAGAGCGTTCGCAGGGTCTCTCTGTTTGTAATCCCTTGACAGTCCCTCATCCTGCGAATATATTTAATGGCCAATACCATTTGTTTTGCACGACGTATGAGGATGCGCAATGCCAGAAGAGGACATGCCGGCGTTTCTGTTGTTCCTGAAGCCGGAAGAGAAGAAGCGGGCGCAGGAATACGTGGCGCGGAGGCTGAATCTGCTCGACGTGGAGAGCCTTCACGCGCTCGGGCGCATGATGATGGCCACGAAGCGGGTCATGGGGCTGGTGGAGACGGGCCGGGCTCGGTTCAAAGGGGCTCCAAACGCCTACGCGAAGATCATGGGGAGGCTCTACGACGAGGCCTTGATCGGTTACGCCCAGGTCCTTCAGCAGTGCAACCGGACGTATGCCGCCAAGGAGCGGGAGCTCAAAGATATCCAGCGGGCCCGGGTCGCCAACTCGACGGGGCAGACAGACGCCGCCCAGGAAGAACAGCTTCTTCCCGAAGAGCTTCGGGCGCTCCTTCTGAAACCGACCGAGCCTGAGGCGGCGGCGGCGCTGGAGCATATCCAGAAGCGGGTTCAGGAGATGCCGTTCGAAAACATGGCCTTCCTGCGAGACGCCACGCAGCGGCTGCTGACGTGGTGGGAGAGCACGCAGGGGCAGAGCGATGGACTGATGCTCAATCAGTTCGGGGAGGTGGGCAGCGTGAAGGGACGGCGGATGATCCGGAAGAGGTATGAGGAGATGCAACAGGAGGTCCTCAACCCGTTCAAGTCGTGGTTCCAGAACCTGAATACCTTCTACATGAGGAAGCGAAAGGAGTACGCGGAGGCCGCTGCGCTCGGAGGCATCGATAGGCCTCGATAGGGGACGCATGGAATTGCCACATGAGCCTGTCAACCGCGTGAAGCGGTGGGTGGAGATCGCCGTGGCCGCGGCGCTGGGCGCGGTCCTGAGCCTGGTCAAGGTCTACACGCTTCCCCAGGGGGGATCGGTCACGGTGACGACGCTTCCGATCCTGTTCCTGGCCCTCTGGCGGGGTCCTGGGACGGGAGCGACCGCAGGGATGGTCCTGGGCCTCCTGAAGCTCGTCCTGGGTCCGATCGTCGTCCACCCCGTCCAGATCCTGCTCGACTACCCCGTCCCGTTCGCCCTCCTGGGCGTCGCCGGGTTCTTTCCGCGCTACCCTGCGATGGGCGTCCTGGCCGGGAGCCTGTGCCGGGGGGCTTCCCACGTGCTTTCGGGGGTCGTCTTCTTCGCCTCCTACGCCCCCCCGGGCGTGAACGTCTGGAAGTATTCCCTCGTCTACAACGCCAGCTACGTCCTCCCCGAGGCCCTTCTCTGCATTGCCCTCGTCCCCATCCTGCTCCGGCGCGTGGCCGGGGCGGAATACCACGCCGGATAAAGAGTCCGTACGTCTTCCCTTTTACGTTGCCCCTCTCCCCCTGTTTCATTATATTCCTCCCAGCATTTCCTGCCCTGAAACATCTCCATCTCTGAGCCGATCTAACTCTCACAGGTTCCCCCAATGAAGCGTCTTTCAGGCGCAGACGTGCAGGCCGAGATCTCACGGATCGTCCAGGCGCTCAGGGCCTACGAGCCGGAGAAGGTCATCCTCTATGGCTCTTTTGCGCGCGGGGACTACCACGCCGGCAGCGACCTGGACCTGATCATCGTCAAGGAGACGGACCGCCTTTTCACAGACCGGATCGGCGATGTCCTCCTCCTCTGCCGGTCGCGGATTCCCGTCGAACCCCTGGTATATCGGCCTTCTGAAATCACCGCCATGCTCGAAAAAGGCAACGACTTTCTGGAAACCGCCATGAAAGAGGGGGTCGTGCTCTATGAACAACAATGCGCATGAGGCGAAGCGGTGGTTTGATCAAGGGGTGAGGGACCGGGCCGCCGCCGAGAGCAACCGGACCCACGGGTTTCACGAGGTCGCCTGTTTTCTCTGCCAGCAGTCCGCCGAGAAGCTGCTCAAGGCTTTTCTGTATCTTCAGGGCGAGCGAATGGTGATCGGGCATTCGACCCTGTCGCTGGCCGAGAAGTGCCAGGCGTATGATGAGCGGTTCGCGGGCGTTCTGGATGCCTGTCGTAAACTTGACCAGCTCTACATCCCCACGCGATACCCCAATGGCCTGCCGGACAAGACGCCGGGGGAGTTTTTCAACGAGACCAGTTCGAGGGAGGCCCTGGAGAGTTTACAGCCGATTTTTGCTCTGGTGTCTGAAGTCATGAAGGGCTGATGGTCAAAGTCACGATCTACTCCAGGCCGGACTGTCACCTGTGCGAGATCGCCAGGGGGCGGGTCGAAAACGTCCGGCGGGAGGTGGGGTTCGAGGTCGAGGAGGTGGACATCCGCTCCGACCCCGTTCTGATGGAGCGATACGGGGAGCGCATCCCCGTGGTGGCCGTGGAGGGGGAGGAGGTCTGCGTCTACCGGGTCAGCGAGAAGCTGCTGAAGCGCCGGGTGCTGGAGGCCCGCGCACAAAAAGGGAGGGACGGCATGGAGGCAGGGAGCCAGGCTCAGGGACAGGTTCGCACGGGGGTCGTCGGGCGCATCGTCGGGACGTTCTTATCGCCGGGGGCCACCTTTGAGGGAGTCCGGGCGTCGTCGTCGTGGGCCGACTGGGTCGTGCCGTGGGTCCTCTCGGCCATCCTCGCGACGGTGGTCGCCCAGCGGGTCGCGCCCATTGCGATGCGCGAGGGCATCGAGCAGCAGCGGGAGCGGATTCAGGAGAACACCAGTCTGTCCGAAGAACAGAAGAAGGAGGCGCTCGACCGCATTGAGAAGGCGGAATCCAGGATGTCCACCGTCAGCCAATCGATCCTGATCGTGACGCCTCTGATGTCCCTTGCCATGCTGGCCCTGATGTCCGGGATCTATATGGGCATCGCCAACTTTCTGTTCGGGGGGACCGGGACCTATCTCAAGGTGATGGCGGCAGCGGCCTACAGCGGGCTGATCACTTCGCTGGGGGGGCTGATCGTGTTTCTCCTCGTCGTGATGAGAAACACCGCGAAGGTGTCGATGGGGCCGGCGCTGTTTTTTTCGCCGGACATGGAGCATACCTGGGCCTACCGGCTGGCCGCCGGGATCGACCTTTTCATCATCTGGTACCTCGTCGTGGTGTCCATCGGCGTGGGCGTCGTGTCCGGAGTGGCCCCGAAGAAGGTCGGGTCTGTGGTCTTCGCTGTCTATCTGATCCTTGTGGTTGGAGTGGCATTTTTCAAGGGCATGTTCGGCGGATAGGGAGTTGGCATGAACTTCAAGAAGATCGGGCGGGGGAAGAAGATCGTCATCGGCGTGGCCCTGCTGGCCGCCATCGGGGGCGGGGTCTACTTCAACCTGAAACAGGAGAAGAAGAAGGACCTGACGGAGACGATCAAGGTCAAGCGGGGATCGGTGGTGGACAAACTGACGGAGGTGGGGTCGATCCAGCTCGTTCGGACCATCGACGTCAAATCGACGGTGTCCGGAGAGATTATATCTCTGGGCGCGGAGGCCGGGGACTTCGTCCACGCCGGACAGGTGCTGGCCGTGATCGCCCCGGACGCCAGCCAGACCCTCCAGCTCTACAACAACCGGTCCGCCGTCCGGCAGGGCCAGGCGGACCTGGAGCAGGCGTCCCGCGACCTCGAACGCAAGAAGAAACTCATGGAACGCAAGCTGATTTCCCTCCAGGAGGTGGAACAGGCGCAGCAGCAGTTCATCCGGATCCAGAACACCTACCGTCTGAACCGGCTGGAGCTGGAGATGCTGGAGACGAAGGCCAACATCACCCACGAGGAGAGCGTGGCCAACGCGGACGGCGAGAGGGGGGGGATGGACAACGTCCGCATCCTGTCCCCGGCCTCGGGCATCGTGACCGGGCGGCCCGTGGAGGTGGGCGAGGTGGTCGTGTCCGGGATCAGCACCAACCTCATGGGCACGGAGATGTTCCAGATCGGCGACCCGTCGGAGCTGATCGTGAAGGCGGACATCAGCGAGGTGGACGTGGGGAAGATGCGGGCGGGGCTGCCGGTGAACATCGTCGTGGACGCCTATCCCGACACGACGTTCAAGGGGGCGGTGCTCCGGATCGCGCCGGTGGGCAAGCAGAAGCAAGGGACGACCATCGTGTCGTTCGAGACGGAGATCCAGGTGATCGACCGGGACCCCCGGCTGCGGCAGGGGATGTCGTGCGACATCGACGTGGTGTTCTCGTCGCGGGACTCCACGCTGTTCCTGCCGGTGGAGGCGGCGCTGGAGGTGTTCGGGCAGGACGAGGGGAAGGTGAAGGGGAAGCGGGGGAAGTTCTTCGTGTACCGGAAGGAGGGGGAGGACTTCGTCCAGAAGGAGGTGACCGTGGGCCTGGAGACGGGCACGCGGGTGGAGGTCACCTCCGGACTGGGTCTGGACGACGAGGTGGCGGCGGACGCCGAGAAGATGCGGAAGAAGAAGGAAGAGGAACAGAAGAAGAAGGAGCGGGAGAAGAAGACCCCGCCGAAAGCGGAGAACAAGGGGAAATAGGGTATGAACCTCTGGGAACCGATTGGCGTTGGCCTGGCGCAACTCCGGGCCAACAAGCTGCGGTCTCTGCTGACCATCCTCGGCATCCTGATCGGGGTGGGGTCGGTTGTGGGGATCGTGTCCATCGGGGAGGGGTTGCGTCGCTCCGTGGTGTCCGAATTCGACAAGGTGGGGGGGAGCAGCCTGATCTGGTTGTTGCCGCCCAACGACTGGGAGCGCAAGGGGGGGCGGTGGGTGCGCCGGGCGTGGGTGGACCGACTGAGGGAGCAGGATATCGGCGCGATCCGGGCGGAATGCCCTCACGTCAAGAGCATCCTGCCGATCGTCGGCGGAGGGGCGCAGGTGCGGTTCAGGAAAGCCACTTCCGAGGGCCGAATCCAGGGCACCGCCCCCGGGTATGACGAGGCCATGGACTGGAAGGTCGGGCAGGGGAGGTTCATCTCCTATCGGGACATTCAGGACTGGCGGAAGGTCTGCGTGATCGGGAGCAAGGTCAAGGACGACCTTTTCTCCAGGGAAGATCCCATCGGGCGAGAGGTGAAGATCAACGGCACGCGATTTGTCGTGGTCGGGGTCATGTCGCCCAAACAGGTGTTCGGGGAAGACTGGGGAAACCAGATTGTCCTGCCCATCACCACGGTTCAGAAGCGCATCACGGGAAGGGATTACTACGACCTGATGTTCATCTACGTGGACGGACCGGAGAACGTCCGGGAGACGGTCTCGACCATCCAACGCGTGATCGGGAGAAATCACACCCACGGGAGTGAGTTTCGCATCGTGAGCGGGGAAAGCCAGCTCGAAAGAATCGAACAGGTCATCATGACCCTGAAGATGGTGGCCGGGGGGATCGCGGGCATCTCCCTCCTGGTGGGCGGGATCGGGATCATGAATATCATGCTCGTGTCCGTGACGGAGCGGACGCGGGAGATCGGCATCCGGAAAGCCGTGGGGGCCAAGCGCCGGCACATCCTCTCCCAGTTCATCGTGGAGTCGGTGGTGTTGAGCATCTTCGGGGGCATCGTGGGGATCGCGTTCGGCATCGGGCTGGGGCTGGGGATCTCCAAGATCATCTCGCAATACACGGAATTTCCGTTCCCGAGCGCGGTCTCCTACGGCTCCATCGGGCTGGCCATCGCCTTCTCGGCGGCCATCGGCATCTTCTTCGGGGTCTACCCGGCGGTGCGGGCGGCCCGACTGGACCCGGTGGAGGCGTTGCGGCACGAGTAGAAATTGAAAATTGAAAATTGTCATGCTCATCAGACTTGAGAACATCGAGAAGGTGTACCAGATGGGGGCCGAGGAGGTCCGGGCCCTGCGCGGGGTGAACGTGGGGATCGAGCCGAACGAATACGTGGCGATCATGGGGCCCTCCGGGTCCGGGAAATCGACGCTGATGAACATCGTGGGCTGCCTGGACAGCCCGACCTCCGGGCTGTATGAACTGGACGGGATCGCCGTCAGCGGGATGAAGGATGACGAACTGGCGGAGGTCCGAAACCGGAAGATCGGGTTCGTGTTCCAGACATTCAACCTGCTCCCGCGCGCCACGGCGCTGCACAACGTGGAGCTGCCCCTGGTCTACGCCGGACTGGCGAACCGGGAGCGGCGGAAGCGGGCGCAGGAGGCGCTCGTGGCGGTGGGGCTGTCGGACCGGATGGGGCACCGGCCCAACGAACTCTCCGGAGGGCAGCGGCAGCGGGTGGCCATCGCCCGGGCCCTGGTCACCAACCCGTCCATCATCCTGGCGGACGAGCCGACCGGGAATCTGGACAGCAAGACGGGCGCGGAGATCATGGGCATCCTGGAGCACCTCCACCGGATGGGCAACACGATCATCCTGGTCACCCACGAGGAGGAGATCGCGGCGCACAGCCACCGGGTCATCCGGCTGCGGGACGGGCAGGTGGAGCGGGATGAGCGGAAAGAGAAGATGCAAAATGCAAACTGAAAACTGCAAAATGCAAAATGTAGACGTGAGATAATCTATGGCCCTCACGGAACTTGAAAAGGTCGCCATCTTCTTCATCGCCATCGGGCCGGAGCGTGCGGAGGCTTTCCTGAAGCGGCTGGGGACGGACGCGATGATGCAGATCGTCACCGCCATGAAGCGTCTCGGACCCGTGTCGCCGGAGATGAAGCAGGCCGTGCTGAAGGAGATGCTGGATCTCCTTTCGGGGGGGCGAAGGCCGGAGCGACCGCGAGGGGCGCGGAGGGGACCGGCCCCGGCCGGCCCCCAGGACGACCTGTTGCGGAAGGTGTCCGACCTCTTCGACAAAGATGTGGATGTGCAGAACCTGAACTGGGAGGCGGCAGGGCTCAACTTCGACGCCGAGCTTCCGAAACCGCCGAAGCCGCCGGGTGAGGATTCTGACGACCCTCCTTCGGGACAAAGAAGGTGATAGAAGAGACGATCTGATTTCAGGCCCTCACCCCGCCTTCGCTCCGCTCAGGCACCCCTCTCCCATAAATGGGAGAGGGGAAGCAGGCATAGCCTGCTGGGGAGAGGGCTGATAACGCTCTCCATTTATGAATACCCTCGACCTTTTCAAGACCCCTTCCGCTGACCGGACACCGGCGGGTTCGTCGCCGCTGGCCGACCGGATGCGGCCCCTGGCCCTGGACGAGATCGTTGGGCAGGAGGACCTGCTGGCCCCCGGCAAGCCGCTCCGCACCCTCATCGAGGAGGACCGGGTTCCGTCCATGATCCTGTGGGGGCCTCCGGGGAGCGGGAAGACGACGCTGGCGCGGGTCATCGCCCGGACGACCGGGGCGCGGTTCGTGAGCTTCAGCGCCGTGATGTCCGGGGTCAAGGAGATCCGGGAGCTGATCGCGCAGGCCCGGCAGGAGCGGCGGGGCGGGCGTCAGACGATCCTGTTCGTGGACGAGATCCACCGGTTCAACAAGGCGCAGCAGGACGCCTTCCTCCCGCACGTGGAGGACGGGACGATCGTGCTGATCGGCGCGACGACGGAGAACCCCTCGTTCGAGGTGAACGCCGCGCTGCTGTCCCGCTCGCGCGTCTTCGTCCTGAAGCCGCTGACGGAGGAGGGGCTCCGGACCGTGGTGCGCCGGGCGCTGGAGGACCCGGAGCGGGGCCTGGGCGGCCGGGTGAAGATGGGGGGGGACGCCCTCGACCATCTCCTCCACGTGGCGGAGGGGGATGCCCGGAGGGCGCTGACGCACCTGGAGATGGCGGCCTCGGCGGCCCGGCCGGGGGGGGACGGGGGCGCGGAGGTCTCGCTGGAGCTGATGCAGAACGTGGTCGGGCGGAAGGCGCTGCTCTATGACCGGGCAGGGGAGGAACACTACAACCTGATCTCCGCCCTCCACAAGAGCCTGCGGGGGAGCGACCCCGACGCGGCCCTCTACTGGCTGGCGCGGATGATCGCGTCCGGGGAGGACCCGCTCTACATCGCGCGGCGCATGGTGCGGTTCGCGTCGGAGGACATCGGAAACGCCGACCCGCGCGCCCTGTCGATCTCGCTGGCGGCGGTGGAGGCCTACCGTTTTCTGGGGAGCCCGGAGGGGGACCTGGCCCTGGCGCAGGCCGCGGTCTACCTGGCCACGGCCCCCAAGAGCAACACGGTCTACGCGGCCTACGGCGCGGCGCAGGAGGACGTGATGAAACACCCGAACCTCCCGGTCCCGCTCCACATCCGCAATGCGCCGACGGGACTGATGCAGGACCTCGGCTATGGCGCGGACTACCGCTACGCCCACGACGACCCGAACGCGTACACGCCCCAGGACTATCTCCCTGACAACCTGAGGGGGCGGCGCTACTACAGGCCGACGGACCGGGGCTACGAGAAGCGGATTCAGGAGATGATGGCCTGGTGGGAGGAGCTGAAGAAGCGGCAGACGGCAGACGGCAGACGGCAGACGTGAAAGTCTCCCCCTACCTGGCGCTCTTCGCCGGGGTCTGCGCGTCTTCCTTCGCGGCCACGCTCATCCGCCTGTGCGACGCTCCGTCGCTCGTCATTGCCGCGTACCGCCTGTCGTTTGCCACCCTGATCCTGCTCCCCTTCGCCCTCCTCCGGTCGCGGCGTGAGGTCCGGTCGTGGACGCTTCGCGACGGCCTGGGCGTCTCGGCCTCCGGTCTCTGCCTGGCCCTCCATTTTGCCCTCTGGATCACCTCCCTGGAATACACCTCGATCTCCAGTTCCGTCCTGCTCGTGTCCACGACGCCGGTGTTCGTGGGCGCGGCCTCCTGGCTGTTCCTGAGGGAGCGGGCGTCGGCCTGGACCGTGGCCGGGATCGCCCTGTCGGTCGCGGGCGTGGCGATCATCGCCGTGGGGGACAGGGGCTCAGGCCGGGACTCGCTGTTCGGGGACCTGCTGGCCGTGGGAGGCGCGGTGACCATCGCCGCGCACCTGCTGATCGGACGCCGGCTCCGGCAGCGCCTCTCCGCCCTGCCCTACGTGACCGCGGTGAATGCGGTGGCGGCCCTGCTGCTGCTCGCGGGATGCCGGATGGCGTCCGATCCCCTCCGGGGTTATCCGGGCCGGACCTACCTCCTCATGCTCCTCCTCGCCCTCTTCCCGCAGCTCCTCGGGCACGCCTCGTTCAACTGGGCGCTCCGACGCCTCTCTCCCTCCTTCATCTCCGTGGCCCTCCTTGCGGAGCCGGTCGCGGCCTCCCTGCTGGCCTACCTCTTCCTCTCAGAAGCCCCTGCGTCCTCTGCCTGGGCGGGCGGCCCGGTCGTGATGGTCGGCATCCTGCTGGCTGCGCGGGGGGAGAAGAAAATGCAAAATGCAAAATGCAAAATTTGAAGTGAAAAACGTGTGAAAAAAGTACGATAATTTTCAGTTGACAACCTCCCCTTTTTGTGGTACTATGTGTCGCTTGCGCGGGAGGGGGGAGCGGGGGTGGAAGGGGAGGCTTTCACGACTCACATCTCACTTTCTTCTATTATTATTATGGACTTGTTCGCCAACCCTGAGGCCTGGATCGCACTCGTCACCCTGACGTTTCTGGAAGTCGTCCTGGGCATCGACAACGTCATCTTCATCTCGATCCTGGCGGGCAAACTGCCCGAGCACCAGCAGGAGAAGGCGCGGCGGGTGGGGCTGGGGCTGGCCATGTTCACGCGCATCGCGTTGCTGTTCTCGCTGGCGTGGATCATCCGCCTGACCGCGCCGCTGTTCGAAATCCTGGGACAGGAGATCTCCGGGCGGGATATCATCCTGATCCTGGGCGGGCTGTTCCTGCTGGCCAAGAGCACGCACGAAATCCATCAGAAACTGGAGGGGGAGGAGGGGCACGCCAGCGCCCGCGTCGTCCCGTCGTTCTCCGGGGTGATCGTGCAGATCCTGCTGCTGGACGTGGTCTTTTCCCTGGACTCCGTGATCACGGCGGTGGGCATGGCGAACGCCCTGTGGGTCATGGTCACGGCGGTGGTGATCGCCGTGGGGATCATGATGGTCTCCGCCGGGACGATCAGCGGGTTCGTGGACCGACACCCCACGGTGAAGGTCCTGGCGCTGAGCTTCCTGCTGCTGATCGGGTTTTCACTGATCGCAGAGGGGATGGACCAGCACATCCCCAAGGGCTACATCTACTTCGCGATGGCCTTCTCGGTGTTCGTGGAGATGGTCAACCTGCGGCTGCGACGCCGGGGCACAGAGCCGGTGAAGCTGCACGAGTCGTATGTAGAGAAAAAAAAGGATTCTCAATTATGATCATCGACTGTCACACGCACGTCTGGCAGTACCCCGGCCACCTGAGCGAGACCTTCGTGCAGGAGGCCAGCCTGATGCGGAAGACCCCGATCAACATGAACATCGACCTGGCCGATCACTGGAAGGCCATGGGGCCGGTGGACCGGGCGTTCGTGTTCGCGATCAAGTTCGCGCACTCGGGGATGGTGGTCCCGAACGAGTACGTGGCGGACTACGTGAAGCAGCACCCGGAGAAACTGATCGGCGTGGCGTCCGTGGACCCGACCGAAAAGGGCGCGGTGGAGGAGCTGGAGCGGGCCGTGCAGGACCTGGGCATGAAGGCGCTGAAGCTGTCGTCCATCTACCAGAACTTCCACCCGTGCGACGAGCGGGCAATGGCGGTCTACGAGAAGGCGTGCCAGCTTCGCATTCCGCTGATCGTCCACCAGGCGACCACGTTTCCCCGGAACGCGCCGCTGAAGTACGCCAACCCGGTGTTGATGGAGGACGTGGCGCTGAAGTTCCCGGACCTCAAGATCGTGCTGGCGCACCTCGGCCACCCGTGGGAACGGGAGGCCATCGTCCTGATCCGTAAGCAGCCCAATGTCTACGCGGACCTGTCGGCGCTGTATTACCGGTCCTGGCAGTTCTACAATTCCATGCTCCTCTGCGTGGAGTACGACGTGACGCACAAGTTGCTGTTCGGGTCGGACTACCCTGTGACGACCCCCCAGGATTCCATCGACAACCTCCACCGGGTCAACCGGCACGTGATCGACACGCCGCTGCCGAAGGTGTCCAAGGATGTAATCGAGGAGATCATCCACCGGGACACGCTGTCGGTCCTGGGAATCGAAACATAGTGCCAGGCGCCACGTGTCACGCGCCACGAAAAACCGGGTGCTTGATACTTGGCACTTGGCATCTTCTTTATAGAGACCCATCACGATGTCTGAGATCAGAGTCGGCATCATCGGCCTGCAACACCTCCATCCGCCCAGCTACCTTCCGTTGTTCCGGGAGACGCCGGGCGTCCGGGTCGTGGCCGCCTCGGACGGGGACGAGGCCCTGCGGACGCGGTTCTGCGGGGAGGCGGGCATCGAGGCGCACGCCCGCTGGGAGGACATGGTGCGGCGGGACGACGTGGACGCGGTCCTGGTCTTCCTGCCCCACGTGGACTGCCGGCGGGCGGGCATCCGGGCGGCGGAGGCCGGGAAGCACGTGGTGGTGGAGAAGCCGGGGGCCGTGGATGCGGAGGGCCTCCGGTGGATGATCCGGGCTGCGGCGAAGAACGGGGTGGTGTTCTCCCTGCCTTACGTCTGGCGCTACAACGTCGTGGCGCAGGAGATGAAACGGCTGATCGACGCCGGGGCGGTGGGGGAGGTGGTGGCGCTGGAGGGGCGTTGCGCGGCGGGGCCTCCGCAGCGCTACGCAGCCGCGAACTCCGCCTGGATGCTGGAGAAGGCGAAGAGCGGCGGGGGGCCGATGCACAACCTGGGCGTCCACTGGATCGACCTGTTCCGCTGGTTCCTGAAGGACGAGGTGAAGTCGGCGCTGGGGGAGGTCAGCCACCGGGGGCACGGGATCGACATCGAGGACAATGCCTTCGCGATCCTGACGTTCGAAGGGGGGGCCGTGGGGACGCTCGACATCAGCTACGGGGTGCCCGCGTCCTATCCGGCAGGGCGGGATCTCTACATCGGCATCCGGGGGACGAAGGGGGTGCTGGTCTGGAGCCCGAACTGGAGCGAGGCGACGTCGGCGTCGGAGGAGAATGAGCTGATGCTGTGCAGCGAGGCCCCGGAGTACCGGGACCCGCCGGCGCGGCGCATCCGGCTCACGGCCCCGAAGGTGGCGGGGTACGGCGGCGCGGCGGGCGCGGCGTATCTGAACGATGTGTTCGGGGCGATCCGCGAGCGTCGGCCTCCGGGGATCACCGGGACGGACGGCCTGCGCGCCCTGGAGGTCGTGGAGGCGGTCTACACATCGGCGGAGACGGGGAGGCGGGAGGCGGTGAAGCGCGCGGATGTGGATGCGGCCAATCGTAGAGAAGACGGGTGAATGGCAGAAAAAAATGCAAAGTGCAAAATGTAAAATGCGAAATGCAAAAAATAGAAGCTGATCACTTACACTTCCTGAGGAGATCCAAGCATGAAAGTCGTCACGTTTGAGCAGGGCGGCGCGCAGAGGTTCGGCGTGCTGGAGGCGGACCGGGTCATCGACCTGTCGCCGTTGTTCGGGTCGGCGCTCCACTTCTTCGAGGGGGGGGCCCTGGCGGTCGAGGCGGCGCGCGGGGCCGTGGGCTATGCCAAGCATTCGGGGGAGGGCGTTCACGCCCTGGAGGACGTGCGGCTGAAGGCCCCGGTCCCGAACCCCCGCAAGATCCTCTGCCTGGCCGGGAACTACGCGGCGCACATCCGGGAGGGGGGCGGGGAGCCGCCGGAGAAGCTGACGAGCACGCCCCGCGTGTTCATGAAACCCCCGTCCACGACGGTGGTCGGGCCGGAGGAGGCCATCCTGCTGCCCCGCAACGCCCACAAGATCGACTGGGAGTGCGAGATCGCGGCGGTGATCGGGCGACGGGCGCGGTTCGTGTCGGCCAAGGAGGGGCTGGACTACGTGGCGGGCTACACCGTGATGAACGACGTGTCGGAGCGGTCGCTCAAGTTCGACACGAAGCGGGAGGACCGGGACGGGGACAAGTGGTTCGACTGGCTGAACGGGAAGTGGTTCGACACGTTCGCGCCGATGGGGCCGTGCGTGGCGCTGAAGGACGAGATCCCCGACCCGCAGCGGCTCCGGATCACGCTCCGGCTGAACGGACAGACGCGGCAGGACGGAAACACCGGGCAGATGATCTTCTCGATCGCGGAGTTGGTGGCGTGGGCGTCCACGCTCATGACGCTGGAGCCGGGTGACCTGATCTCAACGGGCACGCCCGCGGGCGTGGGGCACGCCTCCGGGACCTTCCTGAAGCCGGGCGACGTGCTGGAGTCGGAGGTGGAGGGGATCGGCGTGCTGCGGAGCCCGGTCAAAGCGGAATAAGCGGAACCCGTGAAGCGTGAAGCGTATTTCGTGAAGCGTGAAGCGGGGGGGACGAGATACGAGATACGAGATACGAGATACGTCTTATTCCCTCTGCGGTGAATGCTTTGGGGTTTCCACGTGAACTGGTTCGATAAGATGAAGAAGGGCATCCGGACGAGGCTGGTCCGGAACCTGGAGCAAGACCTCTGGGTGCAGTGTCCTTCCTGCCAGCAGCCGCTCTACAAGCCGCAGATCGAGCGGAGCCTGGAGGTCTGTCCGGAGTGCGACTGCCACTTTCCGATGGAGGCGCGCTCCCGGCTGGGTCTGCTGATCGACCCGGAGACCTTCGAGGAGATGGACGCGGGGATGACCTCCCTGGACCCGCTCCATTTTCTGGACTACCGGGAGAAGCTGGCGCGGGACCAGAAGAGCACCGGGATGCGCTCGGCCCTCGTGGGCGGGACGGGCAGGATGGAGGGGGTGGAGGTGGTCATCGGGGTCACGGACAGGCGGTTCATCATGGGGAGCATGGGGTCGGTGGTGGGGGAGAAGATCAAGCGGCTGATCTCCCGGTCCCTGGAGACGGGCCGCCCGCTCATCCTCGTGTCGGGGTCGGGCGGGGGCGCGCGGATGCAGGAGGGCATCCTTTCCCTGATGCAGATGGCGAAGGTCTCGGCCATGCTCCGGCGGCTGCACGACGCGAAGGTCCCCTATGTGTCCGTGCTGACGGACCCGACGGGCGGGGGGGTGACGGCCAGTTTCGCGATGCTGGGGGACGTGAACCTGGCCGAGCCCGGGGCGCGGATCATGTTCTCGGGCCGGCCGGCGATCGAGGGCATGGCGGGGCAGAAGGTCCCGGACGATTTCCAGACGGCGGAGTTCTGCCTGAATCACGGGATGATCGACATGATCGTCCACCGGAAGAAGCTGAAGAAGACGCTTGTGGATCTGGTGACGCTGTTGAGCAGGGGGGAGGAAAAGCAGGGGTGGGGAATGAGGAGCGAGGGGTGAGGGGTGAGGTTTTCCTCATTCCTCATTCCCCACCCCTCGATCCCCTGTCATTGAGGGTCTTGAACCTATGTCTATCAACGTAGCGGTGATCGGCTGCGGCGGGATGGGGCGCGGCCACCTGAACGGCTACCAGGCGGACCCCCGCGCCCGCATCGTGGGGGTGGCGGACCTGTCGGAGGAGGCCGCGCGCAAGGCTGCCTCGGATTACGGCGTCCCGTTTCACACGACGGACATCAACGCCCTGCTGGACCTTCCCGGTCTCCAGGCCGTGAGCGTGGTGACGCCGAACCACACGCACATCGACGTGACCCCGATGGCCGCCGCGCGTGGGATTCACACGCTGTGCGAGAAGCCGCTGGCGCTGTCGGTGGAGGACGCGCGAAAAATGATCGACGCGGCGTCCCGCACGAAGGCGATCCTGGCCGTGGGGCACGTGCTCCGGTTCGCGCCGCCCGTCGCGGAGGTCTTTCGCATGGCCCGGAGCGGGGAACTGGGCCGGGTAGTCAACTCCTACGTCCTCCGGATGGGCACGGCGAGCGCCTTTCTGGCCCTGTCCTGGGGGCGGGAGGCGCGCACGCTGGGAGGGCTCGTCCGGACGCTCAATTGCCACGAGATCGATGTCCTGCGCTGGATCTCCGGGGAGATCACGCACGTGGGGGCGGAGATGGCCCACCTGATGGTGGAGGGGATCGACTACGAGGACGTGGCCTGGATGACGTTCACGTTCGAGGGCGGGGCGCTCGGCCTGATCGGGCAGAACATCGTTCACTATCTGGGCAACCATTACTACGAGGTCATGGGCACGGAGGCCACGGTCCGCTTCCGGACGTCGGGGCCGATCACCGTGGCCGGGAGGGACCGCAAATCCGTCGAGAGGCCCACTTCGGACAAGGTGGCCGTACACGAACAGATCCGGTGTTTCCTGGATTCCGTGGAGGCCGGGCAGATCGTGGCGCCGCTGGCGGATGGGATGGAGGGGCTGAAGGGGCTGGCGGTCATCGACGCGGCCTACCGCTCTGCGGAGACCGGGATGAAAGAGCGGGTCGTCTGGTAATCAGAAGTCGGGTTGTGGGTCCAGGGTCACGGGTCCAGGGTTCACCCCTCGATACGCGGCTTTCAGCCGCTACTCGGGGAAAGGGTTAATCCGTCTATCCCGAGTAGCCCCGCAGGGGCGTATCGAGGGATAGATGACTCAGGACCCGTGACTCGTGACCGGTTTTGACAGGTTTCACGGGGGGCCAGAAAGGAGTACCTGATGGCGGCCAGGAGGCGGATGGATGCGAACCGCGTTGCCCAGATGAGGCGTTACATCGCCCAGAATTGCACCCGAAACATCCACTTGAAGGACATCAGCGCGCGGTTCCGCATCAGTCCGGGGCACGTCTGTCGGATTTTCAAGGATCAGCTTGGCATGTCGTTCACCAAGTGTCTGAACGCCGACCGGATCAAGGAGGCCAAACGGCTCCTCAAGCAGACTCGGTGTCCGGCCTACGTCGTCGCCCAGAAGGTCGGCTTCCGGAACAGGGACTACTTTTTCAAGGTGTTCAAACGCATCGAGGGGAGCACGCCCGACCGTTACCGGGACGCGTCACGGGAGAAGAAGGCGTAGACATGGAAGCCCTCATCGAACGCTATAAGGTTCATTCCCCCAGGTCCCGCGCCCTGTATGAGCGCGCCCTGGCCGTCCTGCCCGGCGGCACGACGCGCACGAGCGTCTTCTACGCGCCCTATCCGCTCTACATCGAGCGGGGGGCGGGGTGCCGGGTCTGGGACGCGGACGGGGGGGAGCGGATCGACTTCAACGGGAATGCCACGTCCCAGATTCACGGGCACGGCCACCCCGCTGTCGCGGAGGCGGTCCGGCGACAGGCGGAGCGGGGGGTCTCCTTCGGCGCGCCGTCGGAGGCCGAGATCCGTCTGGCGGAGGTCCTGTGCGAGCGCATTTCGTCCGTGGAGCAGGTGCGGTTCACGAGCTCGGGGACCGAGGCCGTGATGTACGCCCTCCGCGTGGCGAAGGCGTTCACGGGACGGCGGAAGATCGCCAAGTGCGAGGGGGGGTTCCACGGGGCCCACGACTCGGTCCACGTCAACTTCGCCCCGGTGGCCCCGGCGGAACCCGAGGATCGGTCCGGGGTCCGGCCCGAGTCGCAGGGGATGAGCGGGTACGAGGAGACGGTGATCTTTCCCTTCAACGACACGGCCGGGGCAGAGGCGATCCTTGAGCAACACGGGAAGGACCTGGCTGCGGTGATCCTGGAGCCGGTGCCGGGGTCGCGGGGGTGCCTGCCGCCGGACCCCGTGTTTCTCACGATGCTGCGCGAGGTGACGGCGCGCCTGGGCATCGTCCTGATCTTCGACGAGGTGATGTGTCTGCGGGTCTCCTACCGTGGGGCGCAGGGGCGCTACGGGGTGACGCCCGACATGACGACGATGGGGAAGATCATCGGGGGGGGACTGCCGCTGGCCGCGTTCGGGGGACGGAGGGACCTCATGGCGTTGCTCGACCCTTCGGCCGGGCCCCCTGTCATCCCGCAGACGGGGACGTTCAACGGGGCGGCGCTGGCGGCTGCCGCGGGGACGGCGGCCATGGAGGCGCTGACGCCGGAGGCGTTCGACCGGCTCGAAAAGATGGGGGAGCGCCTGAGGGAGGGGCTGAGTCGCGTCTTCCGGCGGCGGGAGGTGAAGGCGCAGGTGACGGGCGTGGGGTCGATGTTCAGGGTCCACACGACCGACCGGCGGTTCGAAACGCTGCGGGACACGGCCTACGGAGATCGTCGCTTGTCCCAGCAGCTCTTCTTCGGCCTGCTCCACCGGGGCATCCTGCCGTTCGCCAGCGGGATGGGGTGTCTCTCCACGCCGATGGGGGAGGCCGAGGTGGACGCCTTTGTAGGGGCCGTAGACGAGACGCTGGTTGAGGATATGGGGTTTTAAAAAAGGAGGTATCTTATGGACATGACCAAGGGACCGCCGAGAAGCCCGAAGTCCACCGCAGTCCTCGGCAGCGTGGCCGTGGCGAGGATGGCGGACAAGGGGCGCGCGCAACTGGCCGACAAGATCGGGGAATTCAAGTACGGGAACGATTCCGGGATGGACAAGGCGACGCTCGAATTTCTGGGCCTGACGGCGGACGCGTTCCTGGAGGCGCTCAAGGCCTCCCCGGATGACGCGTCGCTGGAGGCGCGGCTGAAGGCCGGGTTCAAGCGGACCGCGCAGGAGGTCGCCCAATACAATCAGTCCCGGCTCGCCCCGCCGTCGACGCCGGAGCGGATCGCCATGTTCCAGGATCGGCTGGCCAAGTGGGCGCCGGGCCGGACGGACCTCAAGACGCTGTGGGACCTGACGGAACTGGATGACAAGAAGACGTTCGGGCTGGCGTAGGAAGGGGGGAGCGCGGCGATTCATCGCCGCGTGAGTGGTGCGTGGGTGAGTGGTGAGTAGCACGGCGATTCATCGCCGTGAAGAGAAGGGCTGACCGTGAATCCGGTCAGCCCTTTCTGTTTGTGCGCGTCAGAAGCGTTCGAGCAGCAGCCGGGTGATCAGGTTTGGGCGGCTGTAGTATCTCCGGGTCGCCTCGTCTTTGCCGTGCCACAGACGGCGCGGAAAGATGGTGTGGTTGCTCAGGCCGGCGTCGGTCGAGCGGCCGCAGTAGAGGTGAATGGTCCGGCGCTCCGAGGGGGTCTGCCGGACGTTGCCGGCGTGGAGGAGGGCCGTGTTGAACAGGATGGCCGTGCCTGCGGGGCCGATGAGGTGTCTGGCCTCCGAGAGGTCACAGGCGTTGAGCGCGGGCAGTTCGGGGGCCTGGGACGTGCCGGGCAGGACGCTGAAGGTGTGCGTGGCGTCGCTCCCGTGGGTGAGGTACAACACGATGGAGAGGTAGCGCGTGTGGTAGGGCTGATTCGGGAGATGGGTGGCGTCCCGGTGCCAGTGACACTCCACGGGCCCGTCCGGGTTCGGGGCGCGGATCATCACCGAGTGCTCCTCGACGCAGATGTCCTGCCCCAGGATGGCCTCCATCAGCGGCAGCAGCCTCGGGGGGCGCGCGGTGGCGTCGAGGTCCGGCTGGGCGAGCAGGGCGTGGACCGACTGGAGGCGGCCGTTCCCGTGGTTCCGCCAGAGCGGCTTGTTCTCAGAGAGGTCGCGGTCTATCGCCTCGTTGACGATCTGGACCTCCTGGGCAGACAGGGCGTCCGGGACGACGACGTAGCCGTTTTCCTGGTAGAAGGCCAGGCTCTCCCCCGTGGTCTCGCGTTTCAGCCCTTCCCCGTCCTCCTGGGCGGGGCTGCCCAGGGCTTCGGCCACGGCGCTCTGGAGTTCCTGCATGGTGAAGGGTTTGGACAGGACGTGCTGGGCGCCCAGGTACCTGGCCGCAGGCAGGCGGTTGAAGCTGCCCCTGGCCCCGGTGACGGCGATGATCCTGACGTTCGGGAAATCGCGCCGGAGTTCCCGGATGGTCTCCACGCCGTCCTTGTGGGGCATCAGGATGTCGGTGATGATGAGGTCGGGGTGCATCTGGCGAAAGAGGCGCATCCCCTCCTTGCCGTCCGGGGCCTCGAAGACCTCGTGACCCGTGCTCTCCAGCATGCCCCTGTAGATCTTCCGGATATCCTCTTCGTCTTCGATCACCAGAATGCGTGCCAATGGAGGTCCCTTTCATCTCATCCCGACGGATGCATTTTAACGTCACTTAGAGTCCGTACGGAAATCCCATCCGGGCTTCAAGCGGCTGCGAAGGCTTTGGGCTGCGTTACGCTCAGTCGCCGCATCCGCCTTGCAGGATGTGCCTCCTTCGCAAGCCTTGCTCAAAGCCTTCTCGCTCGCTTTCGGGCCTCAGAGCGAATTTCCGTACGGACTCTTACTGAAGAATGGTCGGCGCGAGCCCGGGGATGTCCGGGTCGAGCGGAAAATAGGGGCGCTGGAGGTGCTTGTACCGGACGTGCCGTATCGTGGCAGGGGTCGGGCCGGGGGTGTCCAGGATGAAGACCGCCCTGGCGACAGGGCCGTAAGCCATCCGGTAGTTCATGGGATTTTTGGCGACGATGAACTTGGCGTCGGGGGGGGTCAGGTCCAGGGCGCGCGACTGTTCATCGGCCCAGTCGTAGGTGCCGTGCGTGGTGACGAGCACCTGGATGGCGCCGATGGACAGCACCGCAGAGGGTCCCATGTTCCCTTCCACGTCGCTCCAGATGCCCCCGGTGTATCGGAAACGCCCGTCGCTGAGCCGGGTCACGCGGCCGGTCACCGTCACGGGCTGGCCCCATCGGGGGTCGAGCCGGTGGCCGAGGGGGACGGTGATCTCCCGGCCCGGCCCGGCCCGGTGGCAGGCGGCCGCGGCGTCGGGGTCGACGATGGGGACCAGGGAGGGCTGCGTGACGTTCATCTCCAGCAGGGCCTTCAACGTCGCGGGGCTGTCGCCCGCCGCGCCGCCCCCGCAGCAGTCCGCGGTCTCCACCAGCACCACCGGTCCTCCCTCGACCTGAAGCCCTCTGGCGATGGCCTCGCGGGGGGGGAGGACCTCCGGCTCCAGGTCGAACCGGCGGGCCCAGTACTGTTCCGCGAGCTGCCGCGCCAGCCGGACGGCCCCGTCCGGGTCGCCATCCGTGATGACGAGCGCGCCGCTGCCCATGTCGGGCTGGTCCAGGAAGGGGTGGACGAGAAAGACGCTGGTGGACAGGACGCGGTCCCGGCCCTCGTGCGCCTTGGCGGCGCGCATGAGGTCGGCGAAGGGGTCGTCCCCCTCGGTGGAGCCGAGGATCGCGCCGGTGATCACGGGCACTCTGGCCATGGCCATCGTCGGACGATGCCGACCCTCCAGGGCGCCCACGAGCATCCGCGCGCCCCGGACGCCCGTGGTGAAGGTGTCCCGGTGGGGGTAGGTCTCCCAGGCGATCAGGGCGTCTGCGAAACGGACCATGTCGGCGGTGACGTGGGCGTGCAGGTCGAGCGTGGCCACGATGGGGGTGGCGGGACCGACGGTCTGGCGCACGGCCCGGATCAGGTCCCCTTCCAGGTCCGGGGCGTTCTCGGCGGCGGCGGCGCCGTGCAGGGGCAGGAGGACGCCGTCCACGGGCAGGGCGGCGCGCAGCCGGTCGAGGAGTTCGGTTTTGAGCTGCGTGTAGCAGCCGGCGGTCAACGGCCCGCCGGGGCAGGTGCTCGCGAAGATCAGGGGGGCGATGTCCGCGTGAGACTCGCGCAGGACCTGAAGCATTCCGCCGAGCACGCCGGCGTCCGATGTCAGGACCTCTTCCCCCCGGCGCAGTTCATACCGCTCGAACCAGCCGAGGTCGATGGGGACGCCGCCGAGCTGGTTGCACTCGGTGAGGATGCCGCCGACGGCGATGCGATGCGTACGATTCATAACCAGGGACTTTCTATGACATTATTTATAATAGTACCCAAACATGATACACATCTCGTCCTCCGACGTGAACCCGAAGCGGAGGGGCACGTCCCGGTCCTTGTTGCTGTGCGTGCAGGTGTAGCGGAAGCCGTCGCCCGGCTGGAGGGCCAGGGGCGGGTTGAGGTTCAGGACCTTCGGGTCGTCCCACGCCGTGCTCTCATAGACCTGCTTGCCGTCCCGGAGGGTCGCGATGGTGAACCGCTCGCCGTGGCGGTGCATGTGGGAGGAGAGGGCGATCACCTTGATGGGCTGGTCGGTCGTCCAGGTCTGGGATGTGGCCGTCGTCTGGCCAGGCGGGACGTTGATGAAGAAGTTGCTGTCGAACAGGGGTTCGGCGGTCTGAAGGGCGGCCCCGGCGGGGGCCTCGTAGAGGTTGACGTAGACCTCGCCCATCAGGGTCTCCCGGCCGCGCAGGTTGACGAAGTGCGAGTTGAGGTCGAAGACCGCGCCCCGGGGGATGCGGATGCCGACGCCGTCGGGGAAGGTGAGGGTCATTCTGGGGGTCTGCGAGCCGGTGACGAACTGCTTGTTGAAGATGTCCACGATGCCCATCGGGCTGCGCGGGTCGAAGTCCCGGATGCCCGGCGCCGATGGAGGGGTCTTGCCGGTCCAGAGGTAGAGGATGAAGTGGTGGCTGCCCTCGGGCTGGACGACCTCGATCCGGTTGACGAGCAGGTCGTGGTCGGCGTTCAGCCTGACGGTGGAGAAGATCTCCCGCTCTTTGCCGGGGGGGATGCCGAAGGGGCCGATGTGGAGCTGCGTGCCGCGCTCCGGCGGCGCAGGCGGGGTGAAGTGTGCGGCGAGGTCCGTGGGGAGGTTCCCCAGGCGGGGGGCGTCGGGGACGAGTCCGGCCCGGGGCGCGCCCGCCTGGACCCAGGCCCGGAGGGCATCGATCTCGATCCCCTGAAGACCGGACATCCCACGGGGCATGAGGTCGCCCTGGTCGGGGCCGGGGCCGGTGAGCTTGGTCAGGAGGAAGCTCCTCTCCGGGTGGCCGGGGTCGATGCGCATCAGGCCGGCAGCGGCGGCGGACGGCGTGGAGGACCGGACGCCGACGAGGCTGTCGTAGGCGAGGCCCTCCTCCAGGACGAGGTCTCCGGCCTTCCCGGCGGAGGAATGGCAGGAGCTGCTGAGGCAACTTTGATTGAAGATTTTTGTCTGGAGTTCGCGGAAGGTGTCGGCCGCGGGCGCATCGGGCGGAGCGCCGAAGTGTTGCGCGAACAGGAAGAAGTCGTCGAAATTGACCTTTCCGTCCTCGCTGAGGTCGAACGCCGCGCTGGAGGACCCGAATGCCCCGGCGAACATGAAGAAGTCGTCGAAGTCCACCTTCCCGTCGCTGTTGAAGTCGGGCGACGCGCCGGAGTGGGCGTGGGCTGCGCCGGGGACGAGGAGGAGGCCGGCGAGGGCCAGGGTGAAGAGGAGGAGGATTTTGGGGAGGCGGATCATGAGGCTCTCAGTCAGAGATTTTCTAAGCGGCCATTTCACCACTTTCTTTAGAAGAAAGTGGCGCAAAGAATCGCGCTCAGGCGCCGCGCGGGCTGGGCGCTCCGCAACCTTAACATTCAGTTGTCGCACCGAATGTTGTGCCCCCGGCATGTGGGTTGCTTCTGCTGGACTCTGGTAGTGGGGGTTTCTGGCGTCGCGCCTTCTTGTTCCTACTGATCAACCTTCTCCCCCTCTCCTGTTCTTGGGAGAGGGGGTTGTGTATCAGAGCCTTCCTCCAGTTCACAGCAAAAGGCAGCGCGGCGTCTGAGCGAGCGTGCTTCTTTTGCCTACTTTTCTTGCACGAGCAAGAAAAGTAGGACTGCGGGCCAGGGGAGGGGTTTCACTCGTCCAGCCGGAAAAGGTCTTCGATGTCCTCTGGCGTCAGGGCCTTGCTCAACACCTTGTCGACGCCCAGGACGCCCTCGGCCAGGTCCCGTTTCCGTTTTTGCAGTTCGATCATCTTCTCCTCCACGGTCCCCCGCGTGATCAGGCGGTAGACGAAGACGTTCTTGGTCTGGCCGATGCGGTAGGCCCGGTCCGTGGCCTGGTCCTCCACCGCCGGGTTCCACCAGGGGTCGTAGTGGATGACGTAGTCCGCGCCGGTGAGGTTGAGTCCCGTGCCGCCCGCCTTCAGGCTGACCAGAAAGATGGGGACCTTTTCGTCCTCGTTGAACCGGTTCACGCGCGCCTGCCGGTCGCGGGTCCGTCCGTCCAGGTATTCATAGACGATGCCTTCGCTGTCCAGCCAATCCCGGATGATCTTGAGCATGCTGACGAACTGGCTGAACAGCAGGATGCGGTGTCCTTCGCTGACGATCTCCTGCACGAGTTCCGTCAGGGCCTCAAATTTGGCCGAGACGAGTCGCTCCTCGGGGACCGGGAGGTTGAGGAGGCGGGGGTGGCAGCAGACCTGCCGGAGCCGGAGGAGGGCCGACAGGATGGAGATGTGGCTGCGCTGGATGCCCTGGCGTTCGATCTTTTCGAACACCTCCCGGCGGGCGGTCTGCAGGACCTCCCGGTAGAGGGTCCGCTGCTCCGGGAGCAGTTCGCAGTAGGTCGTGGTCTCGGTCTTCTCGGGCAGGTCCTTCTCCACGTCCTGCTTCAGGCGTCGCAGGATGAAGGGGTGGATGCGCCTGCGGAGCCGGGTCTCGCTCTCCCGGTCCCCGTGTACCTGGATGGGTTTTTCGTATTCCGCCTGGAAGCGGGTGTAGGTATGGAGAAAGCCGGGCATCAGGAAGTGGAAGATGGACCAGAGTTCGGACAGGCGATTCTCGATGGGCGTGCCGGTGAGGACGAGCCGGTGGTGCGCGTCGAGCTGACGGCTGGCCATGGCGGTGACGGACTCCGGGTTCTTGATGTTCTGGGCCTCGTCCAGGATGGCAAAGCGGAACCGGATGGCCTTCAGGCGGTCGATGTCCCGCCGGAGCAGGGCGTAGTTGGTGATGATGACATCGCTGCGCTCGATCTGGGAGAACTGCTCGTGGCGGTCCAGGCCGACCAGGGGGAGGGTGGTCAGGCCCGGCGTGAAGCGCGCGGCCTCCGCCTGCCAGTTGAACACCACGGAGGCGGGGGCGATGACCAGGGAGGGCATAGGCCCCTCCATCTCCTTCGCCTTCTGCAGGAGCGTCAGGGCCTGAAGGGTCTTGCCGAGGCCCATGTCATCGGCCAGGATGCCGCTGAGCCTGTAGTCCTTCAGAAAGTGGAGCCACTGGAACCCGGACACCTGGTAGGGGCGGAGCGTGGCCTGAAGGTTCTCGGGGAGGTTGACCTCCTCGATCCCCGAAAACGACCGGAGCTTTTCCACGAAGCGCCGGACCTGATCCTGTACCTGAGCCATCCCCTCGTCGGCGATGGCGTCCAGCAGGGCCGGGGCGTGAAACGCGGGCAGACGAAACAGGTTGTCCCCTGAGGGCTCCACGTCCAGGTCGGCCACGGCCTTCCAGACCTGCTCCACCCGCTCCTGCGGGATGGCGGCGTAGGTGCCGTCGTTGAGCCGGACGTACTTCTTCCCGGAGGCCAGCAATCGGGCCAGCATCGCGACGCCGAACGTCTCCTCCCCTGCCCGGCACTCGACCTCCACGTCAAACCAGTCGATTCCTTTGCCGAACCCCACGGAGACGTTGAAGTTGAAGGTGCGCGGCTGGAGTTTTTTCAGTTTCTCGGCGCCGTAGAGGTCCCACGTCTGCGACAGGTCGGTGAGGTGAAGGGTCACGAAGTCGAGGGCCGCGTCCCCATCGACGCCCCATTCCCCTTCTGCTGTCCGCGCGAACCCGCAGGCCTTCAGGCGTTCGACGGCGGCCCGCTCTGCCTCTTCGTCGCGCTCCACCCAGACGGTGAACTCCCCCTCCTGGACCGGCGGGCCGAGGTAAGGGTGAGGCGTCTCCTGGCTGATGCGACGCCCCTCGTAGTCGAGGTCGAGGGTCGCGGTGACCTTCAGGCGCCGGGCATCCATCGTGAGGACGGGGCGGGGGGTGACCCGGCGGGCCGCGGTCTTCACCTCCGTCGAGAGGATGACCTCCACGCCGGGGGGGGGATCTTTGGCGAGCCGAAGGGTCAGCAGGGGGATCTCGTCGCCGGAGACCTCGACCTCCTGCCGGTCTGCCAGGCGGACGGCCAGGCGGGCGGCGTCTCGCCGGACCCGGTAAAAGGCGTTCCCGGCCCATGCCCAGGAGGGCGCGCCGGGATAGCTGGGATAGATGCAGACGGTTCCGGGGGGGTGCTCGCCGGAGGGGCTTCGCCAGACGGGACGGACCAGGAGCGCCTCCGGGTCTTTCCGGTCCACGTTCAGGACGAGGCAGAGGGTCTCATCGGGAAACCGGATCGGCGTCCTGGTCGCCCAGTCGACGACGGCGTCGGAGCAGCTCAGGAGGTGCAGCAGGGGGCCGACCTTCTCGTACTTGACGAAGTGCCACTCCCTCTGGCCTCTCTGCCATTCGTGTTCCCGGGTCACGTGCTGGAGGAGGTAGCGGATGACCATCTCATCGCAGTCATCCGTCTGGCGGTCGCTTCGAGCGTCGGAGCCGAATGCGTTGACGGAATAGGGGCTATACCAGTCGATGAGCGACTGGAGGTTTTTAAGGGGCCGGAGACGGCCCGCCGCCGGGGTGAGGATGTAGACCCGCAGGCCCTCCGGGTCCGGCTCCAGGGCATAACGGTAGCCCTCCTGATCCGGGGGGAGTTGCTCCGCAGAGGGCGTCTCGCTTCGCACCAGGGACAGGAGATCCAGAGAGGTGGGGGGCTGGGGGCCAGGGGCCGGGGGAAGCCGTCTGGGTGCGACAGGGGTATCTTGCCCGGACGCCCTGGCGACAGGATCAGGAAGGGGGAAGGAGACGAGGTTCTGGACCCTGTCCAGGAGGTTCTCCTTCCGCGAGGCAGGGGGGGTCTTCTGGTCCAGGTATTTCAGCGCCAGGGCCACGGCGTGCTTGCACCAGAGGTCCCAGTCGTAGGCGCAGTTGCACTCGGGAGAGAGGTCCTCGTTTTCAGTGCTGATCTCGACCCTGTAAGGTCTCTTGGCGCTGCCCTGGACGCGTCCCTGGACGCCCTCTTTCGTCTCCTCACACGAGAGCACAGCGCCCCGCCGGTAGTATCTCTGCCCGCGCTGGAAGATCTCCTCCTGCACGTGGCGTTCGAGGTAGTCGAGGGTGAGTATAGGCATGATGCGCTTTCTGATCCAGGCCATTCAACCGCCAGGGATGCCAGGGAAGGCAGTAGATAAAAAGAAAAAGGGGGATTCGTAGGAAGATAGCAGATTAGGGCGCGGATGTCAAGGGGAGGCAGGGTGGGAGTTGGGTGAAAAAAGCGAAAGTGCCAGGTGCCAGGTGTCAAGTGTCAAGTGCTCAGATTTAGGGTTTACGTGACACGTGGCACTCTACTTCAGTCGCGCCACGCCGAGTTCGTCCGCCAGCGCATTCAGCTCCTTCCAGGTCGTCTCTTCCAGGGGGATACCGCTCTCCAGCCGGGCCCGGCGCGTCCGCGAGGCCCGTTCTCCGGGCACGAGCACTTCGGCCTCCGAGGGCCGGCTGGTCTTGACGTGCCGGATGAAGTCTTTCACCTGCGCCTGAAAGGCCGCCAGCGGCAGGAAGGCGGCCACGTCGATGGCCATCAGGAGATGCCCCACCTCACCCGAGCCGGGGTCGTCCCCGCGCTCGGCCAGCCCGCACAGCAGGCTGATCATGAACGCCAGCCCGGAGCCCTTGTGCCCGGACAGGGCCCCTCCAAGGGGCAGGATCGCCCCTTTCCCGTCTGAGAGGTCCGCGAAGGGGTCCGTGGTGGGCCGGCCCTGGCCGTCGATCAGCCACCCCTCCGGGCAGGGCTCGTTCCTGGCGCGCTGGACCAGGAGTTTCCCGAACCCCGTGGCGCTCACGGACATGTCCAGCACGGTCGCATCCTCCCCCTCTCCGGGCACGGCGATGGACAGGGCGTTCACGTACATCCGGCCGTCGATCCCGCCGTAGGGGGCCACCCTGCCCCGCTGCCCGCCGAGCAGGACGACGCCGATCCGTCCCTGCCGGGCCGCGGTGAGCGCATAGAAGCTGAGCTGGCCGGTGTGCCCGCAGTGGGTCACGGTCACCAGGCCGATGGGTCCGGTCTGGGACTTGGCGATGGCCAGATCCATACCTCTGCCCATGGCGACCTGCCCGAAGCCCCCCCTGCCGTCCAACTTGGCGGAGGTCAAGGTCTCGTTGTAGACCTCCATCTGCGCGCCGGGGACCAGGCCCCCCCTGCGGACCCCGTTCACATAGGAGGGGATGCGCAGGACGCCGTGCGAGTCGTGGCCGGTCAGGTTGGCCTCCACCAGGCAGTCTGAGACGGTCCGGGTCTCCGCCTCCGGCACGCCGGCGGCCAGGAAGACGTTGACGCTGAATTCCCTGAGAAGTTCTGCGCGAACAGTGGGCATGGGCGATTCCCTTAATTCAAGCGTAAACTGGGGCGGGCTTGGTCAGCCGGCGAAACGGGCCGCCAACCCCCTGTCCAGGAGTTGCTGGTTGAGGAAGAGTCCCTTTCCGAGCATCTCCTGCGGGTCCGTCCCGCCAGGGAGGTAGAACACGTCCGAGAGGTACCGGTCGTACTTGTCCGGCTTGGTGGTGGTCAGGACCACGAAAGGGAGTTCCGCCAGGGTCTGGGCCACGAAGTCCCGCGTCCGCTGGCCGGCGGCGGTCGAGAGCTCCGGGGCCTCGATCCCCCGCAGGCGCAACTTCTGGCGCGTCCAGGTCCGAAACCCCAGATCCACGCAGGTCCAGAGGGTGTCTCCGTCCACGACCCGCTCCACAACGGCCCGGTAGGTGTAGAGCCGCTCCCGGCCCACCCGGCTGACCCGGAACTGGTAACGGTCTGGCGCCGCCTGCGTGGACTCGACGATTCTGCCGGGGTTGACCGACCCGGTGTCCGACGGGACGTAATACAGCTCGAAGCCGAGGTCGAGACAGGCCGGCTGTCCGGTCGGGGACTCGATCGTGCGGTAGGTGTAGAGCCAGCCCCGCTTGGGCGGGAGGGGCGGACCGGCCTCGGGCCGGGGGAGGGCTTCCTCAGCGACCGGACACTGAGCCTTCTCGAACGCCTTGGTCCTGATCCTCTCCTCCAGTTCCCGCACGCTCCAACCTGACTCGGAGGCCTCCTGTTCATAAGAACTGCCGCTCAACTCTCGGTTGGACGCTCAGGAGTGTTCGGTAGTGGGTCCAGGTCAATTTTGCACGCGCGTGCAAAATTGGAAAAGCCCGGTGGAGTTCCAGCATTTGGTAGATCAGACGCTGACTCAGTCCTATATCTTGTGCCAGACGCGCCAGGACCTGTTCTCCGAATTTGGCCCGCTCCTGGTGCGCCAGAATGTGAGTGCGCACGGAGCCTGTCAAGGACTTTGAGACACGTGCGCGAAAAAATTACTGACGTGGTGCATCTGAGCCGACCTCGATCGGCGCGTTGATCCAGACCTTCTTTGGGAGGGGCCGTATGCGAGGCGACCCGTTGACGAAGCGCTCCGGGT
>SICM01000024.1 GCA_009694805.1 Candidatus Latescibacterota bacterium
GGGACATTCGAAAAGAGCGGGCGTTGGACTCCACTATGATGGGCCTGCTGGGGGGGCGGACCGTCACACTCTTCTTAGCCGTGAAACGATGGGGACCTTGGCAAAGACAAATCCTCATCACAGCAATTTTCTAACCGGACAATACTGCAGGACTTCAGCAAAGGCCAGTAAATCGAGTTTTTTTAAATCTCACCTATCGTGAACAAGAAAGCCCCGTGAACTCGTCCTCCGGGGCTTTCATTTTGCCTGATCCTGTCCTCTGGCGCGGGTGACCCTCCTGCGCGAGGTCCACCGCCTGCCTTAGGAACGCGCAGGGAGATCTCCCCACGAAAATCCTTGTCTCTGGGGAATCCGTTCCGTAAATTAGGAATCCCTATGTCCCAGCCCGATGCCCATACCCGCGCCTGGCGCGAACCCTCCTCCTCTGACCGCCCCACGGTTGAGGAGGCCTACGCCCACTGCGAGCGGATCACGCGGGACCACTACGAGAACTTCCCCGTGGCCTCCCGGCTCATCCCGAAGGCCCTGCGCCCCCACGTCTGCGCCATTTACGCCTTCGCCCGCGCCGCCGACGACTTCGCCGACGAGGCCGGGTACGAGGGGGAGCGCCTCGAACGCCTGGACGAGTGGGAGGGCCTGCTAAACGCCTGCCTGGAGGACGCCACCGCGCACCCCGTCTTCATCGCCCTGGGCGACACCATCCGACGCCAGGACCTCCCGGTGAGCCTCCTGCGCGACCTTCTCACCGCCTTCCGGCGGGACGTGACCACGACCCGGCACCGCACCTTCGACGACCTGCTGGACTACTGCCGCTATTCCGCCAACCCCGTGGGCCGGCTCGTCCTCCACCTGTTCGGCCTGCGCGACCCCGGCCTCGGAAGACTGTCGGACTGCATCTGCACAGCGCTCCAGTTGACCAACTTCTGGCAGGACATCGCCGTCGACCTCCGTAAGGACCGCATCTATCTCCCCCGGGCCGACCTCGAACGCTTCGGCGTCTCGGAGGAAGACCTGTTCCTGGGACACATCACCCCGGCCTTCATCCAGCTCCTGCGCTTCGAGATCGCCCGCACGCGGGACCTGTTCCACCAGGGCCTTCCGCTCGTCGCCAGACCTCGTATTCAAGGCGATGAACCGCCGTGTGGCTCGAAACTCAAAACTCGAAACTCGAAACCTGGCCACCGCCGTCTCGCCTACGAACTCCGCCTGACCTGGCTCGGCGGGATGCGCATCCTGGACCGGATCGAGGCCAATCGGTTCAACGTGTTCAACCGGCGTCCGACCCTCACGGCCCGCGACAAGATCGCCCTCCTCTGCCGGGCGTGGAGGTTTCCGAAAGAGGATCGGGGAGTGAGGGGCGAGAGGAGAATGATCGGCCCTCGCCCTCCCCCGGATCTGTAGGGGCGGTTCGCGGATCGCCCCTGCCTGATCACCTCATCCCTCACCCCTCATCCCTGCGCTTATGTCCTTTCTCACTTATTGCCACAGCCTGACCCGGCGGGCCAGGACGAATTTCTACTACGCCTTCGTCTTCCTCCCGAAACCCAGACGGGAGGCGATCTTCGCCGCCTATGCCTTCAGTCGCCACACGGACGACCTGGTGGACGACCGTGTGGAAGGCGTTCCCGAGGAGAGCCTGGCCCGCTGGCGGGCGGAACTGGAGGCCTGCTACGAGGGGAGGCCGGCCCATCCCATCACGCGCCGGCTGGCCGAGACCCTCCGGCAGTTCCCCATCCCGAAGCAGTACTTCTGCGACCTCATCGACGGCGTGGAGATGGACCTGACCATGCGGCGCTATGAGACGTTTGAGGACCTCTACGCGTACTGCTACCGCGTGGCCGCCGTCATCGGCCTGATCTGCATCGAGATCTTCGGCTACACGAACCCGCGCGCGCGTGACTACGCAGTTTCCCTCGGCATCGCCCTCCAGTTGACCAACATCCTGCGCGACCTCGGGACCGACGCGGAACAGGACCGCATCTACCTCCCCCGGCAGGACCTCGAACGCTTCGGCGTCACCGAAGACGACCTTCGCGCCCGCCGCTACAACGACGCCTTGCGCGGCCTGATGGCCTTCGAGTGCGGCCGGGCGCGCGAGTACTACGCCCGCGCAGCCGCCCTCCTCCCCCCGGAAGACCGGGCCCGCCTCTTCTCCGCCGAGATCATGGGGCGTATCTACTACGGCCTCCTGGAGAAGATCGAGCGCCGGCGCTACGACGTCTTCACCCGGCGCATCGCCCTCTCCACCCCGCACAAGTTCGCCATCGCCCTCGGCCTCTGGGCGAGAAGCAGGTGGACATCATGAATCCGCAGATGGGTTTCTATCTGCGCGTATCTGCGGAATCTGCGGATTTCCTCCTGAAAATCTGTGAATTGTGACGTACTCATCATCGGCGGCGGCTTCGCAGGCCTCTCCGCGGCCACGGCCCTGGCGGAGAAGGGTCTTCGCGTCACGCTCCTCGAGGCCCGCAGACGACTCGGCGGCCGCGCCTACTCCTTCCGGGACGACGTCACCGGGGACATCGTGGACAACGGCCAGCACCTCTTCATGGCCTGTTACCACGAGACCCGCCGGTTCCTCGGGCGCATCGGCACCGAGCGCCACCTCCGTTTCCAGCCCGATCTCCGCGTGGACTTCCGCACCCCCGACGGCCGGCGCACGGCCCTCAAGTGCCCCCGCCTCCCGGCCCCCTACCACCTCCTGGCGGGCTTCGCCAGCCTGAGCACCGTCTCCGTCGGAGACATCTTCCGCCTCCGCCATATCATGGCCGACCTCGCCGTGGGCGATCCCCACGCCCGCGCCGCCCTCACCGTCTCCGAGTGGCTGCGCCGGAACCGGCAGTCCGGGGCCATCATCTCCAACTTCTGGACCCCCCTCACCGTGGCCGCGCTGAACGAGTCCCCGGACGTGGCCTCCGCCGGGGGCCTGGCCGTCGTCCTCCAGCGCGGCTTCGCGGGGAGCCGCGAGGACGCCCGCCTCGGCCTCTCCGTCGTCGGCCTGTCCGAACTCTACACGGAGGCTGCCCGGCGCTACATCGAGGACCGGGGCGGGGAGGTCCGCCTGGGCGCGCCCGTCGCCGCCCTGGACCTCCGGGGCGGTGGCTGCGAGGGCGTGACCCTCAAAGACGGCACGCGCCTCCCCGCGGACGCCGTCATCTCCGCCATCCCCCCCCCAGCCCTCGCCCCGCTCCTCCCGGACGCAGACTGGCTCCGGCCCCTGCCCACCTCCCCCATCGTCTCCGTCAATGTCTGGTTCGACCGGCCCGTCATGGCCGAGCCCTTCGCCGGACTCCTCGGCACGGAGTGCCAGTGGGCTTTCAACCGCTCGATGATCCTCAACAGCGCCAGAGGGGGTTACGTCGCCCTCGTCATCAGCGCCGCCCGCGACCACATCCACCGCCCCCAGCAGGACCTGGTCCGCCTGGCCGTGACCGACCTCCGTAGGCTCTTTCCGGAGTCCCGGACCGCCTGCGTGACCCGGGCCTTCGCCGTCAAGGAACGGGAGGCCACCCTCTCTCCGGCAGTCGGCATCCTCCGCCCAGGACAGAAATCGCCCGTGAGGAATCTCTTCCTCGCGGGCGACTGGACCGACACCGGCCTCCCGGCGACCATCGAGAGCGCCGTGGTCAGCGGGCATCGGTGCGCGGAGATGATTCTGGGGTAGGGGCACGGCACCGTGCCCCTGCGATCACGCCATCACGCCCTCGAACTCCCCCACCAGGCCGATGTTCTCCAGCACCTCCTCTTCGCTCATCATCCCGATGACGAACGCGTCCACGCACGACAGGCCCATCAGGAAACGGATCGCGCCCCGCGCGTCCTTCCCCAGGTCCCCGGCCCCGACCACCTTCATCCCGTAGACCCCCTTGCCTGCCGCGTGCATCTGCTCGATGACCGGCACCACCCGGTCCGGTCCGGCGTCCATGTGCTTTCCGGCGTAGTTGACCCGCGCCAGCACGACCTCGACCCAGTCGGTCTCCGCCGAGGTCTGAAACGCCCCGAAGTCGTGGCACGACACCCCCACCGCCCGCACCAGGCCCTTCTCCTTCGCCCGACTCAGCGCCTCCATCGCCCCGGGGTAGCGCGTCGGCCAGTCCGCCTGCGTCAGGCAGTGCAGCAGGACGATGTCCACGTAGTCCGTCCCGACCTCCCGCAGGAAACGCTCCACGTCCTTCGTCACCCCGTCCTCCGTCCGCGTGGTCGTCTTGGACGTAATGACCACGGATTCCCGGTCCAGCCCCTTCAGCGCCGCCCCCACGTGGGGGTGGGTGCCGTACTGGTCCGCCGTGTCCCAGAACCTCACCCCCTGGTCGTGGGCGAACCGGAGCAAATCAGACAGCCCATTCAGACCGAGACGCGACTGGTTGGAACTCCCCCCCCACCCGTTCGTGCCCGTGCCGAAGCAGAGCCGCGAGACCCGTAAGCCGGTCAACCCCAGGTCCACCGTGTCCATGAGAACCTCCTTACTGTACCTTTACAGTATTCACAGCCATAATCGTACAAACGCATTAGCCCCTCTCCAGCATCCTCGACAGCACCTGATCGATGATCTCCCGCGTGTCCAGTTCCAGGGCCAGGACCCTGACGATGACCGGCCGGCCCTCGCTGTCCTCCCCCACCTGGGGCAAGGCATCCACGGCGCAGAAGCGTTCCCCGTCCGTCACCTGCGCCTGGAGCGCCATCCCCCCCTGCACGCCGAATCGGGCGCAGAACGCCTCCGGCGTCATCCGATAGAGTCCCTCCCCCTTCCCGACCCACTCCTTCGTCTCGGGATGCTCCTCAAACCCCATGGCCAGCAGGAACGCGCGGTGTTCCTCCGTCTGCCCCATGACGACGACCATGTCGTCCCGCTCCACCTCATAGACTCTATAGCTGCCGATCTCTTTGCAGATCATGAGAACCTTTCGGGGATCGTGAAGCGTGAAGCGTGAAGCGTGGGGAAGGGTGGAACGAGATACGAGATACGAGATGCGAGATACGCTATATCGGCGGAAACACACTCACCGTATCCCCCTCCTTCACCCCCGCGTCCGCCTCGACGTGCTCTCCATTGACCAGGATGACCGTGGCCGCCTCGTCGGGCACGCCGATCAGACGCATCACGTCCCGGACGCCCCCTCCCGTCGGGACCTCCAGCGCCGCCTGCCGGCCCTGCGTCCCTGACGGGAGGTACTGCTTCAGAGAACCGAACAGCTTCACGCGCACCGTCATGCGTCCCCCCCTGTCCGGTCCTGCCAGGCCTGTGCCAGGGCAACCTGGACCTGCCGGATGTCGAAGGGTTTCCGCAAAAGCCCGTCCACGCCGCTCTCCCGGACCTGCTGGTCCTCAATGTCCACATCCCATCCGGTCATCAGGACCACGCGCGTCCTGGAGGCGGCCCGTTTGACGGTCCTGGCCACGTCCCATCCGTTCAGCCCCGGCATCCCCAGATCCGTGATCACGATCTCGTGTCTGCCCTTCTCAAACAGCGCCAGGCCCTGCTGGCCGTTCTCCGCCAAATCCACATTGTACATCTTGAACATCCGGGACAGCAGATCGCGTGTCAGGCCATCGTCGTCAATGACCAGCAGCCGGGCCGAATCTTCAGGGAGGGTGGAGAGCGGTCCTGCGCCGTTCAGCGTCTGTGCCGCCGCCGGTAGCCAGACCGTGAACGTGGTTCCCTTCGCCAGCTCGCTGGTCACCTCGATGCGCCCCTGATGGCGCAGGACGATGCCGTAGGCCACGCTCAACCCCAGCCCGTGACCGATCTGCGGGCCCTTGGTCGTGAAGAACGGCTGGAAGATCCGCTCCCGCTCTTCCGCGCTCATCCCCATCCCGGTGTCAGAGACGCTCAGCGTGATTCCCGGGAGCCCCACGCCCTCTATCTCCCTGTCCGGCGCCAGGCCTGTCTCGACAGTGATCGTCCCGCCCCCGGGCATGGCCTCCACCGCGTTCACGATCAGGTTCGAGACGACCTTCTCCAGGGCGAATTCATCTCCTTCCACGGGAGGGATAGAGCCCAGAGAGGTCTTGAGCTTCACGGTGATCCCGCGCGAGGCCGACTTATCCCGCCAGATGGATTCCGTGGCCGTCACGCTGCGCTGAACCACCCGGTTGAGGTCCGTGCGCTCGAAGGCCTGTTCCGACTGCGCCCGCGCGAACTCCTGCATCTCCCGGACGATGCGGGCTCCCTCCCGGGCCCCCCGCTCGATGACCTCCAGCCCGTGCGCGTAGAGCGTCGCATCGCTGTCCATCTGGAGGAGCTGGGCATACCCCAGGATGCCCGTCAGCAGGTTGTTGAAATTGTGGGCCACCCCGCCGGCCATCTCGGCCAGCGCCCGAAGCTTCTCGGACTCCACGACCTGCGCCTGGACCGCCTTGAGGTCGTCGTAGGCCTGGCTGAGGTCGCGGTAGAGGCGGGCATTGTCCACGGACACCGCGAGCTGATCGGCCAGGGGCTGCAGAAACTCCAGATCCGCCTCGCTGTAGACCCCCGGATCGCGACTCGCCAGACTCAGGGTGCCCACCACCCGCCCCCGCGAAACCAGCGGGATGAGGATATCCGACCGGATGCCCGTGGAACGGGTGCGCCTGCTCACCCGGAACCGTCCGTCTGTCAGGATGTCCTTCCGGATCAGGGGCTGCCGGTTCTGGATCACCCAGTCCGTGGCCGAACCGGCCCTGCCGATGGGGCCCGGGGCCGTCACCACCTCGTCCGTCGCCAGGTGACGGAAGTGCCGTTCGTCCTCCAGGAGCGAGACCGCCGCGTGGTCGAACGGGATGACTCCGCGGATATGCGCCTCAAAGGTGGTGTGGAGCTCCTTCATGTCGAGCTGCCCGCTCATGACCCGCACCGCGGAGTTGAGCGCCGCCAGTTGCGCGTTGCGCCGCCAGAGCGTCTCCGTTGAGATCTTGAGCTCCGCCTCCAGCCGTTTTTGCTCCGCCACGTCCCGGAACGTCGCCTGGACGGCGCTCTTTCCTTCGTAGGGAATGCGGACGGCCAGCACCTCCACATCGATCAGTGTCCCATCCCGCCTGAGACCCCGGTATTCATAGTGTGAGGACACCTCTGCGCCCGCCTCCCTCTGCCGGGAGAGGTTCACGACGTAATCCCGAGATTCCGGGGCCACCATGTCGGAGATCGGCCTGCCCACCACTTCTTCTAGACAATCATAACCGTACATCTTCAGAAGAGCGGGGTTGGCAAAGAGGACCTTCCCATCCTGGATGAGTCCGATCCCCTCCAGTGAATTCTCCACCAGGCTCCGGTATCGCCCCTCGTCCTCCTGAGCGCTCCGGCGGGGGCGGCGCTGCCCCTTCTTCCCTTGCATGAGGCCTCCAGACTTCAGATTTCGGACTTCGGAATGGATCGAATGTCGAATGTCGAATGTCGTTCATCCATTCGAAATTCGCAATTCGTCATTCGTCATTGGGGATCTCGCAATCCGCGACTATCTGTTCTTCTCCAGCCACGCCAGATCTTCCGCGTCCAGATTCGCGGTCAAGACCTGCACGGTCCCCCCCGGCGAGAAGACCACCTCCAGGCCCGCCGCGATCCGCGTCACCCCCCCTTTTCCCTCCACGGGAAGGGCCTGGAGCGCCCCGCGCAGCGCCGTCAACCGTGTCGTGGTCCCCACCCGGACCCGGTAGGCGGCCCCCGCCTCTCCCGTGACCCGTACGAGCGGCGTCTCAAGCAACGCCGTCGAGTCCAGCACCGCCACCCGCATCGTCCCCGCCCGAAGCCAGATCCCTCTCCTGTCCCCCCCCGGCTGGAACCCCTTCCCCTCCACTTCCCCGCCCGGGGCGAGGGACACCCGCAGTCCTCCCCCCTGCCCCCCGATCCCCGAAACGGAGAAGGGGAGAAGCGGAGAAGCGGTGATGCCCCGTTTCCCCGTTTCCCCGTTTCCCCGTTTCGGCCCGGTCTCTCCCTCGCGCCTCTGTCTCTCCTCCTGCGCCTTCGGATGGACAGCCCTGCCCGCGGCCGCGAGATACTTCAAAAGGAGCGCTCCGACCACCACCAGGGCGAGGGCCGCCAGGGCCACGCCGACGGACTGTCTCTGCCCCCGCCCGGATTGTATCCATCGCGCCATCCAGGCCGCGTGCTTGCCATAGACAGCCTGCCGGGCCTGTTGGAGCGTCTGCCCCGCAGCCCCGGCGTCCTCGATGGAGCCGAAATAGGCGTGCAGTTGCCCCTGCTCATACAGCAGCCGCGCCCGGTCCAGGATCCGTGACTGGGCGCTCCGGGACGCCTCCTCGCTCACCTCGCCCGCCAGCCCCGCTTCCTCGTCCGTGGCCTGCTTCCGCCGCAATGACATGCCCTGCTCGATCCGGTCCTGCACCACGGCGGGCGTCGTCTGCAGCGCCAGGGCGATGTCCCGGTTCTCGACCCCCATCAACACCCTCTGCAGCTCCGGGTCCGGCAGACGCGTCAGATCCTCGAACGGATAAGCCAGGTCCTGCACGGCCTTCATCGTGCCGGGGTCGATCCGATGCGCGTCCGTCAGAATCTGCCGCGCCAGGTGGGGGGCGATCGGCCTGAGCGCCCGCGCCGCAAGTTCCGGCGCAGGCTTCAGCCGGACATCGCCCAGCGCCTCCCGGAGCTTCCAGAAGAAGACCCCCGCCTCCTCTTCGATCCGGTGCTGTACCTGGCTGAGATTCACCGACGCAATCCGGTGGAGGACCTCTGCCGGAAGACGCCCCGGCAGTTGCAGGAGCATCCGCGTGAGGACCGCCGGCCTGGCCTGCCTCAGGATCAACGCCAGCGCGTCGGCCAGGTCCAACCCGCCTTCGAACTTCGAACTTCGAACTTCGAACTTCGAACCCTCTTCCCCTCCCCACGCCTCCTCCGCCTGCGCCCTCAGGCCCCTCTCCAGCGCAGTCGCCGCTTCCTCCCCATCTTCTGGGCGTTTCAGCCGGGCGTTCACGGCCCTGGCCAGAGGGTCAGGCAGGCAGGAGATCAGAATCTCCTTCGCCTTCGGGCCCATCGGGGCCAGCATGGCCGCCAGCGGAGGGAGGACCGTCTCCATGCCAGAGGAGAACGCCATAAAAGGGTGGTGGTAGATAGGAGGTGGTAGGTGGGGTGGCCCCGACCTGCCCCCTACCCTCTACCAGATTGCCTTCAGGGCATCTATATATTTGAGTCCGCTGCCCGTGTTGAACAGCACCACCCGCTCGTCAGCCCTGATCCATCCCTGCGCGGCCAGCCGTTTGACCCCGGCCCAGGCCGCGGCCCCCTCCGGCGCAGCGAACAGCCCCGTGGCCGCCCCCATCTCCTTCAGCGCGGAGGCCATCTCCTCGTCCGTCACCGCCACCGCCGTCCCCTCGCTCTGCCGGATCGCCCGGAGCATCAGAAAGTCTCCCACGGCGCGGGGCACCCGCAGGCCCGCGGCCATGGTCTGCGCCCCCTGCCATTCCTCGGCGGTCTCCCGTCCGTTCTCAAAGGCCCTCACGATGGGCGCGCACCCCGATGCCTGCACCGACACCATGCGCGGGCGCCGGCCCCCGATCCACCCCAGCCGCTCCATCTCCTCGAACGCCTTCCACATGCCGATCAGCCCCGTCCCGCCCCCCGTGGGATAGACGATCACGTCAGGCAGCGTCCACCCCATCTGCTCCGCCACCTCGTAGCCCATCGTCTTCTTCCCCTCCACGCGATACGGCTCCTTCAGCGTGGAGACGTCGAACCACCCCTGCGCCACCTTTCGCTCGGCCACGATCCGGCCGCAGTCCGTGATCAGCCCGTCCACCAGTTCCACCCTCGCGCCGAGCGCCGCGCACTCCACCTGAAACGCCTCCGGAACGTCCTTCGGCATGAAGACGAAAGCCTCCAGCCCCGCCGCCGCCGCGTAGGCCGACATCGCCCCGGCCGCGTTCCCGGCGGACGGAATCGCCAGCCTCCCGGCCCCCAGGGCCCGCGCCCGCGTCACCGCGGCCGACAGCCCTCGCGCCTTGAACGACCCCGTCGGGTTGGACGACTCATCCTTGATGAAGAGGTTCCGGAGCCCCGCCGTCTCCCCGAGCCGCTCCGCTTGGAGGAGCGGCGTGAAACCCTCCCCCAGCGACACGACCTCCTCCGGCCGGTCCGCGGGCATCACCTCGGCGTAGCGCCACATGTCGGGCCGACGGCCCGCCAGGTCCTCCCGCCGCACCCGCACCCTTTCGAGGTCGTAGCGCGCCAGCAGCGGGGCACTGCAACAGGGGCTCAGGTTATGAAGCGTCTCCCGGTCGTGCCGCGCCCCGCACCGGGAACAGTCAAGATGGGTGAAGAAGGTCATCCTCAAAGATCTCCGGCTCTATAACGAGCGTGGAAATGAATTTCCTCGCTACGGAGAAGAAGCCCGGCTGCGCCGGGCTAAAAGACGTCCTGAGTCCGCCTTAGCGGACTTCGTATGGGTAGCGCGGGAATTCATTCCCGCGCTACGGAGGGATCACTTCTCCAATTTCCTTTCCACCCAGATCGTCAGCCGGGTCTCCACATTGCGCTGGCTCGCCTCCCCGACCACCGTCGGCCTCGCCTCGATGTCCATCCGGATCTGGTGCTCCACCACGATGCCGTTCTCCACGTCAAACAGCCACGTCCCCTTGCCCTTCCCTTCCCCTTCGAGGATGAGCGCATTGACCCCTGTGTTCAGCCACCCCTTGTAGGCGACCACGCGGGATTCCTCGATCTCAGCGCAATTCCGGGCACCCTTCTTCTTCATCCCCTTGATCTTCAACGTGCTCGTGGCCTTGATCTGGCCTTCAAAATTCTGGAATTCCTCGTAGATGGAAGATGCCGTCCGCTCCGAGGTCCACGACTCCCCCACGGCCCTGGGCTCGGCCGGCAGCGGGGGGTAGAAATCCCCTTCGGTGACCAGCCTGAGATCGCTCACCAGGGTGGCCAGCGTCAGCCGGGTCATCTCCTTGGCCGGGCCAAACGCCCTCACATCCCCCCGGGGCTCCACGCGCCAGCTCAGCTCCACCCCATTCAGATCCTCCAGGGTCCAGGGATAGAGATCCTTGGTAATCGTCTGGCTGTTGATCATGCTCAGATCGCTCACCTTCGTCAGAGTCGCCACCACCAGCGTATCCTTCCCATCGGCCCTGAATGCCTCCTCCTGCGTCCACTCCTGGTTGAGGTCGATCTGATACGAATTCTGGCCCGACGTGGCCACCACCTCTTTGGCCCGATCCGTGAAAAAGGTCAGCTTGAAGAGATTCTTGTAGACCAGCTTCTGGCCCGGCGCGGTCTTGACCTGCAACGAGACCTGCTCCTGACCGGATGCCCCCCGCGCCACACCTCCTGCCAGGGCCAGCCCCAGAACCGTTCTCACCACCACACGCATCTTCATGAAGTTCCTCCAGCGTAGAAATTTCAGGTTTTGCATTTCGATGAATTTTTCTTCGTCCCCGGCCACACCCTTATGTTATGTTATGTTAATATAGGCTCCCCATCGACCGGATGCAACCCAAAACACTTGGTCTCGACTTCCGTCTCTTCCATGTCCGAACGCCTCTTCAACGCGGTCTTCTACGCCCTCCGCCGGCGCATCCGCTGGTCCCGGCCCACCTATCGCCCGCGCAGCGAGGACAAGGCCCCCTTCTTCAGGGCCAAGCCCCACCTCCTGAGCGCCGCCGGGCGCCTCGAGCGCCGCTACCACCTGGGGGACTTCCGGGAGCAGTCCACGTCATCCGAATACCGGGAATCCCTCTACGTCCTGGAGTTGATGGAGCGCTTCTTCCCCGTCCCCCGCCTTCGCGACCCGGTCCGGGCGCTCGACGTGGGGTCCAAAAACTTCGCCTATGCCCGGGGCCTCCACCACTTCTTCAGGCACGCCGGGGAGACGGGACCGAGGCGGGTGGACCTGACCGGCGTCGAAGTCGATCCCTACCAGATCTACACCGACCTCCACTCCCGCTACGACTACGCCCTCTACCACATTCGGGACCTGGACGGCTGCCGCTACCTGGCGGGAGACGTGATGGACCACCGGGAACCCTACGACGTCATCACCTGGTTCCTCCCCTTCGTCACGGAGTATGCCCTCCGCAAGTGGGGGCTGCCCGGCGTCCTGTTCAGGCCGGAGGCCATGGTGCGGCACGTCTGCGGGCTCCTCGCGCCCGGCGGCGTCCTGGTCCTCGCCAGCCGGGAGGAGGAGGAACGGGACGTCCAGGCGCAGCTCCTGCGCGACCTTGGCGTTTCGTTCCATCCCCCGGAGCGCCACGAGTCGGACTGGATGGCTTACGCCCCCCGCTACGTCTTCGTCGTTTAAAAACCGTAGGCTGACGGGCCGTCCCTACGTGATTTCTACGGCCCCGCCCCGCTCCGCCGAGGCATAGATCGCGTCCGTGATCTGCTGCACGACCAGGGCCTGTTCGAGGCTCGTGCCGGGCGGGCGGTTCGCGCGGATCGCCTCGGCGAAGTCCTGCGAGGGACCGGTATGGACCCCCGTCCACGCCTCCTCCCCCTCCCAGACCGTCCGGGAGACCACGCCCTTCCCCGGAACCCCCTCATCGTGCAGGATCTGCCTGGCCTGACCGGGGAGCATGTTCAGGCGGAGGGCCCCGTGCGTGCCGATGATCTCCCAGGCATTCGCGGTCTGCGCCGGGGCCATCTCCCCCCGCTCAAAGGTGAGGGCCGTCCCCCCCTCGCACAGGATGAACGCTGCCACGTGGGTCTCGGCGTCCGACCCCGGCGCGACGTAGGATGCGAACGCCGGCGGCACGGTCCAGGTCTGCGCCAGGACCGTCCTGGGCCTCAGGGCCCAGCCCGTGATGCCCAGGACATAGTCCAGATCGTAGCACCCCCAGTTGGACATGATCCCGCCCCCGTTCAGCGAACGCTTCAGGCGCCAGGCCGGCGGCGGCGTCTTGGGCGGCTCCCCCGCGCTGGAGATGGCCCGGCAACGCACCACGCGCAGCGGGCCCAGCGCCCCCGTGGCCAGGAACGCTGTGACTGCGCGGGCGGACTCGAACAGACGGAACCGGCACGAACAGCACCCGGCCGTCAGAGCGCCCCGGGCCGCGATCAGCCGCCGGACCTCCTCTGCGTTCATGGCCACCGGTTTCTCGATCAGCACGTGCTTCCCCAGAGCGAAGGCCCGGGACGCCAGGTCCGTCCGCCAGCACGCGGGCAGGGCCAGGACCACGGCCTCCACATCGGGGTCCTCCAGCAGCGTGTCCCCATCCCCGTAGACCCTGCCCACCCCGAACTGCCCGGCCACCTCCCGCGCGACCTCCTCCCGCAGGTCCGCCACGGCCACCACGTCGATCAGCGGGGACCGGGAAGCGGCCTCCACGTGTCTCCGCCCGATGACGCCACACCCGATCACGCCCAGACGAACAGGTTTCATGGGACCTTCTCCGTGATAAACTGCTCGTATAACTCCAGCGGCCGGTTCATCCCGGCGTCCAGCGCCGTGACCTGCAGTCGCGCCCGCACCGTCCGCTCGAACCCGACCGTGAGATCGTCCCCGAACAGCGACAAGTAGAGCGGGTTCTGGTCCTTGAAAGGGTCTTTCGGGTTGTCGCTGTTGTACCCGCTGATCACCGCGAAGCAGTCCTGAGGCCGGGACATCAGGACGGCCGCCACGCGGCGCTGGGGGTCGGTCTGGAACGCCACCGGCTTCTCGTAGTAGCGCTGGGGGTTCCACTGGTAGAGCGCCCAGATCCGGTCCCACCGTCCGTCCACCGACCGCCGGGCCGCGTGCGTGTCCCGGGGGAACACCAGCCCCGTGCCCACGTACACGTCGTTGGCCGCCGGCGCGATCCACTGGGGCTGGTTCGGGGGGATCGCAAACGGGCTCCCCTGCACATAGACGTAGGGCTGAAACGCCGGGTCGAAGTAGTTGGACAGGAACACCTCGTAGCCGGGAAAGGGCCACTCCGACCGGGCCGTGACCTTCAGGTCGATCACGTTCGGCTCCTGGACCTCATACCGGGCCTTCAGCTCCACCCGGTGGTCCTTCGTCGGCGCCCAGGTCACCTCCACCGCGTCCCCGTCCTGCCGCACGGTCCGCTCCTTCTCGCGCACCGTGCCCATGCAGTGGTTCGTGGAGAACAGCAGGAACAGGTTGAGCGCATCGTACTTCGGGTGGATCACATCGATGCCCGTGGGTTTGTGGACCAGCGTCTTCACCCCGTGGCGCTGCCCCTCGGGCAGCAGGAATCCCTTCAGCTCTTCGGTCTCGAAATGCCAGCCTTTCTGGCCCGGGTCGTGCGTCAGCGTCATGGCGTCCTCCTGGCCTTTTTCAGCGCCTCCGGGTTCACGAGGTATCGGGGTTTGCCCACGGTGAGCGTATCGGCCACCGCCCGCGCATTCTCCCGGCGCAGCAGCTCAATGGACTCCTCCGAGTACCACGACACGTGGGAGGTCACGATGAAGTTGTCCAGCTTGAACAGGGGATTGTCCGGGTCCGGCGGCTCCTTGACCATCGTGTCCACCGCCGCCCCCGCGATCTGCCGCTCCGACAGCGCCCGGAACAGCGCCTCCTCGTCCACGATGGGCCCCCGCGCCCCGTTGATCAGGTAGGCCGTGGGCTTCATCCTGGCGAACGCCGCATCCGAGAACAGCCCCCGCGTCTCCTCCGTCAGCGCGGCGTGGATGCAGATGTAGTCCGACTGCTCCAGCAGGGCCTCAAAAGACACCAGCTCGATGTCCGGCCCCACGGACTTCGCGTAAGGGTCGAACGCCAGCACCTCCAGCCCGAACGCCAGGGCCTTTTTCGCCGTGGCGCCGCCGATCTTGCCGACGCCCACGAGCCCCACGGTCTGCGTCGCCAGGTTGTGCATTGGCCGCCCGGCCGCGTGGTCCCACCGGCCTGCCCGCACCGACCGGTCGATCGGGAACAGACGGCGGGCGCACGCCAGGAGCAGCGCGAAGGTGTGCGAGGACGCCTCCTCGATGCAGTAGTCCCGCACGTGCGCCACCAGGATGCCCAGCTCCGTCGCCGCGGCCACGTCGATGTTGTCGTAGCCCACCCCGCACCGGCTGATGACCCGGCACTTCGGGAGCTGCTCCATCACCCGCCGCGTCATGGGCGCGAAGTGGTTGATCAGCCCGTCCGCGTCCCGCAGGGCCGCCACCATCTCCGCCTCGTCCTTGTAGGTCGCCAGCGTCAGCGTGGCGTCGATCTTCCCGATCTCCTCCTGTTCGATGGCGATGTCGGAGAAGACCGAGTCTGTGAGCATGACTTTGAACATGCGCTATAGCCCCCCTTTTCTATGGACACAGTACATTCTTCAGCCCCCGCTTCTGTTCCGTATTGTCGAACGCCTCCTGCCACCGGTCGAGCGGGACCTCGTGCGTGATGAAGCGGTTCATGTCGATGGCCCCCCGGCGCAGCAGCCGCAGCGTCTTCTCCCACGTGCTCCAGGCCTGCCCCAGCGCCCCCTGGACGCGGAGCTGTTTGTAGATCACCTTCCCGAAGTCGATCTGCGCCGGGTGGTCCAGCAGCCCGACCTGCGTGTAGCGCCCCAGCCGGGCCACGGCCTCCAGGCACTGGTTGACCGACGGCCCCACGCCCACGCACTCCAGGACCACGTCCGCCCCGTAGCCATCGGTCATGTCCCGGGCCACCTGCGCCGCGTCCTCCGTCGTCACATCCACCGTGCGGTCCACGCCGAACGACCGGGCCATCTCCAGCCGCTCCCGGTCCTGCGCCGTCCCGCACAGGATCACCGCCGCCCCCTGCAGCTTGACCAGGGCCGCGCAGATCATGCCAATGGGACCCGGCCCGGAGATCAGGACCACGTCCGACGGGGCGATGGCCGTCAGCTCATAGACCGCCTGCACGCAGCAGGCCAGCGGCTCCGTCAACGAGCCGGCGCGATAGTCCACGTCCTCCGGCAGGAGGTAGATCAGATCCTGGGGAACCACGCAGTACTCCGCGAACCCCCCATCCGTCTTGCTCCCGATGGAGCTCCGGTTGACGCAGTAGAAATAGAAGCCCGATTTGCAGAACCGGCAGACCCCGCACCGCCCCATGGCCGACGGCAGGACCGTCACCCGGTCCCCGGCGCGCACCCGGTCCACCCCCTGGCCCACCTCCACCACCTCCCCGGCGATCTCGTGGCCGAGCGTCACCGGCGGGTTGAAGGCGTAGCCCCCGTGCAGGATGTGGATGTCGGTCCCGCAGATCCCCCCCGCCTTCACCGCGATCTTGACACAGCCGGGCCGGGGGTCGGGCTCAGGAATGTCGCAGAGCGCCACCTGCCCCGTCCCCTGCGCCAGCTTTCGGACTGCCTTCAAAGTGACCTCCTTGGGAAAAATTGCTTGACAGCGCGCTCATTTTCTGTTTTGCTATGGGCCTCATCGAGACAGAGCCATTACCAATCGGACTCTAAGAAGGGAGCGCCGTGAACGCTGACCTGAACCCGCTCGGCATCTTCTCATCCGGGCTCTTCCGCGACACCACCGCCCTCATCACCGGCGGGGGGCGCGGAATCGGAAGACATATCGCCCTGGCGTTCGCGCGCCTCGGCGCCAACGTCGTCATCGCCAGCCGCAAGTCGGAGAACCTGACCCCCACGGCAGAGGAGATCTGCGCGGCCGGCGGGACGTGCCTGGCCGTGCCCACCAACATCCGGGACACCGAACAGGTCGATGCCCTGGTCCAGAAGACGCTGGACCGCTTCGGCGCGGTCGACTTCCTCGTGAACAACGCCGGCGGCCAGTTCCCGGCCCGGCCCACGGAGATCACGGATCGCGGCTGGCGGGCCGTCGTCGACCTGAACCTCAACGGCACCTGGAACATGTGCAGCCGCGTGGGGCCGCTCATGGCCAGGCGGGGCTTCGGTTCCATCGTCAACATGGTACACGTCTACTCGTTCGAGCGGGGCGCGGCCCCCTTCGTCCATTCGGGCGCGGCCCGCGCGGGCGTGGTGAACATGACCAAATCCCTGGCCTACTACTGGGCGCGTCACGGCGTGACGATCAACGCCCTCGCGCCCGGTTTCGTCTCCACGGCCGGCCTGCGCGAAGAGGAGTTCAACAACGCGGAGCCGGAGGGCTACGAAGCCCTGGCAATGCGGGATGTCCCCGCCAGCCGCCTGGCCGAGCCCGACGAGATCGCCGCCATTGTGCTCTTCCTCTGTTCCCCGGCGGCGCGCTACATCAACGGCGCGACCCTCATCGCGGACGGCGCCCTCTCCCTGGACAACTGGACGCCCTTTTTTGACCCGAAGACGCTGTAGTCGGGGGGTCCCCCCCTCACATCGCAGCGACTTTCGCCTCCTCCCTCGCCCCCTGCCGCAGCCTGAGACCGAACAGGACCCCCGCCGACGCGGTCATCAGCGCACCGCTGGCGAAGAACGGGGCGCTGATCGAGAAGTCCGCCAGATACCCCGCCAGCATCGGCCCGATGGCCCCGCCCAGGGCCGAGAACGCCAGCGTCTTGCTCAGGTCCAGCCCTCGCGACGCCTCCCGGCACTCGTCCTGAATGATCGCGCTCTGGATCGGGATCCAGACCCCTGCCCCCACCAGGTCGTGCAGAAGCCAGACCGCCGAGGCCCAGAAGAAGTCCGGGATGATGGCCCCCGCGCTCATGGCGATCCCTTCCAGAATCACCGTGGCGATGAAGACCGCCTTATAGTTCCGGATGGGAAGATACCCCACCAGGAGCAACGGCAGGACGAACGTCAGCCGGTGGAGGACCATCACCGTGGAGACCGCCGAGGCGCTGACGCCGAACTTCTGGCTGAAGAACAGCGGCATGATGAAACAATGGCTCGTGCTCAGGCCCACGGAGAAGATGAAGTTGGCGGCCATGATCACCCTCAGGTTCCGGGGCAGATCGAAGCTCACCAGCCCCCGGAGGCCCGGCGTCACCCCAGATCCCCTCCGTTCCTGCGGGCGCACGAGGGTCAGCAACCCCATCGCCACGACCAGCGCGCCCACCCCGACCCAGAGCGTCTCCCGGTCCCCGATGGAGACGATCCCGACGCCCGCGATGAACGTCCCGACGGCCTGGAACAGGAACTCCATCCCCCGCGTCTTGCCGATGAAGTCCACGAACCGCCCGCGCCCCTCCGCATAGAGCAGGATGGGGTGCGCCGTGTCCCGCGCCAGCACGCCCACCTCCCGCATCGTCTTCAGGGCGATCAGCATCCCCAGGCCCGCCGTGAGCGGCGTCCCCAGACAGGCCACGGCGCAACTGAACACGGACAGGAGATACAGCCGCTTGCTCCCCCACCGGTCGGCTGCGTTCCCCAGCCCGATCCGCACGACGAACATGGCCAGGGTGGAGGCCGAGAACACGTAGCCCATGCGCTTGAACGACAGGCCCTGCCCTTCGAGATAGTAAGGCAGGATGAACTCGTAGAGCCCGCCCGCGATCCCGAACAGGACGGAGACGAGCAACAGCACCCGGACGTTGCGACCCATGCCCCCTCCCAAATCAGTCAACAGGCAACAGCCCCCCCTTCCACCCCCTCTCCCCCTCCCTCCCCCCACAGTGTGGGGGAGGGAGGGGGTAAAACCTGGCGCAGCCCTCCGTCACAGGGGAGGGGGGGGGCTGTCTTCTGCCTCACGCCTCCCACCTACTTCACTACCTCCAGCCCCATCCCGACCAGAATGTCCCGCAACTGCTTCCGCTTCTCCGGGGAGAGCCGGCCGATGGGCGCGCGCGCCGGACCCGCCGGGAGCCCCACCATCTCGGCCCCCTCTTTCAGTACGATCGGGAAGCTCCCAAGCGTGAACGCCAGCCGCAGGGGGGCCAGCCGGTCCTGATACTCCAGGGCCTTCTGGAAGTCCCCCTTGATGAAGTGTTCGTAGATCGCCACCCCGATCTCCGGCGCGATGTTGGCGCTGGCCGCGATCGCCCCCGCCACGCCGTGCATCAGCCCCGCGAAGATCAACGTGTCTCGCCCCATGATCGTCCGGAACCCCTTTGGGCACTTACGGATATACTCCGTCGTTAAAGTCAGATCTCCGGAACTGTCCTTGATCCCCACGATGTTCGGGAACTGCTCCGCCAGGCGCGCCGTCAGCCCCACCGACAGCTTCACCCCGGTGCGGTCCGGGTTGCCGTAGAGAAGGATCGGGATGTCCACGGCCTTCGCGATGGCCGCGTAGTGCTTGAACTGCTCGTCGTCCGTGGGCGTGATGAAGCAGGGCGTGAGCACCGAGATACAGTCCGCGCCCGCCTCCGCCGCCCACTCGGACAGCATCACTGCCTCCCGCGTGCTGTTGGCGCACGTCCCCACGTAGACCGGCACGCGGCCCGCCGTGCAGGCCACGGTCCGCCGGAAGATCCTCCGCTTCTCCTCCGGCGTGAGCGCCCAGAACTCCCCCGTGGTCCCGACCGTGAACACGCCGTGGACGCCCTTGTGGATCAGACGATCCAGGACCACCTCCAGGGCCTCCTCGTCCACCTCCTCCTGCTCCGTCAGCGGCGTGACCACCGCCGGGATGATCCCCTTGATCTTCTGAGTGTCCATGACTTTCTCCTTTGACTACCTCGGGTCCGGGTCATCCGGCGTCACCGGATGATCATACTTCTTCAGGTCCGTGGGCGTGCTGTCCACCAGATACCCCCCGTCCACGTAGAGGGTCTGCCCTGTCATGTAGCGCGAGGCCTCCGACGCCAGGAATAGGACCACGTTCCCGATATCCTTCGTATACCCCCGCGCGCCCCAGGGGATGCGCCGCCGGTAGGCTTCGATTAACTCCGGGGCGAGCGCATCGCGCCCATCCCCTCCGACGCGATGGCCCCCGGCCCGATGGCGTTCACGTTGATCTTGTGCGGGGCCAGCTCCACGGCCAGGCACTTCGTCAGCGCCACGACCCCGGCCTTGGCCGGCTGGTAGGCGGACGCCTCAAAGTGCGCCAGGAGCGCCTGCACGGAGCTGATGTTGATGATCTTCCCCCCCTCCTTCCGCCGGATCATGTCCGGGACGACCTCCCGGCAGCAGTAGAAGACCCCGCTCAGGTTCACATCCAGCACCTGCTGCCACGCCTCGTCCGGAAGCCCCACGATCCCCCCCTCGTGCCGCACGTAGATGCCCGCGTTGTTGACCAGGACGTCGATCTTCCCCATCTCCGACAGCGCCCGCCGCACCATCTCCTTCACCTGCGACGAATCCCCCACGTCCGCCTGCACGGCGATGGCCCGCCCCCCCAGGGCTCGAACCTGGCCGGCCACCGCCTCCGCGCCCGCCATGTCCTTGTAGTCATTAACCACAAATCCGCCCCTGCCCCTGCCAGGGCCAGCGCAGAGGCCTTTCCGATCCCCTTGCCCGCCCCGGTCACCAGCGCCACCCTGCCCGAAAGCTCCACGGAGGGCCTCCTTTCACCCACAACAACCCCTTGCCTTTTACCTATTTTTCAGTAGATTATACTGATCTTGAACTTTGAACTTTGAACCTTGAACTTCTCTGGAGCGTTCATGGAACTCGACCCCTCCAAACGCGTCGCCCGCCTGAAGGCCGCAGACCCAAAAAGGAAGCCCGACGAGAACGACCGTTTGCCCCCCGGCCAGTACCTCACCGACAAGTTTCCCGTCCTCACCCACGGCCCCACCCAGCGCGTCCCGAAAGACCGGTGGCGCTTCAAGGTATTCGGCCTGGTCGAGGAGGAGATCGCCTGGACCTACGAGGACATCATGGCCATGCCGCAGGTGGAGCTCACCGCTGACTTTCACTGCGTCACGCGATGGAGCCAGCTCGAAAACCGCTGGAAGGGGGTCTCCCTTCACGAGGTCATGAACCGGATCAAACTCAAGCCGGAGGCCCGTTTCGTCATGGTCCACGGCTACGGCGGCTATTCCACCAACCTCCCGCTCGATGCCCTGGTGGACGACGATGTCCTGCTCGCCCACAGCCGGGACGGAGAGCCCCTCTCTGCCGAGCACGGCGGCCCTCTTCGCCTGATCGTCCCGAAGCTCTACGCCTGGAAGAGCGCCAAGTGGGTCAACGGCCTGGAGTTTCTGGCCTGCGACAGGCCCGGCTTCTGGGAGTCCTATGGCTACCACATGAACGGGGACCCCTGGACCGAAGAGCGGTTTTCGTGAAAACCAACCCTGACGCCTTTAAAGACCTGCCCCGTCTGGAGATCGTCCCCCTGAAGGACGTCGTCCTCCACGAGGATCACGATGAGCGGCGCGCAGAGCGCATCGTCGCCCGGCTCAAGGACGAGGAGATGCTCCGGAACCCCCCTGTCGTGGCCGCCGTGGACGGGGGCAAAAAATACATGGTCCTCGACGGAGCCAACCGGACCACGGCCCTCCGCCTCCTCGGCTGCCGGGACGCCCTCGTCCAGATCGTGGACTATGCCTCCCCCGACGTCGTCCTGGACACCTGGGATCACCTCATCGCCGAGATGCCCGGAGACCCCTTTCTCGACCAGATCCGGGGCATCGGCGGCGATCTCCGCCTCACCGAGATGACGGTGGACAAGATCGACGACCTGCTGGCGAAACGGGAGATCCTCTGCGCCATCACGACCGTACACGACGGACGGACCTGGGCCGTGCGGCAGGGCGCGGACCTCCGTTCCCAGGTCATCTATCTCAACCGGATCGTCGCCGTCTATCGCGGCAAGGTGGAGATCTACAGGGTCGATGCCGAACACATCCGGAACCTCGCCCACGACGAGCGACGCCCCACTGCCCTCATCGCCTTCCCCAGCTATACCAAGGAGGAGATCATCTCCCTCACCCTCGCGGATGTCAAGCTCCCTGCCGGCATCACGCGCCACCTGATCGGAGGCCGCGCCCTCCGCATCAACCTCGGCCTGGAACTCCTCCGCTCGGACATGTCGCTCAAAAATAAAAATATCCAGCTTCGGGACATCATCCGCCAGAAGGTCCTGGACAAGAAAGTCCGGTTCTACCGGGAGCCGACGTTCCTGTTTGATGAGTAGCGTATCGCGTGAAGCGTGAAGCGTATCTCGTATGGGGTGGGGATGGGACGAGATACGAGATACGAGATACGTTTTTCGCCCCGGCTCACCTGTCCTTGAACTCCGCCTTCCGCTTTTCGAGGAACGCCTTCAGCCCTTCCTTCATGTCCTCTGTATCGCACAGCCTGCTGAAGGTCTCGACCTCCAGCCGGAGCCCCTCCTCCAGCGGCATCTGCAACCCCTCCAGCGCACACCGCTTGACCGCCTGAACCGCCAGCCGCCCGAACCCCGCGATCCGCCCCGCCATCTCCATCGTCGTCGCCAGCGCCTGACCTGTCGGGACCACCCGGTCCACCAGCCCGATCCGCAGCGCCTCCTGCGCCTCCACAGGCTCGGCCGTCAGCATCAGCCGGAGCGCCGCCGACCGGCCCACCAGCCGGGGGAGCCGCTGCGTCCCCCCCCAGCCCGGGATCGTGCCGAGCGACACCTCCGGAAGTCCGAGGCGGGCCCCCTCTCCTGCCACCCGGAGGTCGCACGCCAGCGCGATCTCGCACCCCCCGCCCAGGCAGACCCCCTCCACGGCGCACAGCACGGGCTGCGCCAGCCCGGCCAGCCGGCCGAGCGCCTCGTGGCCCGCCTGCGCCAGCGCCCGGCCCGAGGTTCGGTCCAGCCTCGCCATCTCCCGGATGTCCGCGCCCGCCGCGAATGCCCTCCCCACGGCCCCGGCCAGCACCACGACGGAGACCTCCTCGTCGCGCCCTGCATCCTCCAGAGCCTTCCCCAGCTCCCGCACCATCTCCAGGGTCAGGGCATTGACCGGAGGGCGGTCGAGCGTCACCAGGGCCACGCGGCCCTCTTTCTCAGATCGGATGAAGGTGTCCATAAGAAACCCGCTTAGGTAGATTCCCACGGGCTTACGCCCGTGGCACTTGAAGATCAAAAGCCCGCCCAACCCCCAAGCGACGCCTTCGCCCCCGCGCTTACGCACGGGGTCCCCGGCGTGTTAGGTTCATGGAAAATGCAAAGTGCAAAGCGTAAAGTGTAAAATGAGACCCTTTTGCATTTTTCATTTTGCACTTTGTACTTGTTCTTTCCCCATCAGCCTCTGCGCGGCCAGGATGGAGAAGACGGCAAAGGCCAGGATGCAGGTGGAGATCGCGTTGATCTCCGGCGTCACCCCGAACTTGATCGAGGAGTAGACCTTGATCGGCAGCGTGGTCGATCCGACCCCGGCCGTGAAGAAGGCGATCATGAAGTCCTCGAACGACAGGGTGAAGGCCAGCAGGGCCGCGGCCACCACGCCCGGCATCAGGAGCGGCAGGGTCACCCGAAGGAACGTCTGCGTCCCATCCGCCCCCAGGTCCTGCGCCGCCTCCTCGAGGCGACGGTCGAACCCCTCCAGGCGGGCCCGGACGACCACCGCCACGAAGGAGATGTCGAACGCCACATGGCCGATGATGATGGAGAACAGGCCGAGGGGGAGGTGAATGAAATGATAGAACAGCGCCAGGGAGAGGGCCATGACGATGTCCGGGATGACGATGGGGAGGTAGAGGATCTGGTCCAGAAACCTCCGCCCGGGGAAATCGAAGCGGTCCAGCCCGAAGGCGACCAGCGTGCCGATGACCGTGGACAGCGCCGTGGCGCAGAGTCCCACCACCAGGCTGTTCTGCAGCGCCTGGAGCATCCCGGCGTTGTGGAAGAACGACCGGTACCAGTCGAGCGTGAACCCGGACCAGGCCGTCGGGGAACGGGAGGCGCTGAACGAAAAGATCACGATGATGGCGATCGGGGCATAGAGAAAGAAATAGACGAAGCCGCTGTGGAGGAGCAGCGCCCGTCTCCCCCACCCCCCCCCCTTCATGGCTGCGCTCCCTGCTCTGGCTCTCCGCTCTCCATACGCTCCGCACTTCCTACACGCCCCTGCTCCTCATCCTGCCCATCCCTGTTAAACCCCTCCTCCGCCGCTTCTCCCTTCCGCGCCTTCAGGTCATAATACAGCAGGACAAGCAGCGCGTATTGAAACGGCGTGGCGACGATCCCCATCAGACCCGACAGCAACCCTCCCATCGTCCCCCTGACCATCATCCGGACGAGCCCGGCGGGCAGCGCCGCCGCCAGGAGGCCCACCAGGAGCAGGGCCAGCGCCTTCCCTCCGTAGCCCCTCACCAGCCGCTGGCTCCTTTTGAGGGCATTCAGATCCCGCTTCCCCTCCAGCACCACGGCCACGTCGGCCAGACAGAACCAGACCCAGAAGAGAATCCCGGGCACAATGCCCAGAAGCAACCCCCCGAAGGCGAACCAGCCCGCGATGAGGTTGACCCAGGCCGTCTCCCACGTCAGCCTCGTCGACGCCCGGTCGAACGCCCGCCCCAGCGAGGTCGGCTCTCCTCGATAGGTATCGTTCACGGCGGCCAGCAGGGCAGGCACCTGCATGGCGTGGGGGATCAGGCCGATCAGGAAGGCCACCCCCCCGGCGGCCACCAGGGCCAGGTTGTTCAGGATCGGCTCCTCCCACGACACCTCGCTCAGGAACGCCCTCCCCAGCGTCGACAGAAACTGCCCGACCAGGGCGATCGCAAAGAAAGTCCCGAACTGCTGGCCGTACACCTCCAGGGCCATCCCCACAATCCCGCCGAACGTCCGTCGGTCGTCCATCGACCCTCCCTCTCCCAAAAAATGTCCCGTGCCAAGTGTCACGTGTCACGTCAAATGCGTAGGGGGTTTACTTGGCACTTGGCACACTCACTGCGTTGGGGAGGGTGAGGTCGTCTCACCTCTCCCGCCTCTCCGCCAGCCGGTTGAGCGCGAGCATCCCGGCCACACAGACCATCACCGCCAGGGACATCGCCGCCCCGAAGGGCCAGTCCCGCGCCGTCAGAAACTGCGTCTTGATCAGATTGCCGATCATCGGCGTCCGGGCCCCGCCCAGCAGGTCCGGCGTGACGAACGCCCCCAGCGAGGGGATGAACACCAGCACGCAGCCCGCCACCACCCCGGGCCAGGTGGCCGGCAGGATCACCTCCCAGAACGTCCGGAAGGCGTTCGCGCCCAGGTCCCGCGCCGCCTCCACCAGAGACCGGTCGAGTTTCTCGATGGAGGCGTAGAGCGGAAGGACCATGTAGGGCAGATATCCGTAGGCCAGACCCACCGTCACCGCCCCCTCCGTGAACAGCAGTTCCCAGGGATGGTCCGCCAACCCCAGGCCCATCAGAAGGGCATTCAAGACGCCTTCCGTCCGGAGGATGAACATCCACGCGTACATCCGTATCAGAAAGTCCGTCCAGAAGGGGATGATCACCAGAACCAGGAGGACCTGGCGGATGCGGGGACGCCGGGAGGCGATGAAATAGGCGAGTGGATAGCCGAGCAGCAGGCAGAGAAGGGTGTTTTCTGCGGCCAGCCTGAACGACCGGAACCCCACCTGGAGGTAGACGGGGTCGAACAACCGGGCATAGTTCTCAAGCGTCAGCCGGTAGGAGACCCCCCCGTACGTGCCCCGCCCGCAAAAGCTGTAAAGCACGATCACGCCGAGCGGGGCCAGGAAAAAGACCGTCAGCCAGATCGCCCCCGGTCCCACCGTCACCGCCGCCTTCCAGGAGTCCATTCTGCGTTCCATAGGAAAACCCGGCTAACGACAAACGTGAAAACCCGTATCTCGTATCTCGTATCTCGTCCCATCCCCACCTCTTGCGAGATACGCTTCACGCTTCACGAGATACGTTTCACGTATCTTCAACCACGTGTCCATCCTCCGCCGACCAGCCCACGAACACCCGATCTCCCACCGCGTGCCGCACACCGCCGTTCCCGGTGGTGAAGCAGAGGAGATCCTTCCCGCCTACGTCCACGACGTAAAAGATGCCCGACCCCACGTAGGTCACATCGCGCACGGCCCCTTCAAAGGCGTGGTCGACGCCGGCCAGGGTCTCTGTCCCGATCCGCACCCGCTCCGGCCTCACCACGATGCACGCGCGCTCCTGCATCGTCCCGGAGGCTGCCGAAGCCCGCACCCCACCGGCCTCCACGACGATCCTCCCGTCCTCCCGCGCCACCACCCGCCCTTCAAACGGGTTGGACAGCCCGATGAAATCGGCCACGAACCGGGTGGCAGGACGCTCGTAGACCTCCGATGGAGAACCCACCTGCTCGATCCGGCCCCCCTGCACCACGGCGATGCGGTCCGAGATCGACATCGCCTCCTCCTGGTCGTGCGTGACAAACAGAAAGGTGATGCCCACCCGCCGCTGGATGTCCTTGAGTTCCCGCTGCATCTGCCGGCGCAGCTTCATGTCCAGGGCCCCCAGAGGCTCGTCCAGCAGCAGCACCGCGGGCCGGTTGACCAGGGCGCGGGCCAGGGCCACACGCTGCTGCTGTCCACCCGACAGTTCGCGCGGCTTGCGCCCCTCGTAGCCCGACATCTGGATCAGGTCCAGGGCCTCCTCCACCCGGCGGCGCACCTCCGCCTCCGCCGTCTTCTTCATCCGCAGGCCGAAGGCCACGTTGTCGAACACCGACATGTGCGGGAACAGGGCATAGCTCTGGAAGACCGTGTTCACGTCCCGCCGGTGGGCCGGGACCTCCTCGATGTGCGCCCCCCGCAGCAGGATGGCCCCGGATGTCGGCGCCTCCAGGCCAGCGATCATCCTCAGGATCGTCGTCTTGCCGCATCCGCTCGGACCGAGCAGGGCGAAGAACTCCCCCCGCTCCACCTGCAACGAGACCCCGTCCACCGCCGTCACGGTCCCGAAACGTTTGGTCACCTCCACGAGTTCAACGTCGACTTCGGCCATAAAAAGACTACCGCTCCAGGTCTTCCTCGATCTCCTTTCGCAGGATCTTCGCCAGCCGTCCCCGCGCCATCCGGCTGATGTCCTGGTCCGGGTCGTAGGAGAGTTTCTCAAGGGCCTTCTTCGGCGTGTTGGTGTTCACCGACACGGCCCGACGCACCACGGCCATAGAGTCGGCGGCGAGTTGCAGGAGCATCAGTTTGGGCGTGTTTCCGTTGCCCGCCACCTTCTGCCGGGCCACAAAACTGGTGTCCGTGGCCAGGACCGTCAGCGCCCCCTGTGGCGTGCCGGGATTGCCCGCCACCGCCACCTTCACCACCTCCACCGTATCCAGCGCCAGCTTCCCCAGGGCCTGCGGCGGCGTGGAGATGTTGCGCGCCACGGCCTGCCGGACCTGCGCATCGGCGTCCCTGGTCAGATCCGCCAGGACGGGGGGGTTCATGTTGGGGTTGGACGCCGCCCGCCGTCGCACCGGGAGGATGTCCTCCGCCAGCCTCGCCAGGACCTCCGTGGTCGTGTGAAGGTTGGCCGCCAGACCCATTCGGACGACGATGTCCGTATCCCCCGGCCAGGGCGGGCATAGCCTCGGGAGGGAGGCTGTCGTTGACCGCCACGGCCCACCGGACAGACGGGCTCTCGTCCGAGGCCAGAACCACGAGCGTCTCGTAAGGCGTGTAGCGGTTCGATGCCACGTAGAACCGGACGCTCTCGTTCTCGTCCCCCGCCAGCTTCCGCAGCACGCGGGGGTTCACCGTTCGCTTCGCCCGCGTCTTCTGATCCTCGTTGAGCTCGCGGGACTTCCTCAGGAGCCTCCGGAACTCCTGGTCATCCACCTTGAGGGAATCGGGGACATCCTGGGCGAGGTTCTGTTCCTTCCGGACGCACCCCAGAATGAAAAAGATGACGCAGAGAAGACGAAAAAAATAGATTCGCATGGTACCCTTTGGCTCTGCATTTCCTGATCGTTGACCCCTATCCCAGCAGCCCGAAGTCCACCCGCTCGTACGCCACCTCGCACGGGTGTCCCGGCGCGACCAGGAGCGTGCGCAGGTCCGGCCGGCAGATGGACGACCAGATCGTCCCCCATCCCTCGCCTCTGTGAAACGCCTCGGCCTGATGCGCGTGAGTCCCCGAACAGACCTGGTTCTCGTGGTCCGACAGCACGGCCTTCACGACCCCCTCATCCACCCGGCCCCCGTGCGCCCGCAGGGCCTCCTCCACCCGGACGTAGCGCCGGTGAGACCGTTCGCCCCTTTCGGACGGGTCGGCCCCCCCCACCTCGTGGTTCGTGGCCACGACAAACCCGTCCGCGCCCCGCCGGACCGTCACCCCGCCCGGCCCCGCCTCCACCACCGCCGCATCTCCGGAGGCGTCGGCGACCAGGTAGGACATGGCGCGCAGATGAGAGACCGACGTGAGGACCGCCTCCGCCTCCCGGACCGTCCGGCAGGTGGCCATCATCGCGTCCACGATCAGATTCCACTGAAGTCCGGGCCGACCCGGAGGGCGCCTGGGCAGCGACGCGATGGCGACGAACAGCCCCTCCCCGTTCAGGGCGTCGGGAAGGCCCGCCCAGTGGTGCGTGTAGCCGAGGGTCGGAAAGGCCCCGGTCTGGCGGATGCCCCGCACCTCGCACCACTTCAGGTCGCTGTAGACCCAGTCGTAATTCCGCCCCACGATCACCCCGCCACCCCCCGTGACCGGGGGCACGACGGCGAACATCGTGCACCCCCGCAACACCCCCTCCCGGCGGGCGAAATAGTAGGCCAGGAAGTCCTCCCCCTCCAACCCGGAGGCATCCGCCATCCCGCGAAAGGTATCCAGCGCCGGCGGAAAGACCCCCTTCGCGACCTCCGCGCAGGCGCGGGCAAACGCCACCTCCTCTGCCGTGGCCCTCGGCACGGGCAACCCCTTCAGCCCCCGTCCCCGCGCCGCGCCGATCTCATAGGCCGTGCCGGAATGGACCTGGGTGCGTAACATGTTCACGGACTGCTGTCCGCAGTCAGCTTCTCCTTCGCATCGCGCATCGCCTTGAGCAGCTCGCGGGCCGGTGGGTTCTGGGGCTCGATCAGGAGGGATTCGTTCAGCGATTTGATAGCCTTTTCGAGGTGGTCTCTGTCCTTTGAGTCCTGGAAAAGATAGGTATATCCGAGGCCCAGCGCGTGATAGGCCCTGGCCTTCTCGGGTTTTTCCAGCAGGCCCGAGTCGAGCGCCTCCTGGGCCAGTTTCGTCGTCTTCTCAAAGTCCTTCAGCCAGAAATGATAATAAGCGGCGTAGACCTTGGCCAGCGCGGTCTTGTCATCGGTGCTGGCATAGGAGAGGCCGCGCTCCACCGTCGCCAGCGCGTCCGCGTACCGGCCGTATTTGCTCAACATGTTGGCCACCACCAGGGACGACTGGCAGAGGCGATCCCCCCACTCCCGGTCCTCGGCCTGCGGTCGGAAGTCGTAACGCGACCAGAGCTGGTCCTGTTCCTTCCAGATCGACCCTATCTGTTTCAGGAGGCCTTCGTTGTGCCACGCGGGATTGGCCACCAGTTGCGCGGCGAAGTCGATCTGGTTGTGATACAGGGTCCCCAGGCGCCGGATGGCAGGGCGGTAATCCGGGGCGATGACCAGGACCTCCTGGCAGAATTTGATGACCGCCGAATCCCCCACCACCGTCTCTCCCGTCCGGCGGTAGACCTCCTCCACCCCCGCCAGCTTCTCTGCCCGGTCGCGGGCCTGCTGTCCCGTGGGGAGGCCGGAGAGAAGGGCCGCCGCCTGCCTGTAGAGGGCGACGGCCTGAGTCAGCGAATCGGGCGTGTCCTCCAGCAGCCTCGCCCTGGAGACCATCCGCTCCCCCGCCTTCACATCCTCCTTTTTCTCGCATCCCCCTGTCCAGATGAACACGCCTGTTAACAGGATCGCATACCTGAAGATCTTCATCTTTTCACTCCACGTCCGCCCGTATCTGTACTTCCGAGGGTCTTTTTTTCTTCATGTATTCCATCTGCCGCCGGTTGAACTCATTGGCCGTGTGATAGCCCTGGAGCTTGAGCTGATGGTTCAGGGCGATGGCCTCCGCAATCACGGTGATGTTCTTGCCTGGATAGATCGGGACGGTGACCAGGGGCACCTCCACGTCCAGGATCGAAGCGTAATGGTCCTCCAGGCCCGTCCGCTCGTAGTCCAGCGAGTCATCCCACTCGACCAGCTTCACGACGATCTCGATCCGTTTCTGGATCCGGAAGCCCCGGATGCCGAACATGTTCCGCACGTCCAGGATGCCCAGCCCCCGGATCTCGATGAACGTCCGGAGCATCTCCGGGGACGTGCCGACGAGAATCCCCTGCGTCTTCCGGGAGACGACCACCACGTCATCGGCCACCAGCCGGTGCCCGCGCTCCACCAGGTCGAGCGCCACCTCGCTCTTGCCGATGGCGCTCCTGCCGATGAACAACAGTCCGATGCCGTTGACATCCACCAGCGAACCGTGCAGCGTCGTCTGGGGCGCGAAGAGGTCATCCATGTAAAGCGCCAACAGGTGCTGGAACTTCGTCGTGGAGAACCCCGTCTGCAGCAGCGGAATGCCCTTCTGGTCGGCCAGGTCTTTCATGACCGGGGGCGTCTGGTTGCCGTCGGTGATCACCACGCAGGGGATGTCGAACTGATAGATGATCTCCAGCGCCTCGCGTCGGGCCTGTTCCGTCAGGCCGTCCAGATAGAGCATCTCGGCGTTCCCGAGGATCTGGACGCGATCGTAGGTGAACACGCCCACGAACCCCATCAGGGCCATGCCGGGGCGGTGGATTTCACTCGATGTGATCAGGCGATCCAGCCCGTTGTGCCCCCCCTCCATTTTCAGGGTCAGCTTGCTCCCGAAGGTCTCCACCCACTGGCCAATCGACAGGGTACGCATCTCGCGCCTCCTTAGAGTCCGTTCGGAAATCCCATCCGGGCTTCGAGCGGCTGCGAAGGCGATGGCCTGCGTTACGCTCAGTCGCCGCATCTACTTGTAAGATGCGCCTCCTTCGCAAGCCTTGCCCATCGCCTTCTCGCTCGCTCTCGGGCCTCAGAGCGAATTTCCGTACGGACTCCTAAACGGCGGCCCCCGCCGCCTTCTTGATCCCGCCTCCTCGCCGTTCCCGGAGCTTGTTATGGTGCTTTTTGAGCTGGACCTTGACCCGGTCCATCGCCTCCTCCAGTGCCTGGTACACGCTGCTCCCGCTGCGGGTCGCCTTGAGCGTGTGCGCGTGGACGTTGACGAGGACCTCCACGGTCCGCATCCGCTTCTCCGCCCCTACGAGGACCTGGCAGTCGATGATTCGGTCAAAGAATTTCTCCAGCTTTTCCGCCTCTTTCTCGATATGGGATCGCATTTTGTCCGAGACCTCAAAGTGCCTTCCGACGATCTGAACTTTCACGGAGCACCTCCCATTATGAATCCGTTGAACCTACAAAAGTGAATATTTACGAATAATTTACGACCTGTGCGATGGGCTGTCAAGAAGTAAAAGGCCAAGTGCCAAGTGCCACGTATCACGTGCCACGTAAAATCGCAGAGGGTTACCTGGCACTTGGCACATGACGCGGGGGAGGGGATGGGGGGCTGCTTATGCCTCCCGTCTCAAGCCCTCCAGCAGGTCCAGCGTGGCCTCCCGGATCAGGCGCTCGCAGTCCGGCGCGATCATCAGCGTCCCGTAGTAACGAAAGGCCCCGCTCACCTCGTAGCCCCCCTCCGGGTAGGCCGCTGCCATCGGCACGTAACCGATGCAGCCGTTGGTGTAGCCCAGTGTGATCGTCCGGGGAAACGGGGACTCCCGGTCCAGCCCGAGCTGATATTCCACGAACATCTCCCCCGGATAGGCCACCAGCGCCACGTCTCCGATCCGCATCGCCTGGATCTCGAAGTCCTGGGTCCCGCCCCGATCCCCCTCGCGCGCGGCGCGCAGGTAGTCCTCCGCCCAGCCCACCTGCCCCTCGTATTGCACCCGGAGCTGATAAGGCGTCACCCGCTCATCCTTCCTGGCCTGGCTCAGGCCCTCCCGTTGCTGCTCCAGCGCTCGCTCGGCCTCCTCCACCGTCGGGACCATCAGCGGCAGTCCGACCTTCCGGCACGCCGAGGCCAGCCGCTTCCCCCCCACCGACTCCGCCTGGAGGGCAGCCGTCACGGTCGCGCATCCCAGGATCTCCCCCTGCCGCTCGCTCGTCTCAAACTGGCCGTCCATGGGGGCGCAATTGATATCCCCGCAGCACGCCTGCGCGAACATCGGCACGGCCCCGTTCAGGTTTCGCGCGATGAAGCGCGCCGCATAGCCCGGGTACTCCGCACTGGTCGCCAGACCGCGCAGGTTCACCGGATGGGCCGCGTGGGCATAGAATATCCCCATCGGGGAGCCATCCTGGCGGTCTGCCCGCAGCACGTCCACCCACGGGGCCTCCGGCCCGCCGGGGTTGTGCCCCAGGGTCATTCTCCCGTCCTTCCGCTTCTCCCGCCGGTTGTGCCCGATGCGCGCGGGCGCCCGGCCCGTCCGGAGCGAAGCGGCCTCCAGTCGGTCCGAAGCCATCTTCAACGCGCCCACCACCTGCCGGCAGAGCACGTCCTCGTAGGCCGGGTCCCGGTCCCCCATGCTCCGGAACTGCATCACGGTCGGCCCGGAGTGGGAGTGGGACCCGTTGAGCGCCAGGTGCGTCCCGGGGATGCCGGCCTTCTCCAGCGCCAGCGCCCGGATGCGCTCCACCAGGTCGGGGGCAAAGCTGATGATGTCCGCGGTCACGATCCCGATGCGCGTCTCTCCGTCGTCCAGCACCAGCGCCCTGGCGTACAGATCGTCGTGGATGAACTCCGAAGGCCCCTTCCGCGCGCCGAACCCGCAGAGCGAGAGGCCCACCGGAGGCGTGATGTTCACCTCGGCCACACCGACTCTGATCCCTTCCATATAATACCTCCTGTCACTGTTTTTTGGGTATCACCGGCAGCACGATGTGCGAAGGCCGTTCCGGGTCGTGGTAGACCGCGTTCTCCGCCACGACGACCCGGCGCTCTCGTCCGAGCGGCCCCCCGTGTTGGGGTTGACGTCGAATCTGGGGAAGTTACTGCTGGAGACGTCCAGCCGGATGCAATGCCCCTTGCAGAAGACGTTCGACGTGGGGTACATCACAATCTCGAACGCGCAGACCTGGCCCGGCGTCATCAACTCGGCCCGGTCCCGCGAGTTCCGGTAGCGCCCCCGGAGGATGCTGTCGGAGAGGTTCTGTGCGAACCCGTCCGGGTAATCTGCGTTGGGCGGGTGGACGTCGATCAGCTTCACGGTGAAGTCCGTGTCCTGGGCCGACGACGAGGCCCAGAGCTTGACCACGAGCGGCCCGGTCACCTCCGCATCCTCCGCCAGTTCCGGCGTCTGAAAGGTCAGGACGTCGCTGCGCGCCGACAGCGGGAGCGTGTCCCGGCACCCGTAGAACCGCTTTCCGCCCCGCTGGTCGTAGGCCCCGGGCTGCATCACCTCGTTCGCCGCCGAGATGCCACCCCCGACGGTGGGGACCGGATCCCGCGGGTCGAACGTGTACCGGCTCGGCTCCGATGCCTGCGGGGAGTCCGGGCCGAGCGTCCCGTCCGCGTGGAGGTAGGTGTTCGTGAGGCGCGTACCAGGCAGGGGCCAGTCCGCCGCGTCCCGCCAGGCGCCCCCGTGGAGCAGCCGGCCATTGCGGTCCTTCCGGCTCCCCCCGCCCCCCATCACGAAGATCCGCACCGACCGCTCCCGGTCCACGCCGTTGTCGATCCCCTTCAGCCACCGGTCGAACCACCGCAACCGGTAGCCGTTGTAGTCGTCCATGGCCGCGTCCGGCCCGAAGTCCACGTCACCGGCGAAGGACGCCCCCCACCCCCCGTGCGTCCAGGGCCCCATGATCAGGCGCTGCGGCGTCTTCTTCATCCTGGACAGCGCCACATAGTTGTCCGTCGTCCCCCTGGCATACGAGTCATACCACCCGCCCAGGTAGATCGTCGGCACGTCCGCGTGTTCCTCATAATAGTGCTCGATGGCGTAGCCCCGCTGCTTCCAGTAGTCGTTGTAGTCCCCCTCGGCCAGGAGGTCCAGCAGCCACTGCTCGTAGGACGGCAGGAACCGCAGGGCGGACGACCCTTTCTTGTAGGGCGTCCGGGTCAGCCACTCCCCGACCCGCTCGAAGTCCGCCGTCAGCGCGGCCTTGATCGTCGCATCAGAGAGCGCCTCGCGGCTCGTCGTGGCCATGCGGAAGGCGTAGACCATGAACCGCAGCTCCAGGGCCCCATTCTGCCGCATGGAACTCGTGTGGTAGTTCGACGTCCCCACGGCCACCACCATCGCCTTCAGATGCGGCGGGTTCAGCGTGGCCAGGGCGCTCTGGTCGCTCCCGCAGTAGGACCCCCCCATCGTCCCCACGTTCCCGTCGCTCCAGGGCTGCGCCGCGGCCCATTCCACGCTGTCGTAGCCGTCCGGGGCCTCCTTAGCAAACGGGTACCACTCCCCCTCCGACTGGAACCGCCCGCGCACGTCCTGCATCACGGCCACGTAGCCCCGCCGGGCAAAATAGCGCCCCTCGTTGACCTTCCCCTCCTTGTCGTAGGGCGTCCGCTCCATCACCGCCGGGAACCGGCCCTGGGCGACCTTCCCGCCCCTGGCCGGCAGGTACAGGTCCGCCGCCAGCCGCGTGCCGTCCCGCATCGATACGGGGACATTCTTCTGCACGACGACGTCGTACTCCATCCACGACCCGCGCATCTCGGAACCCGCCATGAGAAAACCCTCCATATAAGCGGTCAGCGATCAGCGACCAGCAAAAACATACCCGATTTTGCTGGTCGCTGTAAGCTGACGGCTGGTCGCTGCTTTTACTTTTTCATCTCCCGCCAGGTCAGACACACCCCGGCAGACCCGATCAGGATGTTGGCGGCCCACATCGAGAGGGCCGGGGAGAGATAGCCCCTGTCGGCCAGCTTCTCACCGCCGATCAGGAACATCCAGTAGAGCAGGAAGAAACCGATGCTGACGGCCGCGCCCCTCGTGGCCCCCCCCGCCCGGAAGGCGATGCCGAGCGGAAGGCCCACGAAAACGAAAACGATACAGGCTGCGGAGATGGCGTACTTCTTCTGAATCTCGACCCGGTAGCGGTTGACGGCCCGTGCCCGATGGCCCACGACCATCAGCCCGCTGCGGACCTGGGCGAGCGTCTGCTGGACCTCCTTCAGGGGGTCTGCCGGGGGCGGGCCGTCCCCCAGGAGACGCCCCCGGGCGAGGGTCTCAAAGGCCTTTCCCACATCCTCCCGGGCCTGCCGGACCTCCTCGGCGTGGCGCGCAACCTGGACGCGCATCTCCGCCACGCGCATCTCCCGATCCCCACGGCTGTCCTCCACGGTCCGCACGAGCCGCTTCCCGGCGTCGCCCAGGACGATCACCTGCCGACTGAAGGTCGTCCTCACATATCGGGACTGGTCCCGGCTGTCCAGGGCGTGGACCTCGCCGTCGTGGAGCGTCAGGATCATGTCCTTCCTGTCCGGCGTGAAGGAGATCTCCCCCCGACGGGCCAGGATCGCGGTCGGGAACTCGCCCGACTGCTGCCTGTAGATAAGGATGTCCTCCACGCCGGAGCCGTGCGGGTCCACCCCGCCGATCAGGATGCGATACGCGTCGAAGTCGTCGATGACCAGACCGGGCTTGTCCGCGAGGGCCACGGAGGGCCTCTTGCGCCGGATGTCGTCCATCAACATCCGGGCGCGGTGGTTGGCGTCGGGCAGGACGCGGTCGTTGAACCACGCCGTGAGGCCGGCCAGGAGGGCGGCGCAGACCAGGACGGGCCACCCGACGCAGGGCAGGCCGATCCCCACGGCCTTGAGGGCCGTCACCTCCCCGTCGGAGGAGAGCCTGCCAAACGCCATGAGGACGGCGACCAGGACCGCCATGGGGACGGCGAGGGCCACCATCCAGGCCAGGTTCAGGACGAACACCTCCACGGCCGCGGCCGCGGGCACCCCCTTGCCCACGATCTGATCCACGAGTTCGAGGATCAGGTTGACGAACAGCAGGAAGAGAATGACGGACAGGGCCAGGAGAAACGGGGAGATGTGTTCGCGCAGGATGTAGCGGTGGATGAGCATAAGATCAGGGGTGAGGATCGAGGATCGAGGATCGAGGGAAATCGATCTTCCCCATTCCCCATTCCCCATTCCTCGATCCTTGTTTTTACCTGTTCCACTTCACATCGAACGACTCCACGTCGTCCACAAGGCTGTGGAGGTCATCCCCGCTGGCCTTCACGACATAGATAGACAGGATGTTTTGGAAGAACCCCACGAAGGCCTCTCCGGCTGCCATCCAGAGACCAGGATCTGAACAGGGCGCTTTCGCCTGAATTCAGGCCCACGACCTGATGCCTCCCCGATCCGTCGGGGTTTATGACGCCAATGCTGCCGTTGGACGTCTGGTACACAAGGGCCTGGTCCGTGGGGGACCAGACCGGGGAGATCGCAAAGATCGTCGAAATCTGTTTTTGATCCGTCCCGTCCGCGTTGATCGTGTAGAGGCGGGTGTCCGCATCGAACGCGATCTTCTTCCCATCCGCCGACCACGAGGGATTCCGGGCCGCCGCCGGGGTTCCGGTCAGCCTCCGCCTCCCCGTCCCGTCCGCGCCGATCAGGTAGACCTGGGGGACCGTGTCCCCGGTGTATTTCGCCTCGTAGGCCAGGGTCCGGCTGTCAGGGGACCACACGACCTCCCCCGGATTGTTGAAGCTCGCCGACGTGGGGACCCACGGGGCATCGATGGTCGTCAGGCCGGTCCCGTCGGGGCGGACCGTGTAGACTGTGCCGGACGGAGGCCCCACGCGAAAGACGATGCGGGAGCCGTCGGGGGCCCACCTGAAGGAGAGGATGGTCGGGCCGGAGGGGTAGTTGACGACCTGCTTGATCTCGGTCCCGTCCTCCTTCATGACGTTCAGGCTGTTCTTCTCGACATAGGCGATCCTCTTGCCGTCCGGGGACCAGCTCCCGACTCGAAGCGCCGGGGTCTTCGTCAGCTTCCGGGCGCTGCTGGACTTGTTGTCCAGGACGTAGAGATGAACCCCGGCCTCCTTCCCGTCGGTCAGCAGGATCTTTTCGATGCCGATCTCCTGAACTCACCTTACGCAGTCAACCGGACAGGTTGGAGTTGACGTAAAGTATCGAAGGATACCTGAAGCGCGTTGAGGTAGAGTTTGGACTTGAGCGCAAAGTGGTTGAGTTTGGTCGAGACTTTCAGCAGTTCGAGTTTGATGTAGCCACA
>SICM01000243.1 GCA_009694805.1 Candidatus Latescibacterota bacterium
CTTTGCCTGGGCGGCTCGGTTCCGGCGTCTGGCCAAGGACTATGAACGATTGCCAGAAACGGTTGCCGGTCTCTATTTTGTGGTGTTCGCCATCCTCATGCTGGTCAAGGCAGCTCCTTTACTCTCAAGTGCATAACACGCTCTAAAGGGAAGGGGGAGCAGACCTGCCCTCACACGAACGAGATCAGCATCTCGGAGACGATGGCCAGCATGGACAGGGTATTCTCTTCCATGTATTCGGTCAACAGGTGAGAAGCCTTGCGGGCCTGGCCCTCGTCGGTCAGACGCTGGCCCTCCCGCGCGACCTCGTAGGCGGTCTCGAAGAGCTGGCGCTGGAGCTTCGCCCATCGCTCCCGCACGGCGGGGATGCGCGTCTCCGGCTCCTCCCGGGCGTTCCGACTGAGGCTGCGAAACAGCCACCAGGGGCTCTCGTCGCTCGGTCTGGCATCCCCGATGCCCAGGACCAGGGGCAGGTTCCCCTCGTTGAACATGGGCAGAAAGAGGCCGAGACAGGGGGAATAGAAACTGCACCAGTAGACGGGGAGGCGGGAGCCGTCCGCGCAGAGGTCCGCCACGAGGCTGGCCGCTGTGTTCCCGCCGATCCCGTCCTCTTTGCTGTGGACGCAGATGCCCGCCCCGGGGCGGATGCCGGTCTGGAAGGGTTCGTCGGGAGATGTTCCGTCAGAGTGGTCGCTGAGGAGCGCCATCATGGTCGCGGCGTCGATCTCGCCGGCCCGTTTTTTGAGCACGGCGCAGGACCGGGCCCGGCGCATCGCGCCGCTGCCTTCGGAACGGCTGTTCTGGGAGTATGCCTCCGCGAAATTGAACCGTCCCCGGCCGTTCCCCCAGCCCTGCGCTTTCGCATAGGCCTCGGCCCCGGGCGAGGTCCGATCCCAGTCGGTCTCGATGGCGTAGACGTTGCTGATGCCGAGGGTGGTCTCCACGCGTTTGACGGCCCACTCGTGGCCGGCGGTTTCGATGGCGTAGGCCTCGCTCGGGTCTGCGACGATGTAGCCGTTGTCGTAGGTCCTGACCCCGGCCTCATTGCTGAACTTGCCCTGGCCGTAGCGCGTGATGAGGTCGGTCATCACGTCCACGGCCTCCGCCGCCGTGCGCGCCCGCTCCAGGCCCAGGCGGAGCACCTCCATGCCGACCAGTTTGGGCTCGGAGAAGTCGAGTTTGGAGGCCAGCCCTTCGTTGCCGATGACAACCTGGTGCTCGTTGAACCCGTGTTCGTAGCCCCAGCACCAGTAGGGGCGCGAACCGACGTGCCGATAGGTCGTCCTCACCTGCGGCAGTTTGACGAACTGACACTGGGTCACCGCGTTCGCCGCGTGCGGGAGGCGCTCCTGCTGGACGAGGGGCTGGCATTCTTCGGGGGGGCGGTCGCTGTTTTTGGCGAAGAGGGTCTGACCGTTCTCCGTGGCCTTGCCCAGGGCAACCGTGGTGTCACAGCCGATGGGGATCATGGGTGACTCCTTCCGAGTCGCGAACAGAGTGAACGTATCGAGGGGGGACTGCCTTCTCAGGACGCTTCACAGTACCGGACCTCCAGCATCTCAAACCGCGTGACCTTTGGGAGCGGGAACCGATCCACGAGGATGCGGTCGCGTCCGGACGATCTCACCGGAAGGCCGGTGACGTGGGGTCCGGTTTGGACGGTGGCATACGCGCCCGTTTTGACCAGGACGTAGTTGGTGACGCCCTGAGGGGATGAGGTCCATCCGGCGGGGCGGTTGGCGTCAGCAGTCAGCGCGGTTTCCGTCTGCCCCACAACCCTGCCCGACCAGGACGCGGGGGCGTTTTCAAAGCCGAAACCGGCGCTTTGAAGGGCGGTTGCCCCGCACGTCAGCCACCAGCGCCCCCCCTCCGATGTCCTGCACAGGATGCCGAACTTTCCCCTGAACCGGACGCCTTCCACCTCGGCCTCGCGGCGAAACTCGCTGAAGACCAGATACGTGCCCCACTTCGATTCGACCCGCAGCGCGGCAGCGTCCGGCCCGGCCCTGTCCGGGACCTCCAGCCTCACGGCCCGGGTGATGGGCAGGATGCCGGTCCCGGGCTCATGGACCGCCACAAATGCGCTGGAGAGGTCCCGGCCCGTTCGGACGGCGTCGAGATAGCGCACCCTGCGTCCCGGCTGCTCCCGGTCTTCCTGTCCGGGACCGTCCGACGCCTGGACGGAATCCACCTGGCTGAGCATCCAGAGCCGGTAGCGATGGCCCTTCTCTTTCCAGATCGCCTGCCAGGAGGAGGGGGGGTGTTCTGCCGCGCGACACGGGCGCAGGGCAGAGATGTCCTCTGCTCTCTGGCTCGCCCCGACCCCGGGCAGGGGTCTCTCCGGGGGCATGGGCAGACCGATGAAGTCGAGCGCTCCGTCTTCGGCGTCGCTGGAGGCCAGCTCGCTGAACAGGCGGTAGTCGTGCCTTGCGCCGCCTTTGACGCGAAAGATGTCCACCGCGAAGGTCTGCGCGTCGGGGCCTTTGATCAACGCCACCAGCCGCCGGTATTCCCGGCACGGGTCGTAGACCTCCGACGAGGCCTCGACGACCGAGACCCTTGGGGAGGTCACCATCATCCGTAGGCTCGGGCGTCGCAGCTTTCCGGTCCGGAGGTGCTGCTGCTGGCCGTCCACGATGACCAGGTTGTGGCTGAAGGTGGACTTGACCCACGCCTGGGCCGGGGATGTCGCCAGGTAGCCCTGATCGCCCAGGATGGTCCGGCCCCGGTCCACATAGTAGAGCGACAGATTGTCATAGTGCATGTGGCCCCCGGCCGGGTTGAAGGGGAGGGCCAGGACGGTCCCCTTTTTGCCGCAGCCGTGGCGCAGGATGGCGGTCATCCAGGCGGGGAAGTAGATTTCGGGCAGTTCCAGTTCCTTCCCGGGCTCCCTTTTCGGCGCGATCTCCCCGGCGTCCAGGCGCATCAGGGCGTACTCCGTGGGGTCGCACCCCCGGTAGCGATAGATGAAGGGGAGCTTGTCCGCGAAATATTCCGGGAAGCGCCTCGCCCCGATTTCCAGCATGAAGGCGATCCGTTGCGAGGACCTGCGCCCTGAAGGCGGCCATCCCAGCGTCGCTTCTTTCAGGGGGGTCTCCATGGTGTCCGACAGCGGCAGGTACCTCCCGTCCGTGCGGAGCTGGTCCACCCCCGCACGTAGCATGAGGGGGACGAGGGGGTCGGTCCTGTAGGGATCGACCTTTCCCCTGCGCCCGGCAAACCCCCTTGGCCAGCGGAACCCGTGGAGCGTCTCCAGAATGGGAAGGATGGCGAGGTTCGATGCGTTATAGCCGGGGCTTTCGTGGCCGAAGCCGTCATATCCCACGGACCTGTCGCGAATGGCCTTGCAGCCGCTCAGGGCCGTGTCCGCCAGTTCCGGGATGCCCAGGCACCTGGCCACCGACGCCTGGGCCTGGTAGACGCCTGGGGACTTGTTGGTGACGTTCTCCGCTTTGCCGCGCCCCCCGACGAAGGGCTCCTCTTCGATCACCCATTCCAGGATCAGGTCTCTTTCGACCTTTTCTCGCAGTGCACGGGTCCAGAGCGGTTTTCCGTCCCTGTCGGTCGCGTCGTACGTCAGGTCGTAGGCCGTGCAGACACTCCACAATCCCTCCGCCCAGCCGACGCCGGGGTGGACCCGTCCTGCGCCCCAGTAGCTCTGAAGCATTGCCGCGCGGTGGGGCTCATCCTTTTCATACGCGCTGGTGAACAGGTTCCGCTTCCACTCCAGGGGCAGACTCCGGTCGTGCCAGGCCGCGTAGAGGGGGTCGCAGTCCGCGACCGTGTCCCAGTAGTCGTGATACAGCCAGCCGCGAAAACAGTCGGACAGGCGAACCAGGGTCTGGACGGCTGTCCGGGCATACCGGGGGGTCCCGGTGAGGCGATACGCGAGCGCAAGCATCCTCACCGCGTCCAGCATGAAGAGGACCTTGCGTTCGCGTACGATCCCGGAAAAACAGACGTGGATGGGATGGCCGGCCCACTGATAGGCGTGTTTTCCGCTGCGGTCCTCCGGATGCCTGCGCTCCTGGTCGTTGAGGTAGCACGTGATTGTCTGCCCCGCGCGGGGGCAGACAATCCGCCCTGTCTCCGGGTATTTGTCACTGGGATAGACCTGTCCGCAGCATTTGCAGCGGATCGTGTCGGGATTCCGGTAATCCCAGTCGATGATGGCATTTTCGGACCCCTCGTGCGACCTGACGCCGATGCAGTTCGGGCAGACGAATGTGTAGCCGGTCCACGAGGTCTGTTCGGGGATCATCCTCTCCACGTAGCCCCCGTCCTGCCCGGCCACGTGGTCGGCGATCCGTTTGTAATGCCTGAACCATCTCCGCGCCCAAGCTGCGGACCGGATGTTGCGCCTCGCCTGCTCGAACTCTTTTTCCGTGACCAGGACGGGGTGTTTCACGGGGACGCGGGCCGCGAGCATCTCCTCCTTGCGGCGTTCGACGGCCTTCCGGAACGCCCGCTCCTCCGGCGAGATCGTGTCCCGGTCCTGCCAGGGCACGAACCCCTCGCCCCGCGTCACCCGCTCCACATACTCCGCCTTGCGCCGCAGGTCCGCTTTCTTTGAAGCCATAAGTCTCCCGATGTCCGAACCGGCTCCCGGCCCCTGAGCGGTGGGGCGCGTCACTGCGACTTGGGCAGCATGGGGATCAGCCAGGAGAGGAACGAGTCCACATTCCGGGTCTGGATCATGATCCTCCCCGGCCCGGTCAGCTCACAGACGAGCCCCTCGCCGCCGAACAGGGTGGACTTCAGCCCGCCGACCCTCCTGACCGCGTAGTCCACCCCCTCGTCGAACGCCACCATGTGCCCGGTGTCCACGATGTACTTCTCGCCGGCCTTGAGCTGGACCTCGTGGATGGCCCCGTAGGAGGACAGAAAGACGTGGCCCGCGCCGCTGATCTTCAACAGGAAGAAGCCCTCCCTCGAAAAGAAGGTCTTGGCCCCGCCCCACTTGGTGTCCACCTGCACGTCCGGGGAGGAGGCGATGTAGGCCCCGGACTGGGCGTAGAGGGTCTGGCCGCGAAGCTCCAGGCCGGTGATGTCGCCGGGGAGGGTGGGCGCGAAGGTGACCTCTCCGGGGCCACGCGAGGCCTTGAAGGTGTTCACGAAGAAGCTCTCCCCGCCCAGCACGCTCCGCTTGAGCGCGCCGAACAGCCCTCCTTTGGCGCTGGTCTCCAGCTCGATGGCGCTGGACATGCTGACCATGGCCCCGGCCTCGGCGGAGACGGTCTCACCGGGGCTGAGGGTGACCTTCAGCAGGGAGAAGGACGGACGATACAGGATCTCGTGGTCCATAAGATCTCCTTGAGAAAAGACGTATCTCGTATCTCGTAAAAACCTTCTACGCTTCACGCTTCACGAGATACGCTTCACGAGATACGCTTCACGGCAGCGCCGCCAGGGCCGCGAGCAGGGCCTTGAGGTAGCCGATGGAGTAGGCCAGGCCGAGGCTGGCGCCGGGGGTGTCCCCCTCGATGGGCGGGATGTGATCGGCGTTCACGCAGCCGTCGAAACCGACCCTCCGGAGTTCGAGGAGGATCTTGAACATGTTCATGTCCCCGTCGTCCAGGAGGACCTCCTCGAACCCCCCGGCAGTGGCCAGGCTGCCCCGGACGTTGCGGAGGTGGCACATGAAGATCCGGCCCTTGCGGCCATAGTGGTTGATCTCGTCCAGTACGAGCGGCGTACCGCCGGCCTCAGCGCGGGTGCCGCAGCAGTAGAGGTACCCGACGTTCCGGCTGGGGAAGGCGTCGATGACGCGGTGGAAGCCGATGCCTCCGAAGGGGGTTTCGGGGTTGGGGGTGTCGGACGGGTGGACGGCCAGCTTGAGGTCGTATTCCTCAGCGAGGGGGACGAGGCGTTCGAAGACCCTGCAGAAGCGGTCCCACCATTTTTGAAGTTCCGGGAGCGTGGGCGTCTCCGGCCTGGGCCGGGCCAGGCTCTCCGCGCGTGACATGTACCCTCCCCGGTGCGGGGTGCGCGCGCGGACCATCATCGCGTCGAAGGTGTCCCCCGCGAAGCGCTGCCGGACGACCGGGACGCCCGCATCCCCGAAGACCTTCAGGGCATCACAGGTGTTTTCGAGTTCCTTCTCGCCCCCCGGCTGGTCTTTCATGAACGTCTCGGTCATGTCGGGCAGGGTCACGCGGTTGATGTCCAGGCCCCAGGATCTGATTCGTTTCCGGATCTGGACGACCTCCTTCAGGTCCGGATAGCCCTTCTCCTGGACGCCGGGGAAGGCGTTCCCGCTTCCGAAGTCGATGTACTCCGCGCCCAGTTGGGTGACCTGTTTCAGGTAGCTGTCCGAAAGGTCGGCGTTCCAGACGGAAATTTTCATCATGGAGAACCTCCGCAGGTGAGGATCGGGGATCGGGAGAGCCGCCCTCACCCTCCCCCGAACTCAAGGGGCAAAGCCTGGATGCCCCCTCCCTCTCCCAATGCTGGGAGAGGGAGGGGGTGTGGGGGTGGGCGAGGGATTCCCCTCTCTCTGATTCTTTATCGTGAGACCGGCAGCAGGACCCGGGACGGGCGCCCCTTCTCGTGGTGGATCGTGAGGTGGGCTACCCGCCGCTCGAAGTCCTCCGAGGGGTTGCGGCCGGTGTGGGTGTTCACGTCGAAGTGGGGCCAACTGCTGCTCGTGACGTCGATGCGCAGGCGATGTCCCTGTCTGAACAGGTTGGAGAGGGGGCGCAGTTCGACCCGCACGCGGACGCGCTGGCCGGGGACCATCATCTCAGGCTTTTCGAAGCCGTCCCGGAACTTCGCCCGCTGGATGCCCTCGGACACGCCCAGGGCGAACCCGCGCGGGGCGTCCGGGGAGGGGGGATAGACGTCGATCAGCTTCGCCACGAAGTCGGCGTCCGGGACGTCGGCGGAGACCCAGAGTTCCACGATGGGGTGGCCCGTCACCTTCAGGTCGCTGGGGAGCGGAGCGGTCTGGAACACGATCAGGTCGGGCCGGGCGCTCAGCGGGAGGTAGGGCGGTTCCGCGTCGTAGAGGTGAGGCCCCTCGGCCTGGTCCCACGCGCCGTTCGTGTTGATGCGCCGCGTGCCCCCGGCGGTCAGGCGGGTGACGGTGTAGCAGACGCCGGTGCTGCTCGGCGCGGGGTCGTCGGGGTCGGCCCGGTAGGAGGTGGAGGAGGACGCCTCCTGC
>SICM01000025.1 GCA_009694805.1 Candidatus Latescibacterota bacterium
GCTAACTGTCCCGCCCAGCAGCGATGCCAAACCAGTCGCAGTCGTTTGCCCAAACGAACTGATGAGGTAATCGCTATACAGGTCAAGAAGGTCTTTGTTGGTCATACCCCAAATTTAATCAATTCTCCCCGCGCTGCGTAAGGTGAGTAAGATAGACATGTTGTCGGCCCGTGACAACGCGAGCTTGACGGTCGAGGCGGTGTCCGGAGCGGTGTACACGGCCCCCCCGACGCCGGTGTTGCCGGTGACCGCGCCGCCGCCTGACAGGACGCTCCAGTTCAGAACCCCGCCGAAAGCAGCGGCGGTGGTACCATGCGGGAACAGATTGCATCCGAGGGTGATGACTTCCCCAACTCCGTAGGTATTCGGGGTCCTGTTCACGGGGCCCCCGGGTGTCGCGAGGGTGCCCCTGGCGATCGGCATAACTTATTCTCCTATGACTTTCTGGACGCAAAAAGCCGCACCTTTTCCAGATGCGGCCTTGCCGTTACGCTTGATAGGGGTCAACTCCATTGCCTTCCTCCCCGATGAGGAACCCTGACCGGCTACGGAATGCCCGGAAGGTACGCCGATGGGGAGACGGCGTCAAGAAAAAAATCGGAGGACGGCGATCTGGTGAGGATACAGAAAATTACCACAGAGGTGGGCTTAAAGGCTTGCTTTTGGAAAGGAGTTTACGTAATCTGACGGGGAGGGCAATGGATCCATGGATGCGGATGCAAGCGGAGAGGAGACCCCATGCAGGTGGAAGACCTGGATACCCCTGTGCTGATCGTTGATCTGGACGCGCTCGAAGAGAACGTGGCCCGCTACAGGCGGTACTTTGAGGGCCACCGCATCGCCTTCCGGCCGCACATCAAGACCCACAAGACCCTGGCCCTCGCCCATCGGCAGATGGCGGAGGGGGCCATCGGGATCACCTGCCAGAAGCTCGGGGAGGTTGAGGTCATGGTGGCCGGTGGACTCAGGACCGACACCCTGGTCCCCTACAACCTCGTCGGGAGGCAGAAGCTGGACCGCCTGACGGCCCTGGCCCGGCAGACCCGGATGACCGTGGCCGCGGACTCGGAATACACGGTGCGCGGGCTGTCCGAGGCGGCGCACGCCGGGGGCGTCTCCATCGGCGTGCTCGTGGAGCTGGACGCGGTGGGGGGCCGCACGGGGGTGTCTCCCCAACGGGCCGTGGAGCTGGGCCGGCTGATCGACGCCCTGCCCGGCCTGGAGCTGCGGGGCGTCATGGGCTTCCCCACGCCCCCCAAGACGCGCCCCCTGTTCCAGGAGGCCCTGGACCTGTTCGACCGGGCCGGGCTGCCCCACCCCGTGGTGAGCGGGGGGAGCACGAAGTGCGCGTTCCAGGCCCACGAGGTCCCGGAGTTCACCGAGTACCGTGCCGGGGAGTATCTGGTGGGCGGGGCCGGGCACATGTGGGGGGGGACGCACACGGTCGCGCAGTGCGCCCTCCGGGTGATCACGACCGTCGTGAGCCGTCCGGCAGAGGGCCGCGCCATTCTGGATGGCGGGAGCAAGTCCCTGAGCGCCACCTTCCGGGAGGGGAGCATGGGGCACCTCGTGGAGTACCCGGACGCGCGCTTTTACGGGGCGTCGGAGGAGCACGGCCACGTGGACGTGTCTGCCTGTGCGCAAAAGCCGGAGATCGGCGAGCGGGTGCAGGTGATCCCGGTCCACCCCTGCCCGTGCGTCAATGAGCACGACGAGCTGGTGGCCGTGCGCAAGGGCCGGGTGGAGGCCGTCTGGCCCATTTACGCGCGCGGGAAGGTCCGCTGATCTGAGAGGAGGGAGAGTCATGGCAGATGTCAGTCTCGAACAGGCGCAGGAGGTCCACAGCAGACTCCTGGTCATCGACGGTCACAACGACACGCCCGTGGAGCGCATCCACCGGGGGGAGCGGCCGCTCAACTGGAAACAGCGGGACCCGGCCTATCACATGGACATCCCCCGGATGCGGGAGGGGGGGTTCCACGCCGGTTTTTTCGTGGTGGGGAACGGTCCCACCGCCGACCTCCGGGTGACCCTCGAACATACTTTGATGCAGATCGACGCCTGCCCGGAGGACCTCCTTCTGGTCCTCTCGTCGAAGGACGTGGAACGCGCACGGGACACGGGGAAGATCGGCATTCTGATGACCATCGAGGGGGCCGGGCGCTGGCTGGACGGGGACATCGACGTGCTCCGGTTCTACCACCGCCTGGGCGTGCGCTGCGTGGGCGTCACGCACGGCGAGGGGGGCAGTGAGCCGAAGCATCTCCAGGGGACCAGGAGCCTCTTCGGCCCCTGCACGGCCGCGGACCGGGAGGCGGCGCGTAAAGACGCCGGTGGCCTGACTCCGTTTGGTCGGGAGGTCCTGCGGGTCAGCAACGACATGAGGGTCGTCACGGACCTGGCGCACATCCACGACCGGGCCTTCTACGAGGTCCTGGAGCGCTCCGCGCGGCCCGTGACCATGACCCACACGGCGGTCTTTTCGCTCTGTCCCCACTGGCGCTGCATGACCGATGACCAGATCAAGGCCCTGGCCGCCGCAGGCGGGGTCATGGGCATCGCCTTCGTGCCGTCCTTTATCCACCCCGAGCGCGCCACGATCGACCACCTGGCCGAGCACGTCTGCTATGTCGCGGACCTGGTGGGGATCGATCACGTGGCCATCGGCTCCGACTACGACGGGATGGGGAGCACGGTCCCGGTGGTCCCGGACGTGTCGCAGTTCGTCCACCTCACCCGGAGCCTGCTCGCCCACGGCCTGTCCGAGGAGGAGGTTCGGAAGGTCTGGGGAGGGAACTTCCTGAGGCTTTTGCAGCAGACCCTCGACGGATGATCGTGAAGCGGCCCTCACCCATCCCTAGGAGAAAATTCTGATGGACCCGAACCTGCGTCCCCTGTATGGTCGGAAAGATCTGGAGCAGCTGAAGACGTTCGACCGCGCGGCCATCTTCGAGGCCCTGGGCTCTTTCGACGACCGGGGCCTCTCCGAAGAGGCCTTCGTCGCGCGGGCCGCGGACCTGCTGGATGCCCGGAGGGTCCCCGGCCTGGCCGAGGCCCGGGGGGCGGCGATTCTGGAAGCTGTCCACCTCGCCTGCCGGGAGGCCTCGCCGACGCCCGACAGGGTCCCCGCCTCCCCCCAGGAGACCCGGCAGGCCGAGGACCTGCTGGCGCATCGGTTCCAGTTCTACAACGAGGTCCATCAGCTCCCCGAAGAGATCGACTGGGACTTCAACCCCGGCACCGGGCACTGGGCGCACGACCTGAACCGGTTCTCCTACCTCCAGACGCTGACCCGCGCCTTCCTGGGGGCCGGAGATCCTCGCTTCGGGCGGAAGGCGGTGGGGCTCATCCTGGACTGGATCGCCAAATGCGACTTCGGCAGGGCGTTCGTCGGGACCCCCTACGTGTTCGGTTCCTACCTGAACCAGGCCATCCACTGCGAGGTCTGGAGCGGGTGCGTACAGCAGCTCCTGCCGGGGGGGATGGTCCATCCCCCGGAACTCCTGCGCATCCTGAAGTCCCTGCACGACCAGCTCGCGTACCTCGAAATCGTCACCCGGGGCCACGCCGGGAACTGGCCCACCATCGGCTGCCGGGGGATCCTCGCCACCCTCGCTGCCCTTCCCGTGTTCCGGGATACGGACCGTTTCGCAGGCTACTGCATCGACGCCCTGGCGGATCAGATCGACGAGCAGGTGTTGCCCGACGGCGTCCAGGACGAACTCACCCCGCACTATCACTCGGTGGTGATCAACAACCTCCTCGGCGCCCTCCGCGCGGCCCGGGGCCTGGGCCGGGACCTGGCGCCGCGCACGCTTTCGCCCCTGCGGAAGATGATCCACTACCAGCAGCAGACCCTCCTGCCCGACGGGAGCGCGCAGGTGGCCTTCAACGACAGCGACCCCGCTGCTGTGCCCCGCGTGGCAGAGGCCCTCGCACGGGAGAAGCTGGAAGAATTCCTGTCCCCCCCGGAACGGCTCGGCCCCGAACGCTTCCCCTACGCGGGGGTGGCCTTCCTGCGACAGCGGCAGGACAGGGGAGACCTCTACCTGGCCTTCGACGGCGGCCCCTACGGCCGGAGCCACCAGCACGAGGACAAACTGGGCTTCTGGCTGTTCGCCTACGGCCGCAGCTTCCTGGTGGACCCGGGCCGGCACCTCTACGACAGGACGAGCGCCTCCTACCGGCCCTATCTCGTCACGACCCGCGCGCACTCCACCGTCATGGTGGACGATGCTGGACAGCACAGCGCCGGACGGCCGGAGACCTGGGTCCCGAAAGCCCCCGTCCCGCTCGCGTGGGACGTGAAGGCGGGGGAGATGCGCGCCTCTGCCGCCTACGACCTGGGCTACGGGCCGGACAATGCCATCGCCGTGGTCCATCGCCGGGAGGTCGTCTTCGTCGGCGAGAGGTTCTGGATCGCCTTCGATGCCATGGAGGGGGACGGGGAGCATCGCATCGAGTCCCGCTTCCAGTTCGCGCCCTGCGCCCTGCGCGTGGACGGGACCCGCGCCCGGACCGGCTTCGAGGACGCCAACCTGCTGCTGTGGGCGCTCCCCTCCGCCCCATTCACCGACGTACACGTGGAAGAGGCGCGCGAAAATCCGCGCGGAGGGTGGTACTCCAGCGGCTACGGCCAGATCGAGCCGGCGCCCTGCCTGTCCCTCTCCACGGCCGTCCGCCTGCCGTTCTTTGCGGCCACCCTTCTCTTTCCCTACAGGGGACCCACGCCCCCGCCGGTGACCTTCGAGGTCCAGGGGAAGACCGCGCTCGTGGAGACCCCGGAGATGGGCCGTGTCTCCGTGACCAGCGCTCTGGAGGAAAGATGACATCCGGCCCGGCGACATGGCATCGTTACGAAGAACTCCGGCCCGACGAGCTGTCGGCCTGCGTGGCATCCTCGCCGATCGCCTTCTGGCCGCTGGGGCTGCTGGAACACCACGGATGGCATCTGCCGGTGGGGTTCGACGGGCTCAAGGCCGAACGGATCTGCGTCCGCGTGGCCGAACGGACGGGCGGGGTGCTGCTGCCGGTCATGTGGTGGGGCGGGGTCGGCGGGCACGGAGACTTCCACTGGACGCTCTACCAGGAGGAGGAGGCCTATGCGTCCATCCTGGCGCGGACGGTGCGAGGGCTCGCGGTGTTCGGGTTCCGGTGCATCGTGCTGCTCGCGGGCCACTATCCCTGGCAGAGGACACTGGCCAGCCGCATGCCGGCGCTGCAACAGGCGTCTCCCGATGTGCTGATGCTCTGGGGCACGGAGATGACCATCTGCGGCGAGGCGGTGAAGTTGAAGGGGGACCACGCGGCCCGGGAGGAGACGTCGTTCGGGCTCAGCCTCTTCCCCGAACGGGTGGACCTGGGGGCCCTGCGGCCGGGGCGGGGAGATGAGGCGTGGCCGGGCGGAGATCCACCCCCGGCGGAGGGGAGGCATCCCGGTGTCCATTTCGACCCGGCGGACCCCCTGTTCGCTCAGATGGGGGAGGATGCCCGGATGGCCTCGGCGGAACGGGGAGAGGAGGGAGTCGGCCGGCTGGTGGACGAGCTGGCGACCAGGATTCACCGACACCTGGGGCGTCCGTAGAAGAGACCGAAAAACGAAAAGGAGAACGCCATGGCTTCCAGGATAGAGAAGGTCTTCGACGCCCCGGGCCCGCATCCCAACGGCATGCAGGCCACGCCGGACGGGATCTGGTTCCTGGACCAGCACAGCAACCAGGTCCAGCTCGTCTCCTACGCCGGAAAGATCCTGAAGACCTTCGACACGGCGTCGGACCGGGGGAGCGGCGTCACGGACACGGGGAGGGCGCTCTGGCTCGCCTCCACCTACAGCCGCGAGATCCTCCAGGTGGACCGTACGAATGGCGCGACCCTGGCCACCTTCCCCACGCCCGGCGCGTCCAAGACCGGCGCGCACGGCCTGGAGTGGCGCGACGGAAAGCTCTGGATGGCCGTGCCCCCTTCGGCGACGATCTATCAGATCGACGTGGAGGATGGTTTCGCCGTGCGGCATACGATTCCCGCCCCCGGCAACCGCCCCCACGGCATCGCGTGGGAGGGGGACGACCTCTGGTGCGTGGAGACGGCCCACCGGGCCATCTACCGTCTCAACACGCGGGACGGCGCCGTCCTGCAGAAGATCGAGATCTCCGAGCCCGACCCCGAGCCGCACGGCATGACCATCTGGGACGGCAGCTTCTGGTACTGCGACGCCGGGTCCCGGGCTGTCTGCCGGATGCCCCTGTGATCGCGAGGACCGTGCGCAGAGAGCGCGGCTGGGAGGAACTGCTGCCGGGCCTGTTTCGGTTCCGGGACACGTGCAACGTCTACGTCCTGATGTGGGACGGGGAAGGGGTGGCCGTGGACTTCGGGTCCGGGGCCTGGCTGGACGCCCTGCCGGAGATCGGCGTGCGCTCGATCCGGCACGTCCTCCTGACCCACGTTCACCGGGACCAGTGCGCGGGTCTGGCGAAACAGGGGACGTGGCCTTTCGAGGTCCACGCCCCGGCGCAGGACCTCCGGTTCTGCCAGTCCGAGGGTCTGGCCGAGTTCTGGAGGACCTACCAGGCCGGTGGGTGTCCCGCCAGCTATGCCGCTCCCCGCGCCCCGCTCCCCTGCGTCCGGGGGGACGTGGGGGAGGCGCAGGATGTCCTGTGGGGGGAGGCGCGGTTCTGCGCCATCCCCACGCCGGGGCACACGCGGGGGGCGCTCACCTATGTGACGGTCTGGGGCGGGAAGTCCGTGGCCTTCTGCGGGGATGCGGTCCACGAAGGGGGGACGCTTCATCAGCCCTACCATCTGGAATGGGACCACTGGACGGCCCAGGGGGCCCTGGTCGCCTGGTACGGGCTGGAACGGCTCGGCGCCTGCCGGATCGATCTCCTCTGCCCTTCCCACGGTGCGCCCGTGAAGGACCGGCCCGGGGAATGCGTCCGCCGGACGCAGCGCCGGGTGATGGCCCTGGTGCGGGCCAAGGGGTCGGTCTGCGCCGGGGCGCCGGACCGCTGGTTCGCGACGGAATCGATGGCCTGCGGCGTTCGCCGGGTGCTGCCGGACCTCTATCCCTTCGGGGAGAACAGCTACCTGCTCGTGGGGGACCGGGGCGAGGGGTTCGTGGTCGATCCGACCCTGCCCGGCGTCGAAGGCGTGGCGGACCTGATGGACCGGGTGGGGGTGCGGCGGATCTCGGCGGCCACGGCGTCCCATTACCATCGCGACCACAGCGACGGGCTGAACTGGTTGCGCGACCGCTATGACGCCGAGGTCTGGTTGCACCCCTGGGTGGCCGGGCCCCTTCAGGACCGGAACCGCGACGACCTGCCCTGGCTCCCGGCGGACTCCGTGACGCCGGACCGGCTCCTGCCGGAGGCCGGGACATTCCGGTGGAACCGCTACCGGTTTCAGATCTGGCCCTTTCCAGGGCAGACCTGGTGGCACTGCGCCTTCCAGACGGAGGTGGCGGGGCAACGGGTGCTCTTCTCCGGGGACAACTTCCAGCCCCCTTCCCGCTGGAACGGGACGGGCGGGTTCTGCTCCTTCAACGGGTCCCGGTTCTCCGAAGGATTCAGCCGGTCGGCCGCGACGGTTCTGGAGCTGTCCCCCGACCTGATCTGCAACGGGCACGGGTGCGTCTATCGGTACAGCGCGGGCCACTACCGCCGCATCCTGCGCTGGTCGGAGCGGGCCGAGCGGGCGGTCCGGGATCTCTGCCCCTCGGAGGCCTGGCTGGCCGACTACGACTGCCGGGGGATGGCCTGGGTCCCTTTCCGGTCGGAGACCCGGCCCGGAGAGACCGTCGCCCTGCAGTTTCAGGTCCGCAACCACGGCAAAAAACCGACCTCCGTGTCGGTGGCCGCCGTCCTACCGGAGGGGTGGACGGCTGTCCCGGGACGACGGCGGGGGATTGTGCCTGGTGGAAAGACGAGACGGTTCGGGTTCGAGGTTCGCGTGCCGAAGGGGGTGAAGGCGGGGCGGTGCGTGATCGCCGCTGACGTGGAGGCCGACGGAGTCCCGCTCGGAGAGGCCGCGGTGGCGCTGGTGGATGTGGAAGGATAGTGCTCTGTCAGGAGAGATTTGACAGGTTGTCATTCTGAGGGCGCAAGCGCCCGAAGAATCTTCTCTTGGAGGTTCTTCGCCTCCGTTGCACGTCGGCTCAGAATGACCCCCATTCATTACTGAGGCTCCGGCCACCGCAGATGCTTATGGAGGAATTTGAACGTCCCCACACCGTGAATGGAGTGCGGCCCGTCGAAGAACTCGATCTCCGTCCGGTCCCCCAGGCCCAGCAGGTTGTATCGTCTGAAGGTCCGGGCGTACTCGTAGGCCACCCACTCGTCCGGCGCGACCCCGTCCTGATGTCCCCGCTCCACCATGAAGGGCCGGGGGCAGATCAGCCAGCTCATCTCCGCGTGGTTGAACGTGTTGCCCAGATTGAACTCCGGCTGCTCGAACTCCCCCGTCATGGGATAGGTGTATGGACGCCGCACGGAGACGCTCTTCCAGATCCACTCGTTGAAACAGGCGGAACAGATGGAGAGGCAGTAGCGCTCCAGCAGCGCCGGCACGCGCATGGCCGTGCTGCCGCCGTAGCTCAGGCCGTAGAAGGCGATGCGCTCCGGGTCCACGAAGGGCAGGGAGGAGAGCCACTCCAGCGTCCGCTCGTGCTGCCGGGTGATGAACGCAAACAGTGCGCACTTCAGGGGGGTCGCCTTCCGCTGCACGAACCGGAAGGTGTCCCCTCCGATGGTGGGGTTCTGCGGGGCGTAGGTGACGAACCCCCGCTCGGCCAGCCTGCAGGCGAACCGGTGATAGTGATGGTTGTCCACGTCAGGGTCGGCCACGTCCTGCGTCCGGCCCTCCAGGCCGTGCTGGCAGACGACGACGGGTCGGCGCTCTCCCTCCTTTACGTCCTTCGGGACCAGCAGAGTCCCGTACGCGAACACGTCCGGGTACACATCCAGAACGACCTCATACCCCCGGAACTTCGGGGTGTCGTAGACCCGCCGCGTCCGGGGAGAAGCCGGAAGCGTCGCCGGGGGCAGTTTGCCGATGACCTCCTCCCACAGATGGTCCCGATACTCGCGCGCCGTCTCCTGCCACTTCTCCAGGCTCGAAGCATCCGCCTTCGACCAGAACATCGCCCGGACAAACTCCGCCTCGCGCATCCGATATTGCGTGTGTTCCACGAGTTGCCCGACCTGCCGCCGCAGACGCGCCTCCGGGTCGGGCAGCGCGTCCCAGGATGGCGGACCTGACGACGGACGCAGGTCGCTCCTGACGCCCAGCGCGGTCAGGAATGCCTTCAGCATCTCCTGACTTCCGGGAGGGCCGGTCCCGTCCCCGCTTCTGACCAGCGTCCACGAAGGAGACAGGTTTAAACCCGCGATCAATCCCTGCGCCCGCTCGAACTCCGCCTCCACGGACGAAAACGACGGCGTGGTCAGGACGCCCGGCGCACCCCCCCTGCGCTCGGACGTGACCGGCGGAGGTCCCGTCACCTCCGGATGGGCGCACGCCTCCACGGTCAGCGCCCGGGGGGCGATCAGAGAGGCGATCTCCGCGTCCCCGAACTCGCGCAGCAGGCTCCAGACGTTTCGATAGATCGGCTCCCGCCACAGTCCCTCACGCGGCTGAAAATAGCCCGACACCCCCACCGCGTCGATGCGGGTGTCCGAGGCCGCGGCATAGAAGGCGATCAGGCCCCCCTCGCCGTGGCCGATGACGCCAACGGGTCTGCGCCTCCTTCCCTCCGACGAGAACCAGTCCACCGCTGCCAGCACTTTCTGGACCTCGTACCCGATGATGTGCCAGCCCATCTCATACGCCGCCCGGTAGATGAACTCCCGATGCGGGTGGTTCGTCAGCTTGACCCCGGGTGTTCCGGAATAGGTGTCCTTCCGGTCGATCAGGACGGGGACCAGCACCCGGCACCCCTGCTCGGCCAGACGCCGGGCAAACTGAGCCTCTGCCGGCACGCCCGGCGTCAGACCCGCGAGCCTCTCCGGCGTCGTGTCGCAGTCCGGCAGGGCCACCACGTCCGCCACGGGCTCTCCATCAGGCAACAGGAGCAGCCCTTCCCCTTCCACGCCTTTCAGCACAGTCCAGCGGACGGTCTGGACCGTATAGCCTGACCCGGCCCGACCTCCCCCCCTCTCCCCTTGTGGGAGAGGGGGCCGGGGGGTGAGGGCCTCCACACGCACCATCTCGACGGGCTCGCGCGGGTCCACCGCGCCGATGATCTTGAGAAAGCGCTGGCGGTTGGGCTCGATGGAGCGGGCGTAGGTCTCGTGCGACGAGAGATCGCGCTGCCAGTGGCTCGCCCGCTGCCCGACCGAGGCGTCGGTCTCGCGCATCAGGAAGCGGTCCATCCCGGCCACCATCTGCGCGGCCAGGTCGCCCTCCATGGTCAGAGGCTCTGTGCCCGGCAACGGCTGTGCGTCCATCCGGTTCATTTTTCGTCCCGCCAGTCCAGCAGAATTCCCTGCACGTCCCGCCTGCGCTCCATCACCATCTGGTAGCCCTTAGGGGCCTCCTCGGCCTTCAGCCGGACGCTGGTCAGATCCCGCACGTTCAGGCGTCCGGCGGCCAGCAGCCTCAGCACCGTCTCGGTGTCCTCTCGGAGGGTCCAGAACCCAGCGGTCGATTCCCGCTCCGGCCGGACGCTGTTGTGCGCCCCGATCACGACCAGGCCCTTCTTGTGGACGTCCCGGTAGAAGTTGACCGAGGGCGTCTCCCCCCGCGTGCTGGCCAGGAGCGCGACCCGGGCGCACCAGCCCGCGGCCTGGAACGCCGGCACCAGGGCCTCCGGGCTGCCCGTGGCCTCGATCACCACATCCGCCCCCTTCCCATCCGTCAGGGCCTTCACCTGTTCCTCCAGGTTCCCCTGCGTCACGTCGATCACGTGGTCGGCCCCGCACCGCTTCGACAGGGCCAGCCGCCCCTCGTCCACGTCCGCCCCGATGACCGGCATCCCACCGTCCAGCCGGGCCAGTTGCAGCGCCAGGTTTCCGATGATCCCCTGGCCGACCACGAGCACAGACTCCCCCAGCTCCACGCGCGCCTTTCGCACCCCCTGCAGACAGATCGCCCCCATGCAGAAGAAGACGGCCTCCTCCATGGCGAGCCCCTCCGGGACCTTCACGACGCGCTCCGCCGGCACCACGGCCACCGAGGCATGCCCGGTCTGCACCGCCACCCGGTCGCCGATGGCCAGGCCCTCCACCTCCGGCCCGACCTCCGCCACGCGCCCCACGTTGTTGTAGCCCGGCCTGGCCGGATAGCGGCCCGGCGTGTTGGGCAGCGCCATGAGGGATGCCCCCTCCGTGCCCGAACTGATGAGCGTCCACTCCGTCCGGAGGAGCACCTGCCCCGGCCCCGGCGGCCCGACCTCGAACGCCTCCAGAACGACCTTCCCCCGCTCCGGCCAGCAGACCCGCCTGCCTTTCATAAAAGCCTCCTTTTAAAACCATTGACCAGTGATCAGTGATCAGTAAGAAGAAGCGTTTCTACTCGTCACTTGTCACTTGTCACTGATCACTGCTTTTTTTCTTGCCTTCTTCCATTCGATGCCCTATATTGGTGCTGACGCCGTGACCCTTATCTCTTTGCGACCCTGCGGTAAAATGTTCAATCGCCGACGATGGAGCGCGACCCATGCGACGCCGGCCCATGAGATCGTCCGACACGAAAAGCTCTCCCCTTTCGGGAGGGCTATTTTTTTGCCCTGAGGAGGTCCGGGATGGACAAGCTCAACCACGTCATCGAGGCGCAACAGTTCACGCCTGAGCGGCTCTCCGACATCTTCGCCGTGGCCAGGGAGATGGAGCAGGTGGTCCGCCACTACGGCTCCAACATTCTCAACCGCCGCCTGATGGCCACCCTCTTCTACGAGCCGAGCACCCGCACCCGCCTCTCCTTCGAGGCCGCGATGAAGCGGCTCGGCGGAGAGGTCATCACCACCGAGAACGCCCGCGAGTTCTCCTCCGCCGCTAAAGGGGAGACTCTGGAAGACACGGTCCGGATCGTGGAGGGCTACGCGGACGTGATCGTCATCCGGCACTTCGAGAGCGGGGCCGCCCGGCGGGCCGCCAGCGTGGCGCGTGTGCCGATCATCAACGCCGGGGACGGCCCCGGCCAGCACCCCACCCAGTCCCTGCTCGACGTGTACACGATCCAGAAAGAGGTCGGACGCCTCGACGGCATCACCGTGGCGATGGTGGGCGACCTGGCCAACGGCCGCACCGCCCGGTCCCTCGCCTATCTCCTGGCCAAGTACAAGGACGTGAAGTTCTACTTCGTGGCTCCGGAGGTCGTCCGCATGAAAGACGACATCAAGGAGTATCTCCACCGCCACGGCGTCTTCTTCGCCGAGGAGGAGGACCTGTTCAAGGTGGCCGCCATGGCCGACGTCATCTACCAGACCCGCATCCAGAAGGAGCGGTTCGGAGACCGGACTGCCGACTACGAAAACGCGCGCGGGAAATACATCATCGACCGGGAGTTGCTCCAGGTCATGAAGGAGCGCGCCGTGATCATGCACCCCCTCCCCCGCGTCGACGAGATCCATCCGGAGGTGGACACCGACCCCCGCGCCGCCTACTTCCGGCAGGCGCATAACGGCCTCTACATCCGCATGGCCCTGCTCAAGATGGTCCTGAATGCGTGATCACGATCTGTTGTAGGGGCACGGCACGCCGTGCCCCTACAACGGTTCCCCCCAAAATAGCACATCCCCCCTGTTTGTCAAGCATCGTTTCCGACATCCCCATCACCCCCTACAAGGAGGTTCCATGAACCCTTCCATCAGCTCCCTGCTCGGCGTCCTCATGCTCGCCTTCGGCGCCATCGCCATCGGCATCATGCTGGAGATTCAGGGAGGACGCGTCACCGACGAGGCGCGCCAGAGACGCCTCAAGCTCATCCACCGCATCTGCGGCTACTGCTTCGTGGCGATCTACCTCATCCTGCTGGGGACCATGGTCTGGCGGATCGCGCAGTTCCGGGAGGACCTGTCGCCCCGCGCGCTCGTTCACGCCGGGTTCGCCCTGGCCATCCTCCCGCTGCTGGTCATCAAGATTCTGATCCTCCGCCGCTACCCCCGCCTCTTCCCGAACGTCTTTCCGATGGCCGTCACCGTCTTCTGCCTCAGCTTCGTGTTCATCTCCCTGTCCGCGGGGTACTACTACTTAAGCCGGCGTCGGCGTCTACTTCTCCATGGCCAGCATGGAGACCTCGAAGATGAAGACCGAGCAGGAGCGGTTCATCGCCGGGAAGAACCTCCTCATCCACCGGTGCTCCACCTGCCACACCCTGGAGCGCACCTTCATCCGGTTCAAGACCGAGGACGGCTGGCGGCAGACCGTGGCCTCCATGCGCCAGCTCAACCCTGACATCACCGATCAGGAGGGGGACCTGATCGCTGAATACCTGATCCGGACCCAGGCCCTGCTGGCGAAGGGTCGCACGACCAAGGCCGTGGAGGTCATGACCGGCAAGACCCTGTTCGAGGCCAAGTGCTCCGGCTGTCACGACATCGAGCGCGTGAACAGCCTCAAACTGGCCCGGCCGGACTGGGAGAAGCTCGTCAAGGAGATGCAGCAGAACGCCGGGGAGACCGTGCTCACGAACCAGGACTGCGAGGCCATCATCAACTACCTGGCCACGACGCGGGGGACGTGAGATACAGCGCGACGATCTGTAACACAAAAGCCGACTCGTGATCTTGAGCCGGCTTTTGCTTTTTTCGCGTCCTTCGCGATTCACCTTATTCGCAATATTTTCCTTGAAAATCGATGATATTATCATTAATTTTCAAGCATGAATTACAGAAATCGTCACCTCGAAGCCAAAATCCTCCGCTACAGGGAGGTATTCCCCGTCGTCCTGGTCACGGGGGCGCGGCAGGTCGGAAAGAGTACCCTCCTCAGCCACCTGCTCGGGCCGGACATCCCCCAGGTCGTGTTCGATCCCGTGATCGACGTGGGCAACGCCCGGCAGGACCCGGAGTTCTTCATCGCCCAGCATCCTCCCCCTATCCTCCTGGACGAAATTCAGTACGCGCCCGAACTGTTGTCCGTGATCAAGCGTCGCATCGACCGAGATGACAGGCCCGGACAGTATTTTCTCACGGGATCCCAGAACCTGGCGCTGCTGCGGGACGTCAGCGAGAGCCTGGCGGGGAGGGCAGTCGTCCTCGACCTCGGTCCGATGACCCTGGCAGAACGGCACGGCCTGGGTATGCAGCCCGGAAAGATATGGCTACAGACCCTGCTGGACGCAGCCGGCGCCCTGCCTGACTTCAGCCGCCAGGCGCGTCTGCCTCAGGTAGCGCCCTGGAGGACCGTCTTTGATGCGCTCTGGCGTGGAGGATACCCCCAAACGCTGGACCTTCCGCACGACGTCATCGTCGACGTCCTGCAATCCTACGTGCGCACCTACGTGGAACGCGACATCCGAACACTGGCCAGCGTCCAGGATCAACAGCAGTTCTCCCGTTTTCTGGCCCTGTGCGCCGCCATGACGGCTCAGGAGATCAATCATAGCCAGCTTGGCCGGGAGATCGGCGTCACGCCTCAGACCGCTGCGCGCTGGCTGAACGTGCTCAAGGCGACCTTTCAGTGGATGGAGATCCCCCCGTATCACGGCAATGCGATCAAGCGCATCAGCGGAAAGCCGAAGGGCTACTTCTCGGACACCGGCCTGGCCGCCTTCCTTCAGAGGATCTCTTCTCCCGAAGCCTTGTCCGGCCACCCCCTGTTCGGCCCCCTGTTTGAAACCCACGTCGTGATGGACATCCACAGACAGTTTCAATGTCTCGACATGGCCCCGCAGGTCCATCACTGGCGCACGCACGCCGGCGCTGAGGTGGATCTGCTCCTGGAGCGGGACGGCATCTTCTGGCCGGTAGAGATCAAGACCACGACGCGCATCGCGGCGGGGAACGCCAGGGGGATCGCCGCCTTTCGCACCACCTACCCCTCCCTGCGGCACGGGCCGGGCGTGATCATCGCACCCGTGGAACAGGTGGCCCACCTGCGCAATGAGATCTTGGTCGTGCCTTACGACCTGCGATGAAGGGATTGTCAAGTCAAAAGGGATACCAAAAAGAAAGCCCCCCACCTTTCCCAGGTGAGGGGCTTCCTGATGTCCGTCGCCGGCCTTCTGCCTACTGCCTCAGTGTGCTGGCCTGGTCCACGTCCACGATCTGGAAGTTCCGGTAGATGTTCAGCACGATGGCCAGGGCCACCGCCGCCTCGGCCGCGGCCAGGATGATCACGAACACGGCCATCACCTGCCCGTTGAGCCCCACGTCGCTGTAGCGGGAGAAGGCGACCAGGTTGACGTTGGCGGAGTTCAGGATCAGTTCCACGCCCATCAGCACGCTCACGGCGTTCCGCCGCGTGGCCACGGCCAGCATGCCGAAGCAGAACAGGAGCGCGCCGACCACGAGGTAGTGTTGAAGCGTGATCGTCATGGGGATTCCCCTCCGGGTTTGAGGTCCCTGCGGGCGAGGGTCGCCGCCCCGATCAGGGCCACCAGCAGCAGCACGGAGACCGCCTCGAACGGGAGCAGGTAGGTCGTCATCACCAGCTTCCCGATCGCCGCCGCCGTGTACTCCGGCGGGGCCTGCTGGACCGTCCGCCACTGCGTCCTGAAGATCACGGTGAGCAGCAGGGCGAAGGTGCAGCCCACGACCAGGACGCTGGGCACGAACTGAATCCGCGTGGCCGGGATCTTGAAGTCGGAGATGCGGTGCGTCAGCATCACGCCGAACAGCAGCAGGATCAGGATGCCGCCTACGTAGATGAGCACCTGCGTGGCCGCGAGGAAATCCGCGCCCAGGAAGACATAGAGCCCGGCCACGCCGAAGAAGGTCAGGAGGAGCGAGAAGGCCGCGTAGATCAGCCGGTTCGACAGGACGACCATGGCCCCGGACAGGACCGTGATGCCCGCGAAGATGTAGAAGACGACTGCGGAGAGATAACCGTTCATGTCATCCTTGCTTGAATATCAGCATCCAGACGCCCGTCCCCACCACGCTCACGAATGCGAACGGGGTGAGGACCTTCCAGCCGACGTACATCAACTGATCCACGCGCAGGCGGGGGAGCGTCCAGCGCAGCCACATCTGCACGAACACGAGGAGGTGCGCCTTGGCGAACAGCCAGATCACCCCGAAGAGCGGCGCGCTTCCCCCCCAGGGGGCCTGCCACCCGCCCAGGAACAGCGTGGCGGCGATGGCGGCCACGGCGAACATGTTGGCGTACTCGGCCAGGTAGAAGAACGAGAACCGCATCCCGCTGTACTCCGTGTGGTAGCCGGCCACGAGTTCCGACTCCGCCTCCGGGATGTCGAACGGCGTCCGGTTCACCTCCGCCAGGGAGCCTACGAAGTAGATCCCAAACGCGATGAAGGAGAAGGGGTTTCGGAAGGCGAACCATCGGTGAATGCCGCCGTCCTGCGCGATCACGATCTCCTGCATGCTCAGCGTGCCGGCCATCATGATGGCGGTCAGGAGGGCCAGCCCTATGGGGATCTCGTAGCTGACGATCTGCGCCGCAGACCGCATCGCGCCCATCAGCGCCCACTTGTTGTTGGACCCCCACCCGGCCATGATGATCCCGATCACCACGAAGGAGGTCACGGCGACGATGTAGAAGATGCCCACGTTCAGGTCGCTGATGATCAGCCGGTCCCCGAACGGGAGGCAGGCGAACGCCGCGAACGTCCCCACGAACACGACCAGGGGGGCGAGCAGGAACAGCGGACGGTCCGCCGCGGCCGGGATGATGTCCTCCTTCAGCAGGAGTTTGATGCCGTCGGCGATCGACTGCGCCCAGCCGTGCCAGCCGCCCACGAGCATCGGTCCCAGCCGGTCCTGCATGTGCGCCGCCACCTTCCGCTCCATCCAGATGAGGTACATCCCCTGGAGGGCGATCACCGACAGGATGATGACCCCGCCGACGAACCCGAGCAGGGGCGACAGGATCGAAAGCGGGAGGGGAAGGCCAAATGTGTCGATGAGATACTGGGCGAGGGCTTGCATAGGCTAACGGTCCACCTCCCCGAGCACGATGTCGATGCTCCCGATGATGGCGACGACGTCCGCGATCATCGCCCCCTTGCAGATCTCCGGCAGGACGCTCAGGGCCACGAAGCACGGGGACTTGACCTTGACCCGGTAGGGCTTGGTCGTCCCGTCGCTGATGATGTAGATCCCCAGCTCTCCCTTCGGGGTCTCCGTCCTGAAATAACACTCCCCCTTGGGGGGCTTGATCTGCTTGGGAATAGCCGCGTGGACGTTCCCCTTCGGGATCTGTTTGAGGGCCTGCTGGACGATCCGTCGGCTCTGTTCCATCTCCAGGATGCGGACCATGTAACGGTCCCAGCAGTCCCCGGTCGTCCCCATCTCCCCCCGGCCCACCGGGATGTCGAACTCGAACCGGTCGTAGATGGAGTAGGGCTCCTCCCGCCGGAGGTCCCATTTGATCCCGGAGCCCCGGAGGTTCGGGCCGGTGATGTTGTAGTTGATGGCCATGTCCGGGGGGAGGATGCCGACGTCAGCCGTGCGCTCGACGAAGATCTTGTTGCCCGACAACAGTTCGTTGTACTCGTCAATCGACTTTGCAAAGTCGTCGACGAACGCCGTCGCCGCCTCCATGAACCCGTCCGGCAGGTCGTGCGACACCCCGCCCACCCAGATGTAGTTGTAGAGCATCCGGGCCCCGCACGTCATCTCCAGCAGGTCGAAGATGCGCTCCCGCTCCCGGAAGGCGAACAGGAAGGGGGTGAACGCCCCGATGTCCATGCCGTAGGTCCCGAAGGAGATCAGGTGGCTGGCGATCCGGTTCAGTTCGCACACGATCACCCGGATGTACTCCACCCGCTCCGGCACCTTGATCTCCATGAGCTTCTCAATCCCCAGGACGTATCCGAGGTTGTTGTTCATGGAGGCCATGTAGTCCATCCGGTCGGTGAACGGGATCACCTGCGGATAGGTCAGGTTCTCGGCGTGCTTCTCGAAGCACCGGTGCAGGTAGCCCAGGTGGGGCCGCACCCACCGGACGATCTCGCCGTCGGTCCCCAGTTCCAGGCGCAGCACCCCGTGCGTGCTCGGGTGCTGCGGTCCCATGTTCAGGACCATCTCGTCGCTTCGGATGTCGGCGGTATCGATGATCTCAACCTGTGCCATGTCAGACCTCAACCTTCATGCCCCGGTAGTATTCCTGGACCTTGTAGTCCTTCCGCAACGGGTACCCCTCCCAGTCGTCCGGGCAGAGGATGCGCCGCAGGTCACTGTGTCCCTCGAAGACGATGCCCACCATGTCGTAGGCCTCCCGCTCGTGCCAGTTGGCCACCTTCCAGACGTTCTCCACCGTGGGCGCGACCGGGTTCTCGCGGGGGAGGAAGATCTTGAGGGCGATCCGGTGCCGATGAACCATGGAGTAGATGTGATAGGCGACGACCAGGTCCCCGGAGGGATCGTCCACCCCGCTCAGGCACATCAGGGAGTCCATCTTCAGGTCCGGCTCGTCCCGGAGGAACAGACAGACCTTCGCGATGGCCGGGGCCGCCACCTTGATCGTGGGCTCCACGACCTCGCCCTCAAACTCCAGGATCTGATCCCCGAACTTGTCTTTGAGCCGCTGATGAATTTCGGATGGGGTCATATAGAAAAACCAGAGAAAGCTATCAGCGGTCAGCTAAAACCCAAACACGTACCCAATTTTGCTGAAAGCTGAAAGCCGAAGGCTGATCGCTATTATGATTTTGTATACGGCGTCTCCGGCCTCACCCAGTCCAGGTCCCCCTTCTTCCACGCGTAGGCCAGGCCGACCATCAGGATTCCGACGAATACCATCATCTCCACGAACGCGAACAGCCCCAGCTCCTTGAACACGATGGCCCAGGGATAGAGGAAGACGATCTCCACGGAGAAGATGATGTAGATCAGGGCGATCACGTAGAACCGGATGTTGAACTGGATCCACGCCCCGCCCACCGGATCCTCGCCGCACTCATAGGTCGTGAGCTTTTCGGGGGTCGGGTTGTTGGGCCGGATCAGCCAGCCGACGAACAGGTTGAAGACGATGAAGATCGCCCCCAGGGCCATGAACACGAGGACGTTTGCATAATCGAGGAGCATGGGCGCGTTTCCCAAATGAAGGGCTATGGCTGCGGTCTTGAAAACGACGGAGCGAGTTAAAATACCCAACAGGAACGGGTGTGTCAAGAGAAAATTACGCCTTCTTCGCGCTAATCCAACCTCACTTCCCCCCCGGACTTCTGGCTGCGATACACGCCGTCCAGGATGGCCATGACCTGAAGGGACTGTTCCGCAGGTACGGGCGAGGGCGCGCCCTCCACGACCGCGCGCGCAAATTCCACGCACTCCAGGGCGTGGGGCTCCATGGCGTCCCGGGTGATCTTCAGGGTCCGGTTGTAGTGCTGCCGGGTGGCGTAGTTCGTCTCCAGGATCTCGCACTTCGGCCAGTGGCTCCCCCCCCGGGTCCCGTAGAGCCACATCTGCATGTCCTCGCCGGTCGTGTCGTGGTGCAGCAGCCAGCTCACCTCCAGGATCAGCGTGGCCCCGTTCTCGAAGCGCACGAACGCCGTCGCGAAGTCCTCCACGTCGAACGCCGGCGGAATCGCCCCCCCCCAGACGCTGAAGGCCCCCTTCTGGTGGGCCAGCTCCGCGCGCGCCACCCCCGTCACGGAGACCGGCCTGGGGTTGCCCATGAACCAGAGCGTGAGGTCCAGGATGTGTACGCCGATGTCGATGCAGGGCCCGCCGCCGCTGTGCGCCTTCACGATGAACCCCGGCCGGACCGGCGCGGCCGCGCGGCGCAACATCCAGCTCCGGGCGTGGTAGATGTCCCCCAGCGCCCCCGCCTCGATCTCCGCCTTCATCGCCTTCGCGCTCCCCTGAAACCGGAAATGCTGCGCGGTCATCAACAGCTTTCCCGACCGGTCGCGGGCCGCGATCATGTCCCGAATCGCCGCAGGCTCGGGCGCCAGGGGTTTTTCGCAGATCACGTGCTTCCCCGCATCCAGGGCCGCGACCGCCAGGGGCGCGTGGTAGTTGTTCGGGGTGCAGATGTCGATGATGTCGATGTCCCGGTCCTGGAACAGGTCCGCTGGCCGCGCAGACAGCTTTTTGACCCCGTGCTGCTCCCCCCACCGCTTGAGGGCCCCCTCGTCCACGTCGCTCCCGGCCACCAGCTCCGCGTGCTCGGAGGCGTTCCATCCCGGGATGTGCGTCCCGGAGATCCCCCCGGTCCCGATGATGCCCACTTTCAGTTTTTTGGACATGCAGACCTCCCTTTGATCGCGTCAAACAGAAATCGTTGAGGCTCATCTCTCCCCAGCGTCTCTCCTCCCCTGCCCCTCCACATACCGGATCACCCGCCCCGCCTCCTGCATATCCCGAAATGTCCCTCCTCCGACAGCCGCCAGCAGCGCGGCCCCGAAGGCCGCCTCCTCCGTGTGCGCCGGCGTCTGCATCTGCATCCCGAACGCCTCCGACAGGATCTCCTGCAGCAGGGGATTTTTTCGGATGCCGTTCCCCGCCCCGATCAGCCGCGTCCGGCCCCCTGCCCCCAGCGCCTCCATCTCCCTGTACATCAGCCGGAACTGCTCCACGATCCCCTCTAACAGCGCGCGGGCCATGTGCCCCGGCGTGAAGTTCGTCGGTCCCACCCCGGACCAGGTCCCTCGCCGGTCCGGCGCCCGGCGCGTCCCCGTGAACAGCGGTTCGCACCGCAGCCCCTCACACCCCGGCGGCGCGGCGGCCGCCAGCCGGTTCATCGCCTCATAGAGATCCTCGTCCCCTTTCCCTTCGAAGAACGCCCGCCCGACCCCCCGGAACACCTCTCGGAGCCACGCATACGACCGCCCTCCGACCAACCCGGCCCCCACCAGCAGGTATCTCCCGTCCACGTAAGGCCGCGCCTCCAGCCCCTCCGTTGCCCGCGCCAGCTTCGTATGCGCCGAGATCTGCCCCCCTGTCCCGATATTCACCAGAAGGCCGGTCTCGTAGTCCCCTACGCTCCCCGCAAAGCTCGCCTGATTGTCCCCACACGCCACGCAGACCGGCAGCCCCTCCGGGAGCCCGGTCGCATCCGCCGCGTCCCGTGTCAGTCCGCCTGCGCGCGAGCCCGAGGGCCGCACCTCCGGCAGCATCCCCGTCGAAAGCCCCAGCGCCTCGACCAGTTCCTCCTCCCATCGCAGATTCACCCCGTCAAACAGGCCGGACCCCGCTCCATCCGTCGCGTCCGTCACGGGCCGGGTTCCCGTCAGTGCGGCGACGACGTAATCAGGCAGAAAGGAAGCGGTGAAAGGCCCTCCCGGCAAAACCCCGTTCTTCGCCATCCAGAACAGCGTCGTCCCCAGGTACCCGGCGCGCGGTCGGCACCCCCTTCCCGAGGCCCCCCTCTCATCGGCCAGCGCCCGCATCCGGTCCACGTACGACCCCTCTCCCCCCGCCTCCACCTCCATCCCCCGCCGGTCCTGCCAGCCGACGAACGGCCCCGCCGGCTCGCCGTCCTCCGACACGAGCAGCATCCCGTGCATCTGCCCCGTCACGCCGATGCCCCGGACCATCCCGCCCGCTCGGACAGTCTCCCGGACCGCCGCCTGCGCCAGCGCGACCATCTTCCCGGCGTCCCATTCGCTCCGCCCCCGCTGCCGGTCCGCCTCCGACGTCACCTCGCACGCGTTCGGGATTGTCCGGACCGCCGCCACCTCCCCCGAGCCTGCGTCCAGCGCCAGCGCCGTGATCGTCGTCGTCCCCACGTCCAGACCCAGGTACCGTGCCACGTCTTCCCCTACTGCAATTTCCCCCGTCCCAGAATCGGCCAGACCGCCTCCACCTTCCCGTCGCGAACCCCGTAGAGCACATCGTACAGGGCCACTGTCACATCCCCATACCCCACGATGAGCTCGATCTTGTCCCCCACCCTCGGAGACGCGCCCGGCGCTTCCAGTTCGATCTTCCCGTGCTCCGCGGACAGCCCCACTGACTTCACGTTCGCGATCCCCACCGGCTCCGGCGGACCCGCTTCGGCGCTCATCGCCTTGCGCCCCGCGTCGAAGATGATCCGCGTGGGCGTGGGCCGGCTGGTCACGATGGACAGGACCGTCAGCGCGTATTCGTGGTCCGGCACGTGAAAATTCCGGATGTAGTTGAGGTCGCACAGGACGCCACCCCCGGCCTGGATCTCGGTGATGCCCGGCTGGAAGGCGCTCATCCAGTAGGTCCCCGTCCCCCCGCAGCTCACGATCTCCACCGGCAGCCCCGCATCCCGGCACATCTGCGCGGTGGCCGTGAGCCGCTGAAGCGCTTCTAACACGACCCGCCGCTTCTCCTCCTCTTCCTTGATCCGCAGGGCCGACGATTCCCACGTCATCACCCCCGCGAACTGGAGGCCCGGCAGGGCCGCGACCCTTTTTGCCAGGGCCAGCGTCGGCGCCCCCGGCTCCACGCCTGCCCGGTTCATCCCCACGTTCACCTCGATGACCACGCGCAGCCGGACCCCCTTCTCACGGGCGGCCCGGTCGAGGGCCTCGATGTTCTCCACGCCATCCACGGCCACCACCACGTCCGCGCGCTGGCGCAGGTTGACCAGGCGGGCGATCTTCTGCGCCCCCACGATCTGGTTGGCGATCAGGATGTCCCGGACGCCCGCCGCCGCCATGACCTCCGCCTCGCCCAGCTTGGCGCAGGTCACGCCGCTGGCCCCCGCCCTCAGCAGCATGTGGGCGATGGCGGGCGTCTTGATCCCCTTGGTGTGCGGCCTCCAGCGCACCCCCGCCTCCCGGACGATGATGCGCGCCATCCGCTCGATGTTGCGCTCCAGGGCGGACAGGTCCACGAGCAGCGCCGGGGTGTCGATTTCGTGCTTGGGCAGGCCGATCAGACTCATGGCGTCACCTCCGGGAAGTTCAGCGGCGTTCGTCCCCCCACCCTCGGCGGCCTGAGCAGGTCCCGTTGAAGGTCATTCTTCGCCATGTCGCGAAACTTTTGCATCCCCTCATAGTCTGCCCACGTCGAGTAGCCCGGCGAATACTTGTAGAGCAGCGAGCGCCTCCGATGATCCCCCTGCCAGCGCCGGGTCCCGTGTACCAGCGCCTCCGTGAAGACCAGCATGTCCCCCGCCTTCAGCGATGGGTTCACCACCAGGTGGGAGGTCACTGGCGGGCGGTGGACCAGGTTCGCCTTGTGGCTCCCCGGCACGCAGATGAACCCCCCGTTTCCCGGGTTCACGTCCGCCAGGGCATACATCACCACGATCAGGCCGTTGTACATCTTTCCGTCCAGCCACTGGTATTGATGCTCGCCCTGGTCCGCCCTCGGTCCCCCGTGCAGGTTCTCCCGGACCTCCATCGCCTGCGTCAACTGAAGCCCGTACGCGTGGTCCAGGCGCAGCCAGTCCCCGACCATCACGCGGATGATCTGGAGCGTCCTGGGATGCGCCATCACGTCCAGAAAGCACGGGTCCAGATCCAGAAACGAGAAGTGGAAGCTGTTCGCGGCCTCCTTGCCCGCCTGGTCCGCGTCGATGATCCGGTTCATCCGGACTATGTCTTCAGTCGACAGGAGATCCCGGTAGACGATGTATCCGTTCAGATCGAACTCGTAGATCTCTTCTTTCGTCATATCGACCTCTTTCCTGTACGTTAAAAACCCCTCCTCCCCCACGGCCCTTTGATCGGCGGGTGCCAGTTCTCCGGCGGGTCGAACGGCGCGCCGGTCAGCCGGCCGTCGATCAGCACCTCGTCCCTCCCGAAGGGGAACTCTGCGAGACGCTTTTCAAGACGCCGATGCGCCTCCTCGGCCAGGCCCCTGAACGCCGCCTGTTCGGCCAGGTTCGTCAATTCGCCCGGATCTGCCTCCACGTCGAACAGTTGCCGGTGGTCCCCCGGCTGCCAGTAGATGTACTTGAACCGGTCCCACCGGCGCATCGCCGAATGACCCGCTGCGCCGGGCATGAGGTCATACGCCGCGATGACCTCCCCATCTCCCGGCGCGCCCCCCCCTGGAGCATGGGGAACAGGGAATCCGCCGAAGCCGTCTCCGGTCCCGGCACGCCCGCCAGGTCGAGCAGCGTCGGCATCAGCGTGGAGACGCCCACCGGCTCTTCCTGACGCCCTGACCGCACGATCCCCCGCTTCTCCCGCCAGGCGTCCGGCACGTTCACGATATAAGGCACGCGGGCCGACCCCTCGTAGAAGGTCGATTTGAAATACTGGTTGTGATCCCCCATCATGTCCCCGTGGTCCGAGGTGAAGGCGATGACCGTGTCTTCGCGCAGGCCGAGCCGGTCCAGGACCTGCAGCACCCGCCCCACGCAGACGTCGATGTGGGTGATCATGCCATAATAGTAGGCCTTGGACGTGCGCATCTGCGCCTCCCCGATCGTCTGCCAGGTGTAGTGCAGGATGCGCCGCTGGTTGACCGGCAGTTCGTCCGCCACCCCTCCCGGCATCAGGTGGGGGGCGGGCACGTCCTGCGGTCGGTACAGCGTGTCGAACGGACGGGGCGGGTCGTAGGGCGAGTGGGGCTTGTTGAAGCTGCACCAGCAGAAGAACGGCTCTTGCTTCCGGTCGCGGGCGTGCCGTTCGAGGAACTGGGCCGTCTCTCGCGCGACCCAGGAAGAGACGTACTCCGGCTCCGGGATCGCGGACGGCGCCGCGAACACATCGTTGTTCCCCACCCCGTGCGCCCGCGAGTAGCCCCCCCAGTCCGTGTGGCGTCGCAGCCAGGCCAGGTAGTCGTCGTCCATCTCCTCCGGCATCCGGCCCGACTCGTGGACCTGCATCTCGTGGAAGCCGTAGGCCTCCTTCACGGGATGAAAGTGCCGCTTCCCGAAGACCCCGCAGCGATAGCCCGCCGCGCCCAGATGGTCTGACAGCGTCTGTCCCGGCGGGAACGGCCGGCTTCGCCACCGGTTCTGCCCCAGGGTGAGCGGATGCTGTCCCAGCATCCAGCACGAGCGCATCGGCACGCAGACCGGCGCCTCGCTGTAGGCCGCCCTGAAGGAGACGCCGCTTCTGGCCAGCCCGTCGAGCACGGGGGTGCGGATGGCCGGGTTTCCGTCCGCGCCGAGGGCATCCCCGCGCTGCTGATCGGTGGTGATGAGGAGAAGATTAGGATAGGATGACATGAGAGCCTCTGGTTTTAAACTCTGATCCCCTGCACCTCTGTGCGTAGCCTGTAGAGACTCGTCCGGGCGGTGATGTAGAGCGAGCGCCCGTCATCGTCCCCCCACGCCAGGTTGGCCGGCTGTTCGGGACAGACGATGCGCCCCAGCACCTTCGCGTCCGGCGTGATCAGCCAGACTGCCCCCGGCCCCGTACACCAGACATTCCCCTCCACGTCCACCTTCATCCCGTCGGGCGAGCCCTTGTCCTCGTGCGCCATGTCGAGAAAGAGCCGGCCATTCGCCAGCGTCCCGTCGGCCCGCACGTCGAACGCCCGGATGTGGCGGTGCGCCGAGTCGTCGATGTAGAGAATGGACTCATCCGGCGAGAACGCCAGCCCGTTGGGCCGCTCAAAGTCCTCCGCCAGAAGGGTCATCGCCCCGTCCGGCGCGACCCGGTAGACCCCGTTGACGGCCAGCTCCTTGCCCTCGGTGTAGTTCTTCAGGCCGTAGGGCGGGTCCGTGAAATAGACCGCGCCGTCCGATTTGACCACCACGTCGTTCGGGCTGTTCAGCCGCTTCCCTTCGAAGCGCGCCGCCACGTCGTCCACCCTGCCGTCCGCCTCCGTCCGGGACACCCGCCGGCCACTGTGCTCGCACGACACCAGCCGCCCCTGCCGGTCGAGCGTGTGACCGTTGGCGTTGCCGCTCGGGTGGCGGTAGGTCGTGACGTGCGGGCCGTCTGCTTCAAACCGATACCGCACGATCCGGCTGCTGGGGATGTCGCTGAACAGCAGATCCTTTTCACCCCTCAGCCAGACGGGTCCCTCTGTGAACTGGAACCCCGTGGCCAGATGTTCTATCGTGACGCCTTCGCCCACATACTTTCTGAATGCCTGATCGCGAACTTCAAATCGAGCTTCCATGGTCCTGCTCCCGAGTGTATGAGATTACTTCATCGTCTCCGACGGGAAGTCGATCCCCGCCTCCCCGCGCCGGTTGTAGCGCTCGTCGTCCCCGTGGTAGCTCGGCACGCCCGACCGCAGGCCCAGACCGAGCAACTGCCGCTTCATCGGGTCGGTCGTTTGCAGCAGGTCCGCCAGCAGGGGCTGTGTGAAATAGTTGTCCATCCGCTTGATCCAGTAGCGCCCGAAGTAGGCGAACAGCCCTGCGCGGTCCTTCCCGGAACGGTTCTGGTCGCCCGTGTGCCACAGCCCCGCGTCGAAGAACACGGCATCCCCCGCCCGGGCCGGCACGCGCACCTCCCCCGGCAGGGGGTCCGCATCCGTCCGGCCCGGCCCCTCCTCCCGCCGGTGGCTACCCGGCAGCACCCGAAGCAGTCCCATCTCCTCCGTCATGTCCTCCAGGTAGATGCCGGTGTTGATCGAAAGCGTCTTATTGCAGACGAATCTGACATCCCGGTGCCAGCCCACCTTCCCCTGGCCCGGTCGGGCGATCAGGAGGTCCAGCGCCAGGAGCTGCACGTCCTCCCCGATCAGGTCCCGCTCCGCCTCGATCAGCGCGGCCACGTCCAGCGCCTCCCGGAACGCCCGCCGCCGGAACAGCGCCCGCTCGTGCCAGACGCGCCGGCCCACCTCCGGCGGCTCCGAGGCCATCAGCGCCCGCGCCTCGCGCCGCATGGCCTCCAGCAGTTCCCCCTGGACCACCCCCTCCAGGACCAGGTATCCCGTCTCTTCAAAGGTCTGCTTCTGAGCCAAGGTAAGCACAGGTACTCCTCATCTCCCGTATCATCTGCGGATTGTCCTGGCGCCCTGAGGGACGTTTTGGTCAGGCGATCTTCGCCAGCGCCGCTTTGACCACATCAAAGATCTCAGGGTATTTTCGGGGCGCCTCCAGCGTGCAGAGGACCACGTGCCCGTACCTACCCGCGACCTCCAGTTCCTGCGCCAGACGGTCTGCGGACCGCACCTGATACGGGTCCCCGTAGGCCCCGATGAACGGCACGAAGGTGTTGGCGCTGGGGTCCTCCAGCCGCTTCATCTCCGCGGCCTCGAACGCCACCCGCTCGATGCTCCAGGCGGGCCGGTAGAACCACGAGATCGTCTGCGTGCCGTAGTCCAGCCTCAGGCGGTTCCCATAGTAGGGGTTCGGGTTGAACGGCGGCCAGATGTGGTTGGTCACGAGCGCATCCGGTTTGGCGTCCTTGGCGCAGAGATAGAGGAAGTGAGAGACATCCACCAGGCTCTCCTCCGACATCCGCCGGATGGCCTCGCCTTCCTCCATCTCCCCCGTCTCCACCATCATCCGCTCCCGGATGCCCCGGCACAGGTCGCAGAAGCAGGCGTAGTGGTTCTGAAATCCGAACCCGTCGAAGGCCACTCCGTCGGCCACGGCCAGCGCCGCCCGCACGCGCGCCTTCAACGCCTCCCTGGATGCGGGGTGTTCATAGCAGAGGAGGCGGTTCGGCTGGACGATGGAGAACCATCGGTAGGAGGTCTGCTGGTAGCCCGGCGGCGCACAGTCCGAGACCCCGGCGGCGATGGCCTCCTCCACGGGCAGCACGACCTGGAGGCACTCCGGGTGCTGCTCCGAGAAGGGGCCCGTCGCGTTGGGCGACACCACCGCCACCACCCGGACGCCGAGATCCCTCCCACCCTTCACCAACCCCTCCGTCGGGTTGGAGAGGATCAGCGTGTCGAACCCGCACGCGTGCGCGAACGCGACGACGGCCCTCTCATCCTCCTCCGTCTTTCTGGGCATGTGCCAGTCCCACGCGGCCTTCATAAAGATTCCTCATCGAAAAAAATGTCAGATCTTCTTCTCATATACCGTCAGGTCGTGGTAATCCATCCCGATCTTGACCTGTCTTTCGAGCCGTTCAACCTCCCGGTACCCTGCGCGTTCGAACGCCCGGATCTTCTCCGCCTCTGAATCCGCCGCGCAGACCGTCAGACGCTCCAGCCCGCAGTCCCGCTCCAGGGCATCCAGCATGTCCGGCCACAGGTTCGCGTAGAGCGGATGGATCAGGAGGTCCAGGATGCCGGTATGGCCCTCGTGCCGGCGGGACGAAGGGACCACGGTCCCGAACCCCAGGATCGTCTCCTCCCCGTCCAGCGTCATCGCCCGAAACCCCTCCCGGTCCACCTGTCTCCGGAGCGTGACGAATTCCCCTTCGAAATGCGAGCCCAGGAAACAGCCCAGATCGTAGTGTTTCACCACGCCCGGATGCCGGACATTGAACAGCGCCGACAGGTCCGCCTGGTCCCCCGCCGCCATCGGACGGAACGTCGTCCGCTGGCCGGCCCGGAACAGGTTCTCGTCCTCCCCCGACGGGCTCAGCGTCAGCTTGAACGCGTGGCGCTCTCCCATCGTCCCGACACGCACGAACCCGACCTTCCGGTAGATCTCCCGGACCCACTCCCGCCACGCGGCCAGGTAGACCGCCCTCGCCCCGCGCCTCCGGAACGTCTCCACCGCCTCCCGGACCGTCGCGGCCCCGATCCCCTGCCCCCGGAACGCCTCATCCGTGAACACCTGGGACAGAATCCCCTGCCCGCGCCGGGAGATCGTGTAGGACGTGGTCCCCACGCACCGGTCCCCCGCGAACGCCCCTGCGAACCCGTAGGTCTCATCCCCCCACGGCGCTTCCAGGCGGGATTGCGTGGCCCACGCATAGTCCCCGCTCCAGAACCGGAGGACCCCCTGTCTCTCCTGCTCCGGGGATTCGTGCGTCACGTGTCTGATCTGCCAGGACACCTGCTCGTCCTCCTAGTCACCCCGTAGCACGGAGATCAATCTCCGTGCTACCTGGACGCGCCCGGCGAGCTGAAAAAGCCCGATTTATCGGGCGTACACCAGGTAGCGCGGGAACTTCATTCCCGCGCTACGATGGCCCTGCAATTTCCTTTAGATCTTCCCCGTCAGCTCCCTGAGATAGGCGATGCCGTCCCGAATACTCTCCCGTGTGGTCGTGGATGCGCCCGACTCCAGGCACAGCGGGCCCTGGTACCCGGCCTCCTTCAGGAGCGCCAGGCTCTTCTTCAGGTCGTATTCCCGCACCTGCCCGTCCCGCCCCTTCCACGACTGCCGGCCGTCTGCGCTGTAATTGAACGCCTTCACGTGGCATGAGAAGGCCCTGGGGGCCAGCGTCCGCACGCCCGCCTCCCAGTCCCCGTCCGGGAAGTTCCCCGTGTCCGGGCAGGTGGCGAACCAGGGCGTGTCCATCGCCGTCAGGATCCGGGCGAGGTTCCCGGAGGTGGACGACACGCCGCCGTGGTTCTCGATCAGCAGCTTCACCCCGGCCTGTTCCCCCACCCGAACCAGCTCCTGGTACCCTTCGATCACCCGCCCCATGGCCCCCTCGTCCTCCGCGTGCCCGGTGTTGATCCGGATGGCCGCGGACTTCAGCGCCGAGGCCGTGTAGAACCACTGCTTGAGCGCCTCCAGGTCCGTACGCCGCGTGGCGGCGTCTGCGCCGGCGATGTTCCCCATGTCCACGGCGATGTTCCGGACCGACAGGCCGTTGTCCTCCAGGGCCTTGCGCAGCTCGTTCAGATACCGGGCCTCCTGGCTCGCGAAGAACGCCGAGCAGAGTTCCACGGTCTTCACCTCGTAGGACGCGCATACCTTCGGAAACTCCAGCAGCGTCAGGGTCTTCTCCCGCAGGATCTCCCCGCTGAGGATCCACCCCGCAATCCCGATCTCCAGGTTCATTGGATCACCCTTCCTTCCCTTCACATCTGCTGCGGATCATGTCTTTTTTCGATCTGCCCGAAATCGAACGCGTTGCTCCCCTCCGGCGCGGTGAAGTGCGTCACCGCGTGAGGGATCAGCGGGTGCCCGCAGCCGGCCACGGTCCGTCTCGCCCGCTGCTTCCGGGCGATGCCTTCCAGCATCCGCTCCGCGGACCATCTCCGGTGGATCTTCTCCAGGAGTCCTCCCGCGACCTCCCGGCACGCCGGGTCGTCTCTCCGGTCGCGCATCTCCTCCGGGTCCTCCTTCAGGTTGAAGAGCTGGTAGGACCTGAACTCGTGGTAGTAGGTCAGCTTCCACGGGCCGCTGCGGATCATGCAGGACGGCTGGTCACCCAGCAGGCCGTTGAACTCGGAGAAGACCTCGTCCGGCCAGTCGGCCACTTCTTCCCCTTTGAGAAACCCGGCGAGGCTCCTCCCCGGCACGTCCGGCATCGGCCCTGCGCCCGCGATGTCCAGAAGGGTCGGCCCCACGTCGACCAGGCTGGCCACGGCGTCCACCACCCTGCCCGGCGCGAACCTTCCTGGCCACGAGACGATCAGGGGCACGCGCACCGTGCCGTTGTAGAAGTTGCTCTTCCACCACAGGCCGTGCTCGCAGGCCATGTCACCCAGGTCCGCGCAGTAGACGATCACCGTGTCTTCGGCCTCCGGCGAAGACCGGACGCCATCCACGATCCGGCCCACGTTCCGGTCCAGTTCCGTGACCAGCCCGTAGTAGGCCGCCAGCCCCCTCCGGTTCTGCTCCGGGGTCAGGTCGAACACCCCCCGTCGCTCCCGCCACTTGATCATGGCCGGGTGAAGCCTGTCCAGGTACGCTTTCGACATCGGGGCCGGCGGAGGGATTCGGTCCCTATAATGGTCAAAGAGGTCTTTCGAACAGATCAGCGGGTTGCGCGGCAGGATCAGGCTGCTCACTAAGCAATACGGCCTGTCCGTCGCCCGATGAGCGGAGATGAATTCACACGTCTTCTCCGTCACCGCCTGATCGAACGCCTGAAACCCCGTCTTCCCGTGGCCGGAGACCTGGACTGCATACTTGACCTGCGCCGTGGTCCGGTTCCCGCCGGCGCCTTCGATCTCCGGCGACAGCGCCTTCAGGGGGTCCCCCACCAGCCGCTTCTCAAACCCGTGAAACTGATCCGTCCCCTGGAAGTGCATCTTTCCGCACAGGACCGTCTCGTACCCCGCCGCCCCGAGGAGATGCGCGAACGTCGGGACGTCCGGGGCCAGGACCGACCCGACCTCCCATGCCTCGATGTCATCCGCATACTGCGAGGTGAGAAACCCCATCCGGGAGGGGACCGTCATGGGAAACGTGCAGTGGACATCCGTGAACCGCACCCCTTCCCCGGCCAGGGCGTCCAGATGAGGCGTCTGCACGACCCCGTCCCCCGCGCACCCCATGAAGCGCGCGTTGTGCGAGCACGAGAAGATCAGGACGATGTTGGGCCTTCCGGAGATTCCAGGTTTCACGTCCACGCCTCTGTCAATACCGCCCGTGCCGATACGCCGCCTCGTACATCGCCACGACGTTCTCCGTAGGGGAGTTGTCCTGCAACTGGTGCGTCGGCGCGAGCGCATAGCCTCCGCCCGGCATCATGACCGCCAGCGTCTCGCGCACATCCTGAACCGTGTCCTGGACCGTCCCCCTGGCCACCGGCCCGGCGGTGGAGATGCATCCGTGAAACGCCAGCCGGTCCCCGAAACGCTCCTTCAGGTACGCGGGCGACATGTCCTTCGCCTCCGGCTGGAGTGTGTCCACGACACGAATCCCCATCTCGATGAAGTCGTCGAACGCCCAGCTGCTGGACCCGCAGGAGTGGATCACCACCGGGATGCCGTGAGACCCGGCGAGGTCCACGAACTTCTGGTGATGGGGACGGATGTGCTTACGATAGAGGTCGAGCCTCATCAGCGGCCCCCTTTGCGTGCCGAGGTCCTCTCCCATCCAGAGCGCGTCGATCCCCCCTTTCGCGGCTTCCAGCGTCCGCCGGGTGACTTCCAGCTGGGCCTCGATCTTCCGCGCGATGTAGCGCAGACAGGCAGGCTCATCCGTCATCAGGTCCACCAGCACCTGTTCCATTGTGCGGATCATCCCCGTGCTGTTGACGATGTCCCCCGTGCCCGGGTTCCCCGTGACGATACAATACCCCTGCATGCGCCGGCACTGTTCGACGACCCACGCATAGTCAAAATGATCCGGCGACGGCATGGGCCAGGCCTCCACCTCACCCAGCGTCGCGTCCTTGAGCGGAAAGTCGCAGTAGTCCCAGTACCCCCCCGACTCGTGTTCAATCCAGCGGCGATGAATCCCCCACATGTCCACGGTGCGCCCCGGGGTGTCCGCGTGCAGTTTCGGGCCGATATAGGGCGGGTTCACGGGTCGAAAATCCACCCGCAACGCCTGCCGCAGCCCCTCGTGGTCGTCCCCGGCCAGGCCGAAATGCCCCTTGAGTCGCCGGTCGATGCCGGGATTCGCGAAGTAGTTGATCGGCGCCCGGTCCGGCTCCTGCCGGGCGAAGGCCGTCAGCGCCCGCTCTTTGGAGCTCATCTCTTTCTTCATCGAATTCTCCTCATCACCCCTGTCCCGCGTGATTCGTGATACGTCTATCCCTCGATACGCTCACGGCGCCCGCCTGCTCCGGATTTCATCCGCCTCTCCTGTCGGACGGGATCTCCACGGCCTGCCCTGTCCGGACCGACTCCCGCGCCGCCTCCAGCACGGCCAGGGAGGGGAGGATCTGCCGGCCCGCGGACTCCGGCTCCCGCCCGGTCAGCGCCGCGTCCACGAACTCGGCCATCTGCCCGTCGAAGGCGTTCTGATAGGCGCGGTCCCGGGGCTCCTCCACGATGGGCTGGCCGTCCAGCCGGAGCGTGTGCCAGGGATCGATCCCCATCGACCCGCGCTGGCATACGATGATCATGTCCCTGCGGATCTCCTTCGAGCAGAAGGAGTCGTAGTTGGCGGCGTGGGCCCCGTTGTCCAGGGCGATGCTCGCCATGAAGTCGTCCTCCCCGGTATGGTCGGCGCTGTTGTTGTGGGCCGTGGCGTAGACCCGGACCGGGCGCGCGTCGGCCACCCAGGGGAAGAAGTCGAAGGTGTGCGTCCCCGAGCTCTCCATCAGGACGCTCCGGGAGTCCCGGTACCAGGAAGGGAACGTCTCCCGGAAATAGGTCATGGTGTAGAGAAAATGGAGGGGCTTTCCGACCTGCCCCGACCGGAGGACCTCGCGGGCCTTCCGGAAGACGGCCAGGAAGCGGCAGCACTGCGCGGACATGAGCGTCAGGCCCCGGCGCTCCGCCTCCGATACGAGGGCCAGGCCGTCCGCGTAGCCCTCGGTCATGGGCTTCTCGACCAGGACGTGCTTGCCCGCCTGGAACGCGGCCATCGCCTGGGCGAGGTGGAGGTGGTTGGGGGTGCAGAGGACCACGGCATCGACATCGGGATCGGCCAGGGCCTCCTCGTAGACGCCGTAGGCGCGGGGCGCGGCATAGGCGCTCGCTGCGGCGTTGCGCCGGCCCTCATCGCGACTGACGACGGCGGCGAGTTCGGCCCGGTCGCACTTCTGAATCCCGTTCAAGTGGAGCTTCGACACGCTGCCGCAGCCCACCACGGCCAGGCGCAATCGGTCGGGCATGAGAGGGACTCCTGAGAGAAATACGAATTGCGAATTGCGAATTGCGAATTGGGTATTCGACATTCGAATCGGGAGAGGGAGGGGTATGGGGGTGGATGAGGGTCTATCTACTTCAGCGTCAGATCCGCGCTGTCCCCCTCCTCGACGAACGCCTGCATCAGGTTCACCGACGCCTCGATGTCCGCCTTGCTCACCATCTCCATCGACGTGTGCACGTAGCGCGTGGGCGTGGACAGGGTGATGACGGGTACCCCGGCGCGGATGCGCTGCATGGTCCCCGCGTCCGTCCCCCCGCGCGGGAGGACCTCCCACTGGTACGGGATGCCCCGCTTCTCCGCGAGGGTCTTGAACGCCTCGACGAGACCCGGATGGGCGATGTGAGACGAGTCCATCAGTTTGATCGCCGTCCCCCCGCCGAGTTGCGTGACCCGCTCGTGGTCCGGCACGCCGGGGAGGTCCACGGCCAGCGTGACGTCCAGCGCCACCCCCACGTCCGGTTCCACCCCGAATGCGCTCACCTCCGCCCCCCGCAGCCCGACCTCCTCCTGCGAGGTCGCGACCGCCACCGTCTCGAACGCGAACCGCTTGGCCTGCTGCATGGCCTTGATCATGATGTAAACCGCGAGACGGTTGTCCATCGCCTTGCACGACACCGAATCCCCGACCTCCACGAAGTCGCGCAGCAGGGTCACCGGGCTGCCCACCGGCACCAGTTCCTTCACCCGCTCGCCGGGCAGCCCCACGTCCACGAAGAAGTCGCTCACCTTCGGCTGTTGCTTGCGCTCCTCGTCGGTCAGCAGGTGCGTCGGTTTCTGCCCCGGGTAGAGCAGCCCGACCAGGTCCTGCTTCCCCTGCACCGTGACCCGTTGCGCCATCATGTTGCGGGGATCGTGTCCTCCCAGGGGTACCAGGCGGATGAACCCCTTGTCATCCACGTAGGAGACCATGAACCCGATCTCGTCCATGTGCGCCGCGATCATCAGCTTCTTCCGGCCCGCCGCGCGCTTGACGCAGATCAGGTTGCCCAGCGTGTCCACGCGCATCTCGTCCACAACCCCCTCCAGTTCGCGCCGGACGATGGCGCGGAGTTTCTCCTCCCGACCCGGGATGCCGGGGGTCTCGCAGAGCTCTTTCAGAAGTTCCAAGGGGACTTCCTCCTTACACACAGATGACCTGCTTAAAAAAGGGCACTATGGCGCGGATCTCAAGCGATGAGCGAGTTGGACACCCTGGAACTCTGCGGCTCCCCCCGTTCCAGATAGTTCACCACCTTGGCAGGCAGGTGCTCGTAGAAGGGGCCCAACGAGGTCTTGATCTTGTGGAGATAGAGGGAGGGCGGCTTCGTCGTCTCCCCCGCGTAAAATGCCTGAAACTCGGGGTCATCGGTCAGCCGGTTTCGGACTTCGATATATTTCCCTGTGCCACTTTTCTGGGAGGAGAGCGCCCGGATCAGGTTCATCCATCTGGAGAGGGAAGAGCGGTTCGCCCGGAAACGCCTCCAGATCATGGAGGCTGAAATCGTATACTCCATCAGGTCGATCAGGTGATTGAAAAATTCGATATTAGCGTAGTTCTTCAGGCGGACGTTGAGCGCCGAATAGCCGTCCAGAAACTGGAATGGGACATCGATCACCCGGCCCTCGGCCTGATACTGGTGGTTGAGCGGGGCGGAATTCCCGAATGCCGTCAGCAGCGAATAGTTGGGATAGACCCCCGGCGCCAGGTCCAGGAACCGCTTGGTCAGCTCAAAGGGCATCGGCCCCTCGTCGGAATCCAGGCCAAAGATGAAGTTAGTCTGAATGTACGGGACGTAACGCATCACCAGGTTGATGTGGTCCGCCACCGCCCGGACCTTCTCCATGCCCATGTTGTTCCGCTGTTTGGATTTGTCGTTGAACCCGAACCACGACTCGATCCCCGGCAGCACGACGGTGAAATTGTTCTTCTTCATCCGCTTCAGGTGGGGTTCGCTCAACAGGGACAGGCTGCTTTCGCAGGCAAATTCGAGACCTCCGGGCCTGACCGCAGACTCGATGACCTCCAGGTAGTCGTCGAACCGGACGCCGAAGTTGGGGTCGAACCAGCTCACCTTCGGGGGGGAGGGCAGCTTCTGAAGGAAGACCAGATCCTCGCGAATCTGGTCGTAGGACAGGGTCTGATAGTCCACCTGCGAGTCGATGCAGAAACTGCACGTATAGGGGCAGCCGAGGCTGCCGATCATCTGGACGACGTGGATGATCCGGGTCTTGTCCAGGTTATGCTGGATGAACTTCCACCGTTCGCGCACGCCGGGAAGCGTCTCAGGTTGTCGCGGGACGCTGAGCAGAACGCCCTCCTGCGGGTTCGGTGACGGGTCCTGGAGCAGGTCGTGGATCAGCGTCTGGTCGGCCATGCCGACGACGTAGTCAAAGTGTTCCCTGGCGTCCTCCGCATACGCGCGGGCGTGGGGCCCCCCCAGGATTGTCACGACGTTCTGCTTTCGGTAGTAATTCGAGATGCTGTAGGCCAGGTACGCGGCCTGGGTGAAGGCGCAAATGAACAGGACGTCGATGTCACGGGGCAGTTCCTCACGCAAATCCTCGAGCCCGGTGTAGGTGACGTACTCCACGGTATGGCCCATCTGTTCCACCCATACGGCAACGACCTGCGGCATGATCGAGGCGAAGTTCGGGTTGAGCATTTTGGCGTAAAAGGTGCCGTTCGGCTGTTTTTCGATCAGATCGACGATCCCCACCTTCAAAGTCTTCCCTCGGGTCGGTTGCTGCGCGGGCTGAGAGGTCATGAAATGTATCTCCTGTATGATCTGCGACACCGGGTCGCAAATAGGCTGTGCGCCCCTATCTTCCGCACCTTTCGGCTATTTTGGACGGTGAAATCCGAATTACGGGCCTATGACGGAGTAACTGACTAATTCCATTTTCAAGTATTAGGGTGAATCGTGTAGTTCCAGTCCTCGCGAAACAGATGAGGCTTCAGTTTGATCCGGGCCATTTGCTCATCGGTCACGAAGACACCGGCAGGATACCGACCGTG
>SICM01000244.1 GCA_009694805.1 Candidatus Latescibacterota bacterium
GTTCGGTGGGTAGGGGATGAAGTGACTACCGATTTGATCCGCAAGTACATTACCTATCATCAGCACCAGAGCAGTAATATGCAGTTAGAGCTGCCGTTTTAGGGGTTTTGGGTTTTAATGCCCCGCAGCTCTGCTGCGGGGTTCTTTACCTGGGGCAGGTCGATCTGTGACAGGCACGAGGTCTGCTCCATCAGCGCGGCCCGCGCGATGGCGTTCTCCAGCTCCCGGATGTTCCCCGGCCAGGCGTAGGCGGTCAGGGCGGCCAGGACGGCGGGGGCGATGGCGTCGATCCGCTTGTCGAGCCTGGCGCACGCCTCCCTCAGGAAGTGGGCCGCCAGCAGGGGGAGGTCCTCGATCCGCTCCCGCAGGGGGGGGAGGTGAATCTGCACGGCGTTCAGGCGGAAATAGAGGTCGCGCCGGAACCGCCCCTGCTGCTCCAGTTCCTCCAGTGGCTGATTGGTCGCCGACAGGATGCGGACATCCACCTGGATCTCCTGCTCCCCGCCCACCCGCGTGAACGCCTGCCCCTCGATGGCCCTCAGGAGCTTGGCCTGCAAGGGGTAGGGGATCTCGCCGATCTCGTCCAGAAACAGCGTCCCTCCCCGCGCCATCTCCATCTTCCCGACCCGCCGCCGGTCCGCCCCCGTGAAGGCCCCCCGCTCGTGCCCGAACAGCTCGCTCTCGAACAGGCTCTCCGGCAGCGCGGCGCAGTTGACCGCGATGAATGGCCTGTCCTTCCGGCGGCTCTCCGCGTGGATGGCCCGCGCGACCAGTTCCTTCCCCGTGCCCGTCTCCCCCCGGATGAGGACGATCATGTCGCTCCTGGCGACGGTCCTGATGAGGTCGAAGACCTTGCGCATGACCTCGCTCCGGCCGATGAACTGGCCGAAGCTGTGCCGGATCTCCGCCTTGAGGAGGTCGAATGCCTGGTTCGTGCGGCGCATCTGCACGACGTCCGCAACCTGCTGGGCCAGGGTCTCCAGGGCCACGACGTCCCCCTGGTCGAAGGCCCCGACCACGTCGCTCTCCACGTTGAGCACCCCTTCAATCTTTCCTTCGATCAGGATGGGGATGCAGATCTCGGACTTCGTGGCCAGTCCCTCCACCGCGAGGTAGGCCGGCTCCCGGCTCACGTCGTTGGTCAGGAGCATCCGTCCGTTGCGGGCCACCCAGCCCAGCATCCCCCTGTCTATGCCCTGGTGGTAGCCCTTCGAGACCCGCCCCCGGTAAGCGCCGGCGTGGGCGGTCAGGACCAGGTCCTGGCTCGTTTCATCTATCCTGAAGATGGAGACGTTGTAGTAGCCGAGGCTCTCCCGGATGGAGACGACGGCCATGTCGAAGAAATCCTGCAGGTCCATCTTCCAGACATCCTGCTGGCCCAGGCGGTTGATCAGGTTCAACTGAAGGTTGCGCTTGCTCTCCTCGGGCAGGGAATGGCGCTCCTTCAGCCGCTCGCCGACCTTCGTCGCCTCGTCAGACCAGGCCTTCAGAACATCCGGGGAGAGATGAGCGTCTTTCCCTATTTTCAGGAGTTCCGCGACCAGTGCGCAGAGATCGTCGTAGCAGGAGCCCATGCCGTCAACCTGTGAGACAAAAAGTGAATCGTTCAGTTGTGCGGGGCGTTGAATACTAACGCCATGTCCTGCGTGACGCAAGAAAAAAAGCTCATCCTGGCGCGGGGACTGAGGTCAATTCCCACTTGCCTTTTTCAGGGCCCAGAGTTACATTAGCACGTCCATTTAAAAGCAAAACCAGGGGCCAGGGATCAGGGGTCAGGAAAAGCAAAGATCATGAGCCTTTTTCCTCCGACCCCCGGCCCCCGACCCCGCTTTTATCTTTTCATGGGAGACACGGACATGAAGAAGGGCATGGTGCTGGTGGGGGGGTACGGAGACGCGACGTTCGAGCAGGTGCTGCGAAAACACAAGGACGCCGGGTTTGACGGGGTGGAGGTCGTGGCGGCTGACGAGGGGGGGTGGTTCCACCTGAACAGCACGCCGGAGGACGTGGCGGCGCTGAGGGCGGCGTCTCAGCGGGCCGGGGTGGAGATCGGGAGCGTGATGGCCGGGGCCTGGAAGAACCCGCTGTCGCACCCGGACCCGAAGGTGCGGGAGAAGGGGCAGGCGCTGGTGAGCAAGGCGATCGAGGGGGCGAAGGGGATGGGGGCGGCGGCGGTGCTGGTGGTGCCGGCGGTGGTGAACGAGGAGGTGACCTACGAGCAGGCGTGGGCGCGGTCGCAGGGCGTCCTCCGGGAGCTGGTCCCGGCGGCGGAGCGGGCGGGGGTCTGCCTCTGCATCGAGAACGTCTGGAACAAGTTCCTCCTCAGCCCGGTGGATTTCTGCCGGTACGTGGACGAATTCCAGAGCGACGCGGTGAGGGCCTATTTCGACGTGGGGAACGTCCTGGTCTATGGCTACCCGGAGCACTGGATCCGGTCGCTCGGCAGGCGGATTCGCAAGATCCATCTCAAGGATTTCAAGACGGGCATCGGGAACGTCACGGGGTTCACCTACCTGCTGCAGGGGGACGTGAACTGGCCGAAGGTGATGGGGGCGATCCGGGAGATCGGGTATGACGACTATCTGACCGGGGAGTTCGGGGTCTACCGGAACGCGCCGGAGGTCATGCTGCGGCACACGTCGGCGGCGATGGATGCGATTCTGAAGATGTGACGAATGGTAGGGGCGACCCCCAACCGCCTAACGCTCCCATGCGGTCGCGTTCCGCGCCACTGGGTCGCCCCTACGACGACGACAACGGAGGTCTCCCATGCCCAGGCGGAAAGACGCGGGTTCCAGGCCGGCCCACGAGGTGGTGGTCCGGAGGAACGTGATGGTCCCGATGCGGGACGGCACGAAGCTGGCGGCGGATGTCTACCTGCCCAAAGGGGTGAGGCGCGCCCCCGTGCTGATCGAGCGGACGCCCTACAACAAGCAGTCGTCGTCGGAGGTCCAGGTCCAGGCCCCGGACTACTTCGCCTCGCGGGGTTACGCGGTGGTCATCCAGGACGTGCGGGGGCGGTTCGCGTCGGAGGGGGACTTCGTCCCGTTCCACGACGACGGGTGGGGGGCCAACCGGGACGGCTACGACACGGTGGAGTGGGCGGCTGCAGAGCCCTGGTCCAGCGGGAAGGTCGGGACCATCGGGGGGTCCTACTCCGGGGCGACGCAGTACCGGATGGCCCCGACCCGGCCTCCGCACCTAACCGCGCAGTACGTGCGGGAGTCGTCCTCGGACTATCACGAGGAGTGGGTCTACCGGGGCGGGGCGTTCGAACTGGCGTTCTCCCTGGGCTGGGCGCTGAACGTGACGCGGACGAACCTGGCGCAGATCGCGCCTGCGGCCGCCCTGGAGCGGCTGCGCGGGGTGCTGGAACAGGGGATGAAGGAGATCGACCAGTGGCGGGGTCACCTGCCGCTGATCGACTTTCCGCTGATCGCGGGCCTGAGCGACTGGTACCGGGCGTGGCTGCGGCACCCGGACGACGGCCCGTTCTGGTGGCAGTGGAACGTCGCCCACCGGCACGCGGACATCGACGTGCCGATCTGCCACCTGGGCGGGTGGTTCGACATCTTCCTGCGGGGGACGCTGGAGAACTACACGGGCATCCGGAGGCGAGGCGGGCCGAGGGCGCAGGGGGCGCAGAGGCTGATCGTGGGGCCGTGGGCCCACGGCCCCGGCGGGATCGGGAGCAGCCGGCACGGGGAGGTGGACTTCGGCAGGTCTGCGGCGGAGGACTTCAACGGGCTTCGGCTCCGGTGGTTCGACCACTGGCTGAAGGGGATCGACACGGGGGTGATGGACGACCCGCCGGTGCGTCTGTTCACGATGGGGGTCGACCGGTGGCGGGACGAGGCGGCCTGGCCGCTCCCGGACACGCCGCTATACGCCCTGCTATTTTCGGGGGGGGAAGAGCCGGTCTGCGAGGTCCCTGAACGACGGCCGGCTCAGCTTCGACGGGCCGGCGCAGGCGGAGTCGCCCGACAGTTTCGTCTACGACCCGGACCATCCGACGCCGACGAAGGGGGGCAACACGCTGAACATCCCGGGCGGGGCCTTTGACCAGCGGGAGGTGGAGCGGGGGTGTCTGACCTATACGTCGGACCCGCTCAAGCGGGATCTGGATGTGACGGGGCCGGTGACGTGCGTGCTCTACGGGATGTCCTCCGCGCCGGACACGGACTGGGTGGTGCGGCTGTCGGACGTGTCCCCGGACGGGACCTCCCGGAACGTGTGCGACGGCATCCTGCGGGCGCGCTACCGGGATTCCCGGCAGCACCCGTCGCTCCTGACGCCGAACCAGGTCTATCGGTACGAGGTGGACCTGTGGGCGACGAGCAACGTCTTCCGGACGGGGCACCGCATCCGCGTGGCCGTGACGAGCAGCAACTTCCCCCGCTTCGACCGGAACCTGAACACGGGCGGGCCGTGCAACGAGGAGGCGCGGGGCCAGACTGCGGTGAACACCCTGTTCCACGACGGGGTGAGGCCGTCGCACATCGTGTTTCCGGTGGTTGAGAGATAGGCAGACCACAGACCACGGACAACAGCCCCCCTTCCACCCCCAGGTCTGTAGGGGCGGGTGGGGGCCGCATTTTCCCTTGACTTGATGGGTCAAGTTTGGTAGCTTTTAGGCTTCAAAAACAGAGAAGGTCGGCCTCGGACGGTTTTCCGCAGGGGCGATTTTTAGAAGACACCTATCTGTCGAATATCAACTTATAGAGGGCGTATGATGAAGAAACAGGCTAAAATTTGCGAAGGCTTGCTGCTCAAGCGCCGGCTGGAGATCCTGAAGGATCTGGAGGTCCACGACAGCAGGGCAAACGACCTGCATGGGGACGTGGCCGCCGACCCCCTGGACATGGCGGACGGGTCCCGGTCGCTGGAGCTCATGCGGGCCCTGGGGGACGTGGAGCGGCGGGAGATCATGGAGATCGACCATGCCCTCGGCAAGATCACCGTCGGGGGTTTCGGGGCGTGCGAGTGGCCCGATTGCACGGGGACCATTGCCGTTGAACGGCTGGAGGTCCTCCCGACGGCGCGGATGTGCATCAAGCACCAGGAGACCTACGAGCAGATGGCCCGCAGCGGCCAGGCCCTTCCGGCTCGCCGTTTCTTCCGGCGGGATGGGGTGACGATCGAGGAGGGGGAGGAGGACGGCTGGGACGATATGTTCAGGAGACAGAGCTATTAGGTGAGACGTGAGACGTGAAACGACCTCACCCTCCCCCAACCTTGAAGAAAGGCCCTTGATGCCCCCTCCCTCTCCGCATGCGGAGAGGGAGGGGGAACGGGGGTAGGTGAGGTCCGTTTGCCGTTTGCCGGATTCTTTGGGGGAGGTCTTCATGGGTGGCTATGAAGTGATTCTGACCGGGTTTGCGGACGAGGGACCGGCCAGCAAGCGGGCGGAGGAGCAACTGGCGATCTGCCGGGCGCTCGGCATGTCCTACTACACGGTCCGGTTCGTGGACGCGGGGGACGGGGTCAAGAACGTGATGAAGCTGTCGGACGGGGAGGTCCGGCGGCTCCAGGGACTGCACAGGGACTACGAGATGCGCGTGTCGTCCATCGGCTCCCCCATCGGCAAGATCAAGCTGGTGGACCGGGAGGACGGGACGACGAACGCCTACATCCCCTTCGACAAGTACCTGAAGGAGGACGTGGCCCACGCCATCGACCTGGCGCACGCCTTCGAGACGAAGCTGATCCGGGGGTTCTCGTTCTACCCCCCGAAGGGGGAGGACCCGAAGCAATACCTCGACCCATCGGCGGACTATCTCAAACAGATCGCTGCGAAGTGCCAGGAGGCGGGGGTCTACTTCGGCCTGGAGGTGGAGGGGCATCTCGTGGGGCAGAACGGCGCCCTGCTCAGGGCGCTCCACGAGAAGGTGGCCAGCGACCATCTCTGTCTGATCTACGACTGCGGAAATATCGAGTATCAGGGGTTCAGCGCGGCGGAGGCGTTCGAACAGTACCGGCAGATGGAGGCCGGGCTGGGGTGGATGCACGCGAAGGGGGTCAAGAGCCCGCCGGACGCGGCGATGGACGCCCATATCCAGCAGCGCAACCTGGCGGGGTTTATTCCCGTGGACCTGGGTGACGCGGGGCACGAACAGTCCCTGCGGGCATTCCGGGAGGTCCTCCCGCGCCTGAACGAGGCATGGAGATCGCGGGGTGTGCCGGGGGTCTTCGTGGACCTGGAGCCTCACGTGAAGAGCGGGGGGCAGTTCGGGGGGTTCAGCGGGCCGGACGGGTTCGGCGTGGCCTTCCGGGGTCTCCTGAGGCTGCTGGATTTCGTGGGGATCGATTACCATTTGACGGACTTCTACGATCTGAGGAATGCGTAGAGAAGAAGGGACCAGGTGTCGGGTGTCGGGTGTCAGGTATTTGGGTTTTACCCGATACCTGATACCTGATACCTGATACCTGTTTTTTTGAGGAGGAGCCGTGCCCTACCAGGACCACAAAGAGGCGTCGAAGGGGACCGTGGACTGCGCGGTGGTCACGGTCAGCGACACGCGGACGGAGGAGACGGACGAGAGCGGGAAGATCATGAAGGACCTGCTGACCGAGGCCGGCCACCGGATCGTGCATTACGAGGTCGTCAAGGACGAGCCGGACCAGATCCGGGGTCTGCTGTCCCGGCTGGCCGAGGGCGGAGGGTGTCAGGCGGTCCTGCTGAACGGCGGGACGGGCATCTCCCGGCGGGACACGACGTACGAGGCCGTGAGCTCTTTGCTGGAGAAAAAGTTGGACGGATTTGGTGAGATCTTCCGGTACCTGAGTTATGGGGAGATCGGGGCAGGGGCGATGCTGTCGCGGGCCACGGCCGGGGCCTATCGGGACATGATCGTGTTCTCGACGCCGGGGTCCCGGAACGCGGTGCGCCTGGCCATGGAGAAGCTGATCGTGCCGGAGATCTCCCACCTGGTCTGGGAGATCTGGCGGCAGAAATAGGAGCGTCCATTCGTGATCGGTTTAGGGATAACTTATTGCGGGACAGAGGTTCGAGAATCTGAGAATATCCCCCCCAGAAACTCTATTTGAATCTTGCTCCCAGCCGTCTCCAGGAAGGACGCGGGCCTCTTTTCCTGCCTCCTGGCTGGGACA
>SICM01000245.1 GCA_009694805.1 Candidatus Latescibacterota bacterium
ACTCTATTTGAATCTTGCTCCCAGCCGTCTCCAGGAAGGACGCGGGCCTCTTTTCCTGCCTCCTGGCTGGGACACAATACCAGATGAAATTTTGAATTTCGATCTTTCAATATTTTCAATATCTTACACCTAAACCGATCACGAATGGACTCCACTATGATGGGCCTGCTGGGGGGGCGGACCGTCACACTCTTCTTAGCCGTGCAACGATGGGGACCTTGGCAAAGACAAATCCTCATCACAGCAATTTTCTAACCGGACAATACTGCCTGTGATGACGATGATTTTTATATATTTACCCTGGCGGGGGCCTGGGGTGGAAAAACAGGAGGTCCGTATGCGTCTGCTTCCCTTCATCGTCCTGACATCTGCCCTCACCCTCCCGGCCGCCGGCCCTGTGCGCGCCCAGGACGACTATCCCCTCCACCACCCGGAGACCCTCCGCCGCTACGAGGCCCTCAACCGGGCTGCGGACGGCCAGGACCCCCTCCGCCTCCGCGACGTGGAGGTCCATCCCTACCTCTCCGGCACGGACACCCTCTTCAACCTCTACGACCGCCAGCGCATCTCCCCGGCCCCCCTGGACCTCCCCTGCGCCGCCCTCCCGCTCCTTCGACTCCTGGACGGAACCCGCTCCCGGCCGGCCATCCTCCAGACCCTCGCCCGCGACCCGGCGGGAGAGACCCGGGTCAGGGAATGGCTCCAGGCCCTCGACGAGGGCCTCTTCCTCGAAGACCGCCGCTTCCGGGAGCACCTGATCGCCCTGGTCCGGGACTTCCAGGCCGCCCCGGTCCGGGAACCCATCTGCGCTGGAAACGCCTACGCCCGCGACCCGGACGAACTCCGGGCCTGGGTCTCCGGCCAACTCGACCTCTCCCACCCTTCGGCCCCATCACCCCGGGTTGCGGGCCTCATCGCCCCCCACATCGACTATGGCCGGGGCGCGCCCACCTACGCGAAGGCCTACGCCCGCTTGAAAGGCCAGCGGGGCGTTGCCCGCGTCGTGATCCTCGGCACGGCCCACATGCCCGCCTACCGCCCCTTCGCCTTCACGCGGAAGGCCTACGAGACTCCGCTCGGCCGCTGCCGGACGGACACGGCCTTCGTGAGCCGCCTCCTCGCCCGCTACCCCCACCCGGCCTTCGAGGACGAGTTTCTCCACCGGGGAGAACACGCTATCGAACTCCAGCTCCCCTACCTCCAGGCCCTGTTCGGCCCTGAAGTGGCCCTCGTCCCCATCCTCTGCGGCTCGCTCCACACCTTCATCGAGTCCGGAGACGACCCGATGGAGGACGCCGCCATACGGGACTTCCGGGACGCCCTCCGCGCCGCCCTGGCCGCGTCCCCCGGCCGCACCCTGATCGTCGCCGCCTCCGACCTGGCCCACATGGGCCGGCAATTCGGAGACCGGTTTGCCATGACCGACGACGTCCTCCGGCAGGTGGAGGCCGACGACCGCCGGATGCTCGTCCCCGTCATCCAGGGCGATGCCGACGGTTTTCTCCGCGACCTCGTCCACGACCGGGACGCCCGGCGCATCTGCGGGTCCGCCCCCATCTACACGCTCCTGAAGGTCCTGGAACCGAAGCCGGGGACCCTCCTCGAATACCGGCAGTGTACCGACCCGGCCCGCACCTGTACCGTCACCATCCCGGCGATCATATACCACAGTCACGAGTCCAGAGTCACGAGTCCAGAGTCAGACCCGTGACCCTGGACCCTGGACCCTGGACTCATTGCGAGGCTCTCATGCTCGAAAAGATCGACCTCACCCAGAAGTTCAAAAACAAGAAAGACTACGAAAAAGCCCTCGCCACGTATCAGCTCCGCCTGCTTCAGTTAGAAGGCCGGATCATCGAGGCCGAGACCCCCGTCCTGATCGCCTTTGAGGGATGGGACGCGGCGGGGAAAGGGGGCGCGATCCGGCGACTGACTCAGCGCCTGGACCCGCGCGCCTACAAGGTCTATGCCACCCGGGCGCCGGATGCCGTCGAGAAGACCCATCACTACCTGCATCGCTTCTGGCTGCGCCTCCCGCGCAAGGGGGAGGTCGCCATCTTCGACCGGACCTGGTATGGCCGCGTGCTCGTGGAGCGCGTCGAGAGGTTCGCCACCAAGGAGGAGTGGAGACGGGCCTACCGGGAGATCAACGAGTTCGAGCGTACGCTGGTCGATTCCGGCGTCGTCCTCCTCAAGTTCTGGCTTCACATCAGCAAGGACGAGCAACTCCGACGCTTCCGGGAGCGGGAGGCCAACCCCTACAAGCAGTGGAAGATCGGCCCCGAAGACTGGCGCAATCGGAAGAAGTGGAACCGCTATGAGGAGGCGGTGGAGGAGATGCTGGAGAAGACCGATACCCGGAACGCCCCCTGGCGTCTCGTCCCGGCCAACTTCAAATGGTATGCCCGCGTCAGCGTGCTCAAAACCATGGTCAGGACCCTCGAAGGCGTCCTGGGCAGGTCATGAAAGGTCTAAAAATAGCAAAAATAGTTTATTAAGAACAGAAATAGAGGCCATTTTTGTCTATTTTTAAACTTGACAAATCAGTCTTTTAGATCTATATTAACTCATAAATAGACTAAAATGGACTAAGCCCTCTTCCCCTTAAGCCTCTAAAATGAAACGTAAATATTTAATTTTACTTTTATTATCAACGATTCCGGCGTTTGGGATAGCCCGGCTGCTTCAGGCGACGGAGACTCCGGCCCACGTCGTGCAGGATGCGTCCGGAAACATCATCCCCTCCAATCCCAGGAACCTCCCCTACAAACTGATAGGCGGGGTGCCCGAATACGTGATCGGCGTCGATGACCTCCTGGAGATCATCCTTCAGCGGATCGGCGGAGACGTGGTGGAGAAGGTCTCCGTCAGACCGGACGGCAAGATCTCCTTCTCTTTCCTTTATGATATCCAGGCCGCAGGCTTGACCCCCTCGGAACTGAAGAGATTCCTGACGGAGCAGATGCTCCTCTACATCCGCACGCCCCGAATAGAGGTCCAGGTCTCGGAATACCGGAGCAAGCGCATCCTGGTCCTGGGCGCGATCGCCACGGCCAGCACCGGGATCTCGGGCCTCCGGTCAGGGCCGGGGACCTATCCTTTGAAAGGCCTGACCACAGCCCTGTCTCAGATTCTGGAGGTCGGGGGCACCGCACCCGGCGCGCGCCTCGCCGAGGTGCGCCTGACCCGGGGGGGCAGGATCTACATCCTCAACCTTCGACAGGCCCTCACCGTGGGCGACAGGAGCCAGGACGTCGTCATGGAAAATGAGGACATCCTGTTCGTCCCCGGCCCGGGCCTCGGTGAGACGCAGATCCTCGTCTTCGGCCAGGTGCTCGAACCGGGCGTCAAGACCCTGGACAGGCCCTACCTCCTCGACGCCCTGACCGCCTCCAAGGGATTCACGGACATTGCGGCCGAGAGCCGCGTCCACATCATCCGGCCCGGCACGAACCCGTATAACCCCACCTTCTTCACAGTCGATGTCCAAAAACTCTACAGCGGAGACTTCGCCCAGAACGTGCGCCTCGAAGACGGCGACGTCGTCAACGTCTCCAAAGTGGCCCTGGCCAACGTGAACCACATTCTCTCCCAGATCGGCCCCGTCCTCCAGGCCCTGACCCTCCCCGCCACGGTGGTCTCGGCCTACACCACGGCCTTCGGCATTCTCCCGGTCCTCAAGGCGCAGAACATCGCCCTCCAGGGGCAGACGATCAACCTCCTCGGGGGCGGCGGAACCGGAACAACCCCGACCATTCCCAGCGGCACGACCCCGACCACCCCGTCCGGCAAACCGGCCGTGCCTGAGCCCGAGAAGAAGGAATAGAAGACACCCCCCACCCTCCCCTACAGACCGGGGAGGGTGAGGGTCGGTTTCACGTTTCATATTTCACATCCATGCCGCAATACGACGTCAACATCCGGGACTACTGGCGCATCGTGCGCAAACGGAAGGCGATCATCATCTTCGCCGCCGTCATGCTCGGCCTCTTTGTCATGATCGCCACCCTCCTCTCGCGCCCTGCCCCGATCTATCGCGCCGAGTCCAAGGTGCGCTTCCAGATCAGCCAGGTGATGGAGAACCCCCTCGGAGGCCGGACCGTCAGCTACGCCAGCGGGACCGATGACCTGGAGACGCAGAAGGAGATCATCACCAGCTACGAGGTCCTCGAGCGCGTGGCCATCCGGACGGGCCGGCTCGACACCACGGCCGCCAGGCCCCCCTCCGAGCGGGAGGAGCAGCGAATCAACGCCATTCTCAACATTCGGGGGAAGGTCTCCGCAGAGAACGAGGGCACGACCAGCATCGTCAACATCGCCGTCACGGACGGCAGGCCGCAGCACGCGCGCGACCTGGCCAATGCCATCGCCGAGGTCTACCGGGACTACAACCTGGAGATGACCAACAGGCAGGCGACCCGGAGCCGCGAGTTCATCCTCGGCCAGCGGAACGCCACCCGGGACAGCGTGTTCCAGATCGAACAGCAGATCAAGGACTTCCGGCTGCGGGAGAACATAATGTCCGTCGAGTCCCAGACCGCCGTGGTCCTGGGCCGGATGAGCGCGGCGGAAGATGTCCTGAAGCAGACGCAGTCGGCCATCCAGAACATCGACCGGGTGCTGGGCGGCATCCAGGGCGACGGGGCCTCCGCCGAACGGACGCTCGCGACCCTCCTGCCCGATGAAGGGGGCGGCGCCTTCTCCCAGCTCCAGGGGCAACTCGTCGACCTCAACGTGCGGCGGAACTCCCTCCTGGTCGAGTTCACGGAGCAGCACCCCCAGTTGAAGGAGATCGACGCCCGGAAGCAGGACGTGATCCGGGACATGCTCCAGGCGCTCCGGAACCGCCGGGAGGCCCTCCGCCGACAGGAACAGACCCAGCAGATGGGCCTGGATACGGAGACGGGGGCGTATCAGAAACTCCCCGAGCTGGGCCTCACCCTGGCCAACCTCGAACAGCAGCTCCGGCTCAAGAGCGAGCTCCTGCTCTTCTACGAGCGGCAGGCCCAGGAGGCGGAGATCCGGAACAAGGAGGAGATCCAGGAGGTCGAGATCATCCAGAGGGCCCTGCTCCCGGACGCGCCCATCAACCCCTCTTCCCCCTTGACCACCTCGGTGGTGGGGACCATCATGGGGCTGATCCTCGGCGTCGTCTTCGCCTTCATCGCCGAGACCCTGGACACCTCCATCGGCACCATCGAGGACGTGGAGGAATATCTCCACGTCTCCGTCGTCGGCATCATCCCCCACATCGACATCGACGAGGTCAAGGAGTCCCTCATCCGGAAGGGGGTCCCGGAGCAGGACACGGAGACCCTGGAGCGGCGGGCGCGCCTGGCCGCCCACTTCGACCCCCAGTCCACCCTGGCCGAGAGCTACCGGGCGCTCCGGACGAACATCCAGTTCGTCAACGTGGAGCGGGGGGCCAAGGTCATCTCCGTGACCAGCGCCTCCAACCAGGAGGGGAAGAGCACCACCGTGTCCAACCTGGCCATGACCATGGCCCAGGCCGGCAACCGGGTGCTCCTGGTCGACTGCGACCTCCGCAAGCCGACCGTCTACCGCATGTTCGGCCTCGACCGGGAGTCGGGCCTCACCGACGTCATCCTGGGCAACTACGCCTGGCGGGACGTCGTCCGGACCGTCACCGACATCATGACGGGCGGGCTCGGCATGGAAGACATCATGATGACGCCCGGCATGGACAACCTGAACATCATCACCAGCGGGGCCATCCCCCCCAACCCGGCGGAGATCACCGATTCCCGCAGGATGAACGAGTTCATCGCCGAGGCCCGGGAGGCCTACGACATCGTCCTGTTCGACTCCCCGCCCGTCCTCCAGGCCACCGACGCCACCGTCCTCGGCACCAAGGTGGACGGGGTCCTGATCGTCTACAAGATCGGCCAGGTCTCCCGTGGGGCGCTGCGGCGGGCCAAGCTCCAGCTGGACAACCTCAACATCCCCGTCCTCGGCATCGTCCTCAACGGCCTCCGGGCGGAGGTGAGCGAGGACTTCCAGGATCTTCGGTATTACACCTACTACTCCTATGGGTCGGAGAGGAAGGAACTGACCCGGATGGAGAAATTCAAGAAGAGTCTGAAGCCCATCACGGACACGCTCCAGAAGGCGCGCGCCTTGCTCCGCCGCGAGGGCCGGGAAGAAGCCCCGCACCTCCCTGCGGAGATCGAGCTGGAGATCGAGCCCACCTGGTGGGACCTGATGGCGAAGATCCTCATCTATCTCCTCCTGGGCGGCTTCGTGGTCCTGGGCCTGCTCTGGCAGATCGGGTTCTTCGACGCGCCCCACCGGCCGGAACCCCCGATACCCAGGAGACAGCTCCAGCAGGAAGGGCGGAAGGACCCCTCGCAGACCCGCGCCCGTTCCACGGCCTATACGGTCATCTCCAGCCCTGAAGATCAGGACGCTCAGGACCCAACACGCAGCACGCAGCACCTGGCCTCAGCCCCCCTCTTGCACTCCCCCAGAGGGGACGCCGGGGCTCAGGGTTCCGCCGGTCCGTCAGACGGACCGGCGGAGCATCGGCCGGCCTCCGGCGCTCGGTCTGTCTCCCTTCAGACCGAGCGCCGGTACGCCGTGCAGGCCGGCGCCTTCAGGGATGGGCGTCGCGCTGACCAGTTCGTCCGGAAACTCCGGGAGAAGGGCTACGACGCCCGGACCCTCCCGCCGGAGGGAACGGCCCTCACGCGGGTCGTGATCGCCGGCTTCGACTCCCCCCAGGCCGCCGGCGGAACCGCGCACCGCCTCCGCCGTTCGGGCCTCGTCCCGCGCGCGGCCGTCGTGGACCTCAGCCCTGAATCCGTCGATTCCACCGGCGCGAAATGGGCCTCCGTGGACAACGACACGGTCGTCCCTGCCCCCGCGCCGCGATGAAAATAGCGTGGGAGTAAAGAACCCCGCAGCAGAGCTGCGGGGCATTAAAACCCAAAACCCCTAAAACGGCAGCTCTAACTGCATATTACTGCTCTGGTGCTGATGATAGGTAATGTACTTGCGGATCAAATCGGTAGTCACTTCATCCCCTACCCACC
>SICM01000246.1 GCA_009694805.1 Candidatus Latescibacterota bacterium
GAGCGATTTCATGGGCTAATCTGGCCTTGGTATGGGCTTCGGCACGGATGTAATAGACTCTATTCGGCGTCTTTCCGTAACAACCACGGGAATCCGGCTATTATGCCGATGAGCCAAGACTTGGGCTCCATTCTGTTGCTACAGTCTCGCTTTCACTTGGGCGGCGTCCCGGTCTCATAGGCCCGCATAGAATGGACGATGTCGGCGATGAGCTTGCCGATCCAGGGGACGCCCACGAAATGGGACAGGACGCTGACCCCGACGCTCAGGAAGAGGGCGGCCCACCACGCTGGCCCCGATCGCGAATCCTACGCCCCGGCAGATGCCCAGGATCACGTTGAAGAACATGACCTGCCTGGGTTTGGCGTAGTACTCCGCGAGGCTCTTGACCTCCATGTGGTCCAGCTGGTTGATGAGTTCGCCGAGGCGCTGCGTCAACCGCTTCTGTTCGCTCTCCGGCGCATCGTCCGACCCGGCCTCAGGGGTTTCCATACCCGCGCTCACCTCTGTCCCTACGACCTCGTGTTTCGTATCTCGTATCTCGTATCTCGTCCCACCCCACCACCTACGCTTCACGCTTCACGATTCCCTACTTCTCCTCCACCTTGCCGTACATCTCCTCCATATAGGTCTCATCCACCAGAACCTGCCGGGCCTTGCTCCCGTCGAACGGGCCGATGATGCCGGTCATCTCCAGTTCATCGATCAGCCGTCCGGCGCGGGAGTAACCCACCTTCAGGCGGCGCTGGAGGAGGGAGGCGGAGGCCTGCTGGTGCGTGATCACGAGTTTCAGGGCCTCCTCGTAGAGGGGATCGCGCTCCCGCTCGTCGAACGCCATCTCCTCGGTCTTGGGGGTCAACTCGACAGGGCTCGGGGGCACGCCCTGAGCCTTGATGGCAGCCACGATCCGCTCGGTCTCTTCCGTGGAGATGTAGGCCCCGTGGATTCGGACAGGTTCCGGCTGCCCGGCGGGGAGGTAGAGCATGTCCCCCCGGCCCAGCAGTTTTTCCGCGCCGGCGGTGTCCAGGATGGTGCGGGAGTCGATCTTGGAAGCCACCTGAAAGGCGATGCGGGCCGGGAAGTTGGCCTTGATCACGCCGGTGATCACGTTCACGGACGGACGCTGCGTGGCCACGACGAGGTGGATGCCCACGGCGCGGGCCATCTGCGCGAGTCGGCAGAGGGAGTCCTCGATGTCCGCCGGGGCCGTCATCATCAGGTCGGCCAGCTCGTCGATGAGGACGACGATGTAGGGGAGCGGACGGGGGACCTCACCGTTCTCATCCGTCCGTCCGCGCACGAGGAGGCCCTTGACCCGGAGGTTGAAGTCCGCGATGTTGCGGACGCCCACGCGGGCCAGGCGCTGGTAGCGGCTCTCCATCTCGCCCACGGTCCACCGGAGCGCCTCCGACGCCTTCTTCGGGTCCGTGACGACCGGGGCGAGCAGGTGGGGGATGTCGTTGTACACGGAGAGTTCCAGCATCTTCGGGTCGACCATGATCAGCCGGACCTCGTCGGGCGTCGCCTTGAACAGGAGGCTGGAGATCAGGACGTTGATGCAGACCGACTTGCCCGCCCCCGTGGCCCCGGCGATCAGGAGATGGGGCATCTTTCCCAGATCCGCGCAGGTGGGGTCCCCGAACACGGTCTTGCCCAGGGCCAGGAGGAGCCGGGAGGAGGACTTCTGGAACTCCGCTCCACCCACGATCTCCTTCAGGTGGACCATCGTGGGCTCGGCGTTGGGGACCTCGATGCCCACCGCGCTCTTGCCGGGGATGGGGGCCTGGATGCGGATGCTGCGGGCCTTCATGGCCAGCGCCAGGTCGTCGGACAGGGAGACGATGCGGTTGACCTTCACGCCGGGCGGGGGCTCCACCTCGAAACTGGTGATCACGGGACCGGGGGTCACCTGGAGGACCTTGCCCTCGATGCCGAAGCTCTCCAGGCTGGATTCGAGTTTGCGCGCCGAGGCCACAAGGGTGTCCCGGTTCACCTCATTCCCGCCATCCGGAGGGTCGGCCAGGAGGTCGATCGAGGGGACGGTGTAGGCAGCGTCGGTGGCGAGGGGAGGATCGAGCAAAACCTTCCCGACCGGCTCTTCCACTTCCGGAGATTCGATGCGCGAGGGTTTTTGGGGGAGGCGAACGGACGGACGCTCCGGTAGATCGGCCTCCGCCCCGGTCTCCTCCGCGTCGAGCGTGGCCTCAATCTCCTGCTTCTTGCTTCCTGTCTTCTCCTGACGTTCTTGACGCTCTTGGCGTCTTGGCGGTTCCTCCTGGTCTTCCGCCTTTCGCCTTTCGCCTTCCGCCTTTCGGCGGCGCGCCCAGAGCCCGGCGGCGCCTTCGCCGACGCGCGCAGCCGCGCCCGCAGCCGCGTCGGGCAGCGCGTCGAACCGGATGTTGGTGACCAGGATCAGGGACACGACGGCCAGGGCCCCGCACGCCAGGTAGGACCCCACGAGGCCCAGGTTAGGCCGGAGGAGTTCGAGGGCAAGGCGCATGCCCACGGCCCCGCCATACTGGAAGGCCGTGGAATCGGGCCGGTCCCAGGCCACCTCCGAGACACCGCAGTACAGAGCGATCAGAAACAGGGCGGCGAGGGTCTTGAACACCCAGTTGCGAAGGTCGGCCCCCCGGAACACACACCAGCCGCACACAAGGACAATCAGGCCCAGCGGGTAGGCCCCATAGCCCACGAGAAACAGGAGCCGCCAGGCGATGAGCGCCCCGATGCGTCCGGCCCAGTTGTCGGGGTCGTCAGGCGGGTAGGTGGTCCCGATATCCGGGTCGTAGGACGAGCCGGGGGTGTGGGAGACAAGGCTGGCGAGGAGGATTCCCCCGGCGGCCATCAGGAGGATGCCGGTGATCTGGGCCAGCTTGTGCAGGCCGGAGGAGGTGACGGCCGCTTTGGCGTTCGATCCCTTCTTTTTCATGGCGCGCTCGACCTCTCAAAAGCGATGAGTCGTGAGCCATGAGGGTTTTGTCTTTACCCACGGCTCGCCACTCAGCACTCATGGCATGATTCTGTCGGGGAGAGGTTCGGACGGTCCCCTGTGGGGCAGGGGTTCACGCCCGGATGCGCGAAAAAAGACCTTGAAGGCCGAAACGATCCGGGGGAATCGGATGCTGTTTCGACCTCATGGATGAAAAATGAAGTAATGAAAAGGGGTTCTTTCCGCCTTCACCCTTCATCCTTTATCCTTTGTCTTTATCTACTGTCTTTATCTACTGTCTTTATCTACAGCATACCACGCCGCCTGCGCAAGGTCCACTCAGCAGCGAGCAACACGACGAAGGCGGCGAGAGCGTAGGGGTTGCCCCAGAGCCGTGTCTCGTGAACCTCCAGGATGGGCTTCGGTGCGAGCTTGAGATGGGCGATGAAGGCCGGGAATTCCGCCGGCCGGGAAAAGCCGCCGCCGGAGACGCGGGCGATGCGCCGGAGGAGATCTTCGTTCATTCGGAGGACGTCGAATTCGAGGCCCGTCGCGCTGACCGTGAAAGTTCCGGCGTCGCGCCCCACCTCTGCGCCTTCGACCTCTGACCTCCCCTCAAACGCGTGGTCCCCTGCCGACAGCCCTCGCACCTGGCCGATGTAGCGTCCCTCCTCGGACTCCGTGAGCGTTACAGCGCGGGGGCCGGAAGAGGAGTCGGAGATCGAGACCGTCACCGTGGCCCCGCGCTGGGGCCGCATCAGAGGGTCATACACGGAGGCGCGCAGAGTGATCGGTTCGCCGCTCCGCCAGATGGGCCGGTCGGTCGCAACCCGGACGCGTCGGGCGTTCTCCGGGGTCAGAAGCCATCGAAAGGTGTTTCTCCAGAGGGTCTGGGCGACCTCTCCGGTCTTGCCGACACCCCACATCAGGGCATCCAGCCGGTAGAGGGTGGCGCACGGGATGGCCACCACCTTTCCGGCCCCGAACGTGGCCGTGACGATCAGAGGCATCCGGGCGCCCTCAGAGGTCCGCAGGCGGGGATGGACGGCCAGGACGGTTGCGCCCGGCCGGGCCCCCAGCGTCCGGTTGAAGCCCAGAAGGGGCGGCAACTCGGAAAGGGCCTGGGCATCGGCGTCGGGGTCGTCCGACAGACGGAGGATCGCACGGTCGACTTCCGCAAACGCGACCTGAAAGCGATCCTCTTCAAAAAAGGGACCGGCTTCGACGACGCGGACGGGGAGAAGGTCGCCCAGGGTCGCGTAGCCACTGTCGAAGGCGTTCCGTCCGCCCACGACCAGAAGGCCGCCACCTGCCCGGACGAACGCCACGAGGCTCCGGTCTGCCCCGGCCAGGGCCGACGACGGAAGGTCCACCAGGACCACCAGGTCGTAGTCCTTCAGGCCCTTTAAAAGGGCTGAATCCTGCCGGGAGAGCCCTCCCTGACCGGCTGCGACGATGACCTCGACCTCCATCGTCTCATCAGACGCAAGGAGGCGTCGAAGATAACCGAAGTCCGGGACGGGACTGCCTGCTGCGAACAGGACGCGCCGTCTCCCCTTGAGGGCTTCGACCGAAAAGGAGGTGATGTTGTTGACCGCGGAGCGCTCCCCGGGTTGAGACGGTACGCGCACCTCCCAGGTCTGGAGGCCCGGCGTCTCGGGCTTCACGGAGAGTTCGATCTGTTGCTCTCCATCCTCGAGGACGATGGGCTGGGTCTGGAGAAGTTGCCCAAAACTCCTGACCTCCACCGGAGGCCGGAGGCCCGCGTACCCCGACGACCGGATCGTGACACGCACGGGGAGATCCTTCCCGACCGTCCCGACGGGGTCGCACAGGGCGCTGACCACGGCGATGTCTTTGGGCTCTTTCGGGTCTCCCACGCCCACGGAGTAGACGGGGACGCCGAGCGCGGAGGCAGCCTTTTCGGCATCCACGCCCACATTGGTCGCGCCGTCGGAGATCAGGACGACAGCGGACAGATCCTGCCCCTTGAATCGCTCCTGAAGGGAGGCGAACGCGCCGCCCAGGTCCGTGGCGTTCCCATCCCACTTCAAGCTTGAGGCCATCCCCCCCTCTCCCGCCGCAGGAGAGAGGTCCTTAGCGCGCAGGCTCTCTGCGAAGGCAAAGGCCTTGAGGTCTCCAATCCGGTTCAGGGCATCGTGGACCTGAGGATCTTGCAGAAGGTCCAGAAGGACCTTCCGCCGTTCTATCCCCACGTCCGCCAGGGTCATGCTGGCGCTGTCATCCAGGAGCAGGGCGACGGTGGGAGGGCGGAGACGCCGGACCGTCAGGCCGAACAGAGGCTCCACCAGAAGGGCGACCGCGATGAGGAGCGCTGCGCTCCGGAGAAGGAGCAGGGTACGCACGGCTCCGGGCGCAGAGCGGTCTGGACGACGGTAGGCATAGACCGCCAGCGCAAGGAAGAGGGGAAACAGCAGGAGAAGAACCCTGCTCCCCCCGAGGGTCAGATTCAGGTCCGGCATGGGCGTACGAAGACAAATCAAGTTGAACAGAGGCTGGAAACCGGGGACTGGAAGCTGGTAAAACAGGCATCAGGCCACATCCCGCAGCGACAGCCGGGGGGCCGCGTTCAGATCCAGTCCTGATCGTTCTCCCTGGCCCATCCGGAAGGACCCCGCGGCGGCGATCATCGCGGCGTTGTCGGTGCAGAGGACAGGGGGAGGGATGAAGAGCGAGAGTCCGCGCTCTTGAGCCGCTTTCGCCATCCGCTCCCGAAGGACGCGATTGGCCGCTACGCCCCCGGCCACCAGCACGTCTTGTACGCCGCAGAAGGCCGCAGCGCGGACGGTCTTGGCCACCAGGACATCGACGACGGCAGCCTGGAAGCTCGCCGCCACGTCGGGCGCGGATCGGCTGAGCGAATCGGGATCCAGGGCCCGAACATGGTGGAGGACAGCGGTCTTGAGACCGCTGAAACTGAAGTCGAAATGATCGGCGTCTATCAGACCACGAGGAAAACGAACAGCGTGAGGGTTTCCGTCTTCGGCAAGGCGGGAGATCAGGGGACCGCCCATGGCGGACGCGCCGGGCCGGAACAGACCGAGAAGCTTGGCGACCTTGTCGAAGGCCTCTCCTGCAGCGTCATCCCGCGTCCGTCCCAGAATGCGATAGAGGCCGATCTGTGGAACGGAGATGAGGTCGGTATGCCCCCCCGACACGATCAGAGCGACGAAGGGAGGAGAGGGATGTCGCTCGTCTAAAAAGGCCGCGAAGATGTGCCCTTCAATATGATGAATGCCGACGAGGGGAAGTCCATGGGCAAAAGCGATGGACTTGGCCGCGCACAGCCCGATGAGCAGGGAGCCGACCAGACCGGGGCCTGCGGTCACGGCGATGCCGGAAAGGCCGGCGATGCCGATGCCCGCACGCTGAAGCGCCTCATCCACGACTGGAAGGATGCGTCGAATATGATCGCGAGAGGCCAGTTCCGGCACCACGCCCCCGTAGCGGCCATGATCGGCCTGCGAGAAGATGATGTTGGACAGGATACACCCCTCCCGCACCACGGCGGCAGACGTCTCATCGCAGGAAGTCTCGATGCCCAGAACCGGCCCGGAGAGAAAGAGAGGACTGCGCGTCACTTATAGGATTCGGTGATGTTCCTCCCCACGCTGATCTCGCCGTTATCGATCCTCAGGTTGTAGCCGCACTCCGGGTTCGTGCAGACCCAGGCTTTGTACATGATGGATGCGCCATCCCTACCGTAATCAGATAGAGGAACCAGCACCCCGGTGGAACACTTCAAACACTCTGGAAAATTATCTTTCATGCCTGAACCTCCCCTCCTCGTTTCGCCTCGCCTCCATCCGCGTTGGCAGACTCACGCGTTGAACCACAAGATATGTAAAATTATACAAATAGACCGGGGAAGTCAAACAATTTTATACAAAAAGGAAGGGGGCGTCGTTTTTTTGAGGGTGACGTTGACGTAACCGTTCAGATGGTCTGGAGCAGTGAGGGAGGTGTCTCCCCCCTCAGGTGCGCCTCGCAGGCAGCCGTGAGGTAATCGAGCACATTGCGCTTCTGCTGCCTCAGGGTGGTCACGACCGTCATCATCCGCTCCACATACCGACTC
>SICM01000026.1 GCA_009694805.1 Candidatus Latescibacterota bacterium
CCGGTATTTCGGAATCCATACCAGATGATACTTCAGGTCATAGACGGCATGGGATGATCTTTGGATAGCCATACCGTCAATATATCAAACCCAAACCACGATTATCAACTCAAAACCCCCGCTTTCCTCCCCTCAGTAGAACTGAGGGGAGGAAAGCGGGGGTTTTAGTGATAGTGCACCGGCACCGTGATCCACTGCCAGCCGGCGGCGGTCTTGATCCGGTTCCGGTTGATGAACTCGTTCTTCTTGTACTGGACGTTGTCCAGCAGCACGAACACATCGGCCCGGTCCATCTTGTCGAAATAGCCGAGCCACGGCAGGTACTGCGGCTGGTGGATAGCGACGGTCATAAAACCCGGGCCTTCCTCTTCAAATATCTCCTGCGAATGCTGACCATCTCAAACATGGCCTTCAAAAAAATCGCTGGTTTTGAGCTTGGATCCCCGGACGTCCCGCCACTCCGAAAGGGGAGCTTCGTAGATGACCGCTTCGGCGCGGGGGAGGTCCGTCCCCCTCCGGGCCTGGATCAACCTGGCGATGATCTCCACATCCATGAGCCATCGGGTGATGAACGTCTCTTGAAACAGGGCGATCACACCGTCCGACCGTCTGAACAATTTGGCCCCGCACTGCGTATCATAGACTTTGAGGTTCAGGACTAAAGCGACCATCGTGGCAAACGTCCGGCCCAGATAGTGCCGCATCAGGTTGCGATCGATCGATCTGCCGAGAAGCTGAACCCTGGAGCCGAACACCATCTCGATGTCCGGCTTCCGATCGAGCAGGTCGCAAAAAGACGGAATGATATCCAGAGGGGTCGCGAGGTCCGCGTCCCAGAACCCCGCGTAATCGGGACACGACGCAAACGCCCTCAGGAGACCGAGTCTCACGGCCTCGGCTTTGCCCACGTTCCTCGGCAGATGATAGACATCAAACCTGTCCGGGTGAGAGCGGCGTAAGGTCTCCAGGACTTGAGAGGTATGATCAGTGCTCCCGTCGTTGACGAAGAGAAACCGCACGTTGTGCGCCTGTTTCACAAAGTCTTCGAACTGGCCTGCGTCCAGGCGTTTCGACTCGTTGTAACAGGGGATCACGATGATCGCGCTGGACATGGAGCGTGTCTCCTGAGATTCATCCCTCTTCCCGGCGCAGCAGGGCAACCAGACTGACTCCAAAACCATAACCCCGCGAACGTTTGGTTTCCAGCAGATTCACCAGGGCCTCCGCCTCTCCCTCAAAAATCCGCTTCAGAAGACCATTGAGGGGCCAGGCCGGCATCTTCAGGTCCGTGCCCGCGCTCCCCCAGGTACGGCCCCGAAGGCGGCTCAATGTCCTCACGGTCTTGACAAGGGGGTACAGACGCGCATTGAAATACGAGATCAGTCGAATCGCCACAGGTTGCGCTGAGCAGAGCGTTTCAAGCTGTCTGATGTCGTAACGCCGGTAGTGGCCGAAACTCACATCGTGCGGACTCCAGAGACCCATGTCCGCCGGCACCGTGAGGAGGAGATAATCCCCAGGCCTGAGTTGTTTCAAGAGACCTGATAAAAACACCGAGTCATCGGGCACGTGTTCCAGGACATCCATGAGCAGAAAAATCCTGACGCGCCCCCCCACTTCACTCAGGTCAAGATCCGAACCACACACAAACCGCACGTTCGGAAAGCGACTCCGGGCAAGTCGGATCGCCTCCTCGGACCTGTCGATGCCGAAACAGGTGTAATCCTCGGCTAAGGAGGCGATGTTCCCCCCTGTCCCACAGCCTATATCCACGACGGTCACATCCCTGGCCGGCGGGGCGATCCTGTGAACCAGTTCGCGCATGATCCTTCTTCTGCCGCAAAACCACCAGTGTTTTTCCTCCACCTCCGCGTGCAGTCGAAATTGCTCCAGGTTCATTTTAGGATCGGTTTTCTCGCTTCGTGAAAAAAGCTTAGAAAGGTGGATTTCCTGTTGACCGGATGAAAAAAAGAGGTAAGATGTATCTCTCTTAAAAGGAAAGGCTGTTGGGATGCAGGTCAAAAAACGGGATCGCATCGCTCTTCTCGTCGCCGGGACGATCGCGGCAGGAACGGTTCTCCGCCTGTGGGGGATCGGCTTCGGCCTCCCGATGACGTTCTGCGGACCCGACGAAGCCAGGGTGATCCAGCTGGTCTGGGGATTTGGCCGGGGAGATCTCAACCCCCACCTCTTTCACTACCCCACATTCTACCTCTACATCCTCTTCGCCCTCTCCAGCCTCTACTACGCGTTCGGCCGCACGACAGGGATGTTCACCCGGACGGATTTCATCGCCAGCTACACCCTGGACCCCTCTCCCCTCTACCTGATCGGCCGGGGCTTCACGGCCCTGACCGGCATCCTCACCATCTATCTGGTCTACGAACTGGGCCGCCGGGCCTATTCCCGGAGCGCGGGTGTCCTGGCTGCCGCCTTCACGGCCTTTGCCTTCCTGCACGTGCGCGACTCCCACCTGGCCAAGATGGACATCACGCTCGTCTTCTGGATCGTCCTGGCCTATCTCTTCATCCTGAGGGTCGCCGGGGAAGGACGCCGGTCAGATGCCATCCTGGCCGGTCTCTTCGTGGGCCTGGCCGCTTCGACGAAATACAACGCCTTCCTGATGGCCATCCCCCTCACCCTGTCCCACCTCCTCGGCCTTCGCGACCGTCGGACGACCTGGAAAGCCCTCTTGCCGGACCTCTGCCTGTCCGGCCTGGCCGCCCTCCTCGCCTTTTTGGCCACGTCGCCCTTCACGCTCCTGGACTTCAACGCCTTTATAAGAGACTTTCGTTATGACATCGTCGCGATCCGGGGAGCCCAGGCGCAATTCGCTTATCTGGGGCCTGGATGGGTCCACCACGCCCGGTTCACCCTCCCCTACAGCCTGGGCCTCCCCCTCTACGGCCTGAGCCTGGCCGGCCTCCTCTGTGCCCTCTGGCGTCGCCGCACCCCGGACCTCCTCCTGCTCAGCTTCTGCCTCCCCTACTACGCCGTCGCGGGAAGCGGATGGCTGGTGTTCACGCGCTATCTCTTGCCCATCCTGCCCATCCTCTGTCTCTTCGGGGCGCGTGTCCTGGAGGAGGGGGCCGCGCGGCTCCGCCCCGGACGGGGTCCCGCCATCGCCGGGGGAATGGCCTTCCTCTGCATCCTGGACCCCGCCTACCGCGCCATTCGCTGCGATCAGATCCTGAGCCAAAGGGACACCCGCCTGCTCGCGGCGGAGTGGGTCGCCGCCCACATCCCATCCGGCACGAAGGTCGCCCTCGGCGGGTCGGTCTGGGCCCGGCCCAACCTCCTGGAGAGCCCCGAGGTGCTGGAGGACCGCCTGCGGGCCATCCGGCAGGCCGGCGGGGGCGGCGACGCGATTCAGACTCTGCTCACCTCGCCCCGCTACCGGGCGCGCCCCTCCTACTTCGTCGTGGCCATCAATGACTCCATCTCCCCCCTGTGGGGCGGAGGCCCCGCCATCCCGGACCGACACATCGACCGTCTCCTGACCGAGCGGGTCGACTATCTCGTCGTCAGCACCCACCCCCACCTGAAGCACTACGGGACCCTGGAGCCGGGCCTGGCGGACTTCCTGAAGCGCCATCCGATGACGCCCCTCGCGGCCTTCAGCCCCACGGATGGACAGGAAGGCGGCCCCCCTCCTGTCTTCGACCCCATCGACGCCTTCTTCGTCCCCCTGGCCCGTTTCGGGGACACCGTCCGGCCCGGTCCCTACATCCACATCTACAGGCTCAGCCCTTAGAACGCCGCGCGGTATTCAACCATTTGTGTTCGGGTTGATCCAGTCGGGCGGGCTCCCGTCGGCCTGGTTGGGGCGCAGGGGCGGCTTTTTGAAGAACGCCTGGTACGCCTCTGAAAAGACCGCGTCGTGGATCGTCGCCCGCCTCCGGTAGGGTACGTAATTGCCCGAGTGCCAGAGGGTGTTCCGGTAGAGCATGTAGTCCCCGGCGTTGAGGTGCGCCTGGAATGCCCCTGGCATGCTCACCGTGTAGTCCCGGCAGAACCGCTCGGCCTCCTCGGCGCTCATCCCCTCGGTGACCGGCTTCTGGGTCGGCCGCTCCGGGAACCTCCGGACCTCCCCCGGCGTGTCCCGCCGCAGGTGGCTGCCGGGCACGACCCAGGTGCAGGAATCGTCGTAGAGCGCGCAGTTGATCTGGTTGAACATCTGAATGTCCCCCATCCGCCGCTCCCACTCCGCCACGTCCAGCGCCCGGACATTGTCCCGCCAGTCCCGGTGCCATCCGCAGGACCAGGGCCGGCCCGCCGGCTCGTAGAGCACCCCCGTCAGACCACGCGACGCGTGGGGGTCCACCGGGGCCCCGAACGCCCCGGCGAACAGCCGGTTCAGGGCGTCCTGGAGCGCGGGCAGGTCGTAGAGGTCGTCGAACGGCTTCATGTCCATCTCAGAATATTTGACCAGCGGCTGGAGCCGCTGCGCCTGTTCGCCGCGCACCTGGCGCGCGATGACCCGGCCCTTGTCCGCCTCCCGCCGCAGGTCTCCCAGCAGCGATGGGGGGACGAGGTCCCTAAAGACGGTGAAGCCAAGCTGATGATACTCGTTGATATGCGTATCCGTGAACTCGAAACCCACGTCTAACCTCCGGTCTGGGCTGCACGCTCAATCTCTACCTCAGCAACTCCTCGTAGAGCCGCTCCGTCTCCCGCACCGCGCGCTCGATCGAAAAGTGGGTGCGCGCCCGCGCCTGGCTCGCCTCCCCCATCCGGCGTCGCGCCGCCGCATCGTCCATCAGCCGCAGGATCGCCCCCGCCAGCGCACCGGCGTCCCCCGGTGGCACCAGCAGGCCCGTCTCACCCTCCAGGACCACCTCCGGCACCCCGCCCACGCGCGAGGCCACCGTCGCCAGCCCCATCGCCATCGCCTCTACGAGGGCCAGGCCCAGCCCTTCATTCAGGGATGGGAGGGCGAACAGGTCCGCCGCTTCCAGGACACCTGCCACGTCCCCCCGGTGCCCCGGCAGGAAAACGTGATCCGCCACGCCGAGCGCCCGGGCGCGGGACTCCAGGTCCCCCCTCAGCGGCCCGTCCCCCGCGATCAGGACCGCCGCGTCCGGGCGCTCCCGCAGGACCTCCGGCAGGGCGTCGATCAGATGGACGTGCCCCTTCACCGGGGCGAGACGCCCCACGCTCGCAATCAGAAAAGCGCCGGAGGGAACGCCCAATTCCCGCCGGACCGCAGCCCGGTCAGCGCGTCCGCGCACGAACGCGTCGGCGTCGATCCCATTGTAGATGAAGGTGTGCTGCCCCGGCTGCCCGATCCCCTCCGCCAGGTACTGCGCGACCTCCCGGCGCGTCAGGCTGACGATCCGATCCGCCAGCGGCGCGGCAAGGCCCTCGGCGCGGGCGAAGAACCAGGTCGTCGCCGGCCCGAAATACCCCTCCAGCACGTTGCCGTGCGGCGTGTAGACCACGGCCCGCACGCCGCAGATCCGCGCGGCCAGGCGGCCCAGGAAACCGGCCTTGGCCCGGTGGCAGTGGACCAGGTCGTAGCGGCCCTTCCTGATGATCCGCATCAACTGAAAAAGGGTTGCGACATCCCGGGCCGCATCCACCTCCCGCCACAGGGCCGGGACGCGGAAGACCCGAAACCCCGAGGCAGCCACCTCCTCCGCCAGGTCCCCCCAGGGTCCTGTGGCCAGGGCGACCTCGTAACGGGACGGAGAGAGGCGTCGGATCAGATTCCACACGGCCAGGGGAGCGCCGCTCCGGTCCATGCCGGTGATGATGTGCAGGAGGCGTATCTTGCGCAGGGTAAATGGAAGGCGGCGTTTTATCGCCGCCGATGGAAGGGAACCTCCCTTGAGAGGGGGGAGGGCTGGAGGCTGCTTTACTTGTACATCACAAAGATCGGATTCGTGGCGATGCGGTTGGTCCTGTGCTCCACCTCCAGCCGGTAATAGACCCGGTCGCCCGGCTTGAGGGAGGGGTCTTCAAACGTCCAGTCGATCCCGCCCCCCACGCGCCGGTCCTTGTAGACCTCCAGCCCGTTCCGGATGACCCGGACCTCCGTGGCGTCGCCCTTCGTCGTGTCCGCACAGACCGTCCGGAACCGGAGGCGGGGCGGGGTCCTCACCTCGATCTCCTCCCCCATCCCGGCGGTCTCGTCGCCGGCCTCGGCCGTGAACGACTCCAGGGCGATGTCCTGGACGTGCGGGCCATGTACGGCGTAGGCCCGGCCCTTCCGGAGGGCATCCAGAACGGACGCCTTGGACATATCCTTCACGAACAGGAACGTCAGCGTGCTGGTGATCGGAAAGGACGGGTCCTTGAAGTCCACCTCCCCGATCCCCCAGGTCGGCCCCTCCCGGCGTCCTTCCACGTAATCCACGAGGACCTGGTCCCAGACGCCGCCGGGCGGGACCACGTGCCTCAGCCCCTCCGCGAACACCGAGACGCCGGTGTAGCGCTTCGCCTTCACGAGGTCTTCAGAATAGGGGGACGTCTTCATCCGGATGCCCGTCAGGCTGTCCAGAATCGGAATCCCGGAGGAGACCTTCTCGTCCCGGTCCTGCTCCGGATGCGCCCAGAAGGTGAGCGCCCCCTGATCGTTCGCGTAGTCGATCAGCTCCTGATAGGGACGGATGCCCTGGTCCCCGTGATAGGGATCAAACTGAGGAAACCGGTAGGGCAGGTTCTGGGCCAGGAAGAGCCCCGCCACGCCGAAGCAGACCAGCCCCGAGGTGCGAAAGAGCCTCTGGGCACGGCCCGCCGCGTAAAGGCGATAGCCGAAGAAGGCGAGGCCCAGCGGCCACAGGCTCAGGATCGTCGCCAGGGGGGACGAGGGGAACGTCCGGTGCCCCACCGACGGCAGGGCCTCGAACGCCCTCCGGCCGCTCCAGGCCGATCACGAGGATGTGCTCATTGCCCCGCCGGAGCGTCAGGTCTCCCCCCCAGGGGCTCCCCTCCCAGTAGAAGAACGGGATCGCCTCCACGCCGGGCAGGATCACCATGTCCGGGTAGCTCTCCCCGACCTCCGCGAGACGGGAGAGGTAGGTGTCGGCGCCCAGCTTGAGGATCGACGGCCGTTCCACCAGACGCCCCCCGATCCGGCCCGTCAGCCACGGCATCAGGGGCAGGCCGTAGTCGAACCGCATCGTGTCGTGATCCGTCACGATAGCCACACGCACGCCCGCGGCGTGGGCGATCTCGATCAGATCCTCCACGGAGTAGATCCCCGTACTGAAGGTGCTGTGCAGATGGATCGCCGCCGGGATGCGCTGATACGCCGTATCCGCAGCCACGGCCGGGGCGGCCAGGGCAAGGAGAAAAACGACGAATGCCCTCTGAACGACTGACATGGTCAATACCTGTAAAGCTCCGTACACCCCTTCGCGCAGACCGGGAACCGCTTCCGTTTCTTGATCTCGCGCCGGTAGGCCCGGTAGCGGTCGTTGTTCCAGATCTCCCGGAAGCCCTGCTCCCGGATGTTGCCAGGGGAGAAGTTCATGGTGTGATAGGGGCGCACCTGCCCGTCCGGGAACACCCAGGCCGCCATCCAGAGGCTCATGCACCGATTCTTGTAGCTCTTCGACGTGAACTCGAACCCGGTGTAGTAGTCCCGGACCTCCTCCGGTGAGAAGTTGGGATAGACCGACACCGAGACCGGCGACTTCCGACGTGTCACCCGCTCGATCTGCCCGATCAGGATCTCCGGGTCGATGTTGGGAAGGTGGTCCCAGATGAACCCCTTCCAGTCCGGGGTGGACTGTTGAAACTGGGCCTGGAAGATGGCGTCGTGCTGGTCATACATCTCCTGGTTGATGAACAGGAGGTGATGAAAGTTGAGGCCGTTGACCCCCATCTCCTCGGCCACATCCACCATCTCGTCGAGGTCTTGATAGTTCTCCTCCGTGATCGTGCAGTTGACGTTGATGATCGGATGCCGCGCCCCCTTCCGGGCCTTGATCTCGGCCACCGCCCGCACCCCGCGTGTGGTCGTGGACCTCCTCCCGCCCGTCGATGGATAGGATGATCTCGTCCAGCCCGGCCTCCACGATGGCCCCGGCATAGACCTCCATCAGCGTCCCGTTCGTCACCATGTTGCAGCGCATCTTCCGGCGCTTGATGTGCGCCACGATGTCCGTCCACCCCTTGTAGAGCATCGGCTCCCCGCCGAACAGCGTGATGTTCGGCCGGAAGAAGGCCACGTCATCGATGAAGGCGCAGATCTCCTCCTTGGACAGCCGCTCCCGCAGGACCTCGTCGCCCAATTCTTTGAACGCCCCGGCGTCCCCCCACTGGCCGCACATGGAACACGTCAGGTTGCACTTGTAGGTCAGAAACAGCGAGATCGTCTCCGGCCAGGCGCTGCGCCCGTCATAGAGATGGTAGGAGAGGGCGGATCGAAGCCGTTTGTGGAACGCCTGCCAGGCGTAGCCAGGGTCCGAAAGCGCCTTTTGCACCATCTTGGTGATGTTCCTGCGAGCGATCATGACACCCTCGTATCTCGTATCTTGTATCTCGTAAAAATCTTCTACGCATCACACTTCACGAGATACGCTTCACGAATTTTAACGCTTCACGGCCCTTATCACCGCCTCCCCCGCCTCCCTCAGTCGGGACGCCTCGATCAGGGGATGCGTCGGGAGGAGCAGGAGCCTGCGGGACACGGCCGTGGCCCCCGGAAAGGGATCGGGGTCCCGGCCATAGCCCAGGTCCCCGTACAGCCGGTGAATCGGCTCCGGGTACAGCGTCGTCGCCTCCACCCCTGCCTTCAGCACGGCCCGATGCGCGGCATCCCGCGTCTCCGGGTCGGACAGGAGGACGGGAAACTGATTGAAGACCACGTGCGCCCCCGGCAGGATACGGGGCAGCGCCACCCCCTCCGTGTTGGAAAGGATATTGTACAACAATATGCCGTTTTTATGCCGTTGCGTCAAGAAGGTTTCAGCACAGCGGAGCAGAGAAAACCCCAGCCGGGCCTGGAAATCGGTGTAGCGAGACATCTCGAAGTCCGTGTGCAGGGACGTGTACTTGAAGCGCGAGATCGTCCCGTGGAGCAGCGTGTACCAGAATGGCCGCACGGCCAGTGCCAGCGCGAAGGCCCTGACCCCAAGCCGGACCTCCGCACGCAGCGAGGCGGCGGGGAGCGTCGCGCACTGGGCGGCCACGGCCTGCTGGATCTCCTCCCGGTCGGTCAGGACCACACCCCCAGACACCGTCGAGAGGTTCTTCCCCCGGTTGAAACTGAGGAACCCCACGTCCCCCCGGGTGCCCGCCATCCGCCCGTCCATCCGGGACCCCATCGCGGAGGCCGCATCCTCGACCAGAAAAGCGCCATACCGCTCGGCCATCCGCCTGGCCTCCGCCGCATCGCACGGCAACCCGTACATCGGGATCATGAGAAAGGCCAGCGTCCGGGGCGTAAGTCGCCCCCCGGCGTCCGTCAGGTCCGCGTTGAGCGTCTCCAGGTCCACGTCGCACAGGACGGGCCTCAGCCCGGCCCGCCGGATCGGCAGGACCAGCGAGGGCGCCGTGTAAGCCGGCAGCAGGACCTCGTCCCGGTCGGGCCGGAGCGTTCGCAGGGCCTTCAGGATCAGATAGAGCGCCGTGGTTCCGGAGTTGACGAACCGGCACCAGGGCGAGCCGGCCCACCGGCAGAACGCCTCCTCGAACCGGCGCTCCCCCCCCACAGGCAGATACGCGCGCACCAGGTCGAAAAAAGAGGCCGGTGTGCCGGTGGAGGGGATTAAGCGTCGCATAAAGGTCTTTTTTGCGCTTCAACCACATAGGCCCAGGCCATCCATCGCAGGCCGACAGGTTCCGCCCGAACGATCTCAAACCCGTTTGCCGCGCAGAGGCGGCGTATCCGCGCCAGGCGGTGCGCCCGCGTGGAGAAATCCCCCCGCAGGTTGTGCAGGGCATACCGGAGGCGCAGCAGGGGATTCGAGCCATTCCGAATGTCGAAGATCAGCCGGCCGCCGGGCCTGCAGACCTCCATGAGCCCCCTGAGCAGCCTCTCCGCCAGGTCATCCGACGGAAGGTTCACCAGCGTGTTCAGCAGCAGGACGACCTCCGCTGCGCCGGCCCGGAAAGGGAGCCGAAAGGCGTCCCCCCGCACCAGGTGCGCGCCCGATACCCCGTTGTCCGCCATCACCGCGCGCGCCTCCCGGAGCAGGGCCGGGTCCCCGTCCAGCCCGACGCGCCGGAGGTCCGCCCCCTCCCCTGCCTCGGCGAACAGCAGGGCATTGCCGCACCCCACATCCAGGACCGTCCCGGACGCCTGCCGGAGCAGGGCCGCCGCCCGGGACCGGACCTGTGAGGTGATCCCCCCCAGAAAGGCCCCCCGCCGGGCCACCCGGGAGACGTTTACGGATGGTATTCGTCCAATGTCCATTTCAGAGAATTGTTGATGATGTATTCCCTATATCGCGTCTCTACAAAAACCTGTTGACTTTACCCGTGAGTTTTCGTAGAGACGCCCCGCCGGGGCATCTCTACAGGTTCACGCAAAGGAGAACATCGATGGCAACGAAATCTTCGAATCCCCTAAACGTCGGCGTCATCGGCGTGGGCCTCCTCGGGGGCCGGCACGCCCGCTACGCCAGCACACATCCCGACGCCCGCCTGAGAGCCGTCGCCGACCCGCGCCCCCAGGCCGGCCGCGCCGTGGCCTCAGAGACCGGCGCGACCTGGTACGACGACTACCGGGTCATGCTCCGCAAGGAGGACCTCGACCTGGTCATCGTCGCCACGCCCGACCCCTTCCACCGGGATCCCATCGTGGCCGCCGCGCAGGCCGGCGTCCCGAACCTCCTCACGGAAAAGCCGATGGCCACGACCCTGGCAGACGCCCGCCGCATGCGCGACGCCGTCGATAAGGCCGGGGCCGCCCTCTACATCCTCTTCCCCAACCGGTTCAGCCCCCTGGACCGCGCGGTCCGCTACGCCGTCCGCCACGGCCTGCTCGGCAGGCCCGCCTACGGCGATGTGCGCCTGGACGACAACATCAGCGTCCCGACCGCCATGTGGGGCGGCCGGAGCCGGGACTGGGCCTCGGGCTCCTCCACCGCCCACTTCCTCCTCAGCCACGTGGTCGACCTCCTCCGCTGGTACTTTCACCCTGCGGACGTCGTCGAGGTCTGCGCGGCCTCCCAGCGGCGCGTCCTCCGTTACACCCCCGACCTCTACGACGCCCAACTCTTCTTCGACACCGGCCTCCTGGTCCGGGTCAAGGCCGAGTGGATCAGACGCATGGACGCCCTCGTCGAGTTCGACCTCAGCTTCTCCGGCGACCGGGGGGGACTGGTCTACCGGAAGACCCCCGCGTTTCGCGCCCGGCAGGGGCTCAGGATCGACCCCGAAGGCGTCTCCTCCGCAGAGCTCGAAAGGCACCAGAAGGCCCTCGCGCGCTAGGGCATCCGGGGCAGGGTCGTGGCCGACCCACAGGCCCGCAGCCCGCGCGTCCTCGAATTCTTCGGCGAGGAGAACGCCGGTGAGGAGCCGGCCCTGGGGCACTACCTCTCCTGCATCCGGCGCGGCGGATCATCCCCCCGGATCCAGGGATTCGGCCCCCTCCCTTCTGCGGAGGACGCCTTCCGCCAGGTCCAGATCGTATCGGCCATCGTGACCTCTGCCGAGAAGGGGCGGGCCGTCAAAGTTCAGGTGTAGCCAGGATGGGGTTTGAGATCGTCCCTAATTATATGCAAAATGCCAGAAGAGTCAACAAGATAACGGCAGAAACGGGGGATGTCACACCTCTGCCCATCCTCAGGACTGAGAGTGAGGCGGCCCTGTCGCACACCTTCCATTCGGATGAGATCGATGAATTTTTCAACACCGCTCTCAACATCTTATTCCTACTCACGGTTATACAGTTGTTTCAGATGACATAATCCCCGGCACACCCCTTGCTCACCTTTCTTCAGAAGCCTGTCACCCAAAAGTCACACGAAAACCCCTTGACACAGAGGCCGATTGCCGTTACTTTAAAGGTTATAAAACATTTGAGATAGCTTCTGTTTAGCAGGGCGGTGCGCGAGCGCCGAGGACGGAAACCCATTCGCGTGAGGAGAGCTATGGGGATCAGACGAGTCGGTATCCTGACAGGAGGGGGAGACTGCCCGGGGCTCAATGCCGTCATCCGGGCTGTGGTGCGGAAGGGGATGGATATCTACGGGTATCAGATCGTAGGGGTGATGGAGGGGTGGCGAGGGATGATGATGGAGGGTCTCTCGCAGCCGCTGGACCTGGACAAGATATCCGGCATCCTCCCGAAAGGGGGGACCATCCTGGGCACTTCGCGCACCAATCCCTTTAAGGACCCCGACGGGGGAGAGGTCATCGCCCGCAACCTGAAACAGATGGAACTGGACGCCCTGATCGCCGTCGGAGGAGACGACACCATAGGCGTGGCCAACCGGCTCTACGAGGAGTACAACGTCAACGTCGTCGGCGTGCCCAAGACCATCGACAATGACCTGGCAGGCACCGACTACACCTTTGGGTTCGACACGGCCATCAACATCGTGATGGAGGCCATCGACCGGCTGCACAGCACCGCCGAGTCGCATCACCGGGTGATGGTCGTGGAGGTGATGGGGCGCGATGCCGGGTGGATCGCCGTGGCGGCCGGCATCTCCGGCGGGGCGGACGTCATCCTGATCCCCGAGGAGCCCTATGACATCGACGAGGTCTGCGCCCTGATCCAGAAGCGTCATAGCCGGGGGAAGAACTTCAGCATCATCGTCGCCGCCGAAGGGGCGCAGCCCAGGGGCGGAGAGGCCGTGCTCCAGGCGGCGGAGAAGGATGCCTTCGGCCACGTCCGCCTCGGCGGCATCGGAAACACCCTCTCCCGCGAGATCGAGAAGCGGACCGGGTTCGAGACGCGGGCCACGGTCCTGGGTCACATCCAGCGGGGCGGAAGCCCCACCGCCTTCGACCGCATCCTCGGCACCCGGTTCGGCATCGCAGCCATCGACCTGGTGCATCAGGGGAATTTCGGAAAGATGGTCTGTCTGCACGGCCTCAAGGTCGAGGCCATCCCCCTCAAGGACGCCGTGGCCGGGCTTCGTACGGTGGACATGGAACTCTACGACATCGCAAAGGTGTTCTTCGGATAAGGAGTCACTGCCATGGCAATCCGGATCGGCATCAACGGGTTTGGACGCATTGGCCGCCTTGTCTTCCGCGCTCTGCACGAACAGGGCCTCTTTGGCAAGGAGTTCGAGGTGGTCGCGGTGGGCGATATCGTGCCCGCCGACAACCTGGCCTACCTGCTGAAATACGACTCCGTCCAGGGGCGTTTCAAGGGTGCCGTGAATTCCAAAAAGTCTGCCGCAGACAGACCCGACGACGACATCCTGATGGTGGACGGCAGGGAGATCAGGGTGGTCTCCGCCAGGACCCCGGCCGAGTTGCCCTGGGCCGGTCTCGGCGTGGAACTGGTGATCGAATCCACCGGCCTGTTCACTGAAGCCGAGAAGGCCAGGGGCCACCTAACCGCCGGCGCCAAGAAGGTGATCATCTCCGCCCCGGCCAGGGGCGAGGACATCACCATCGTGATGGGTGTCAACGAGGACAAATACGACCCCGCTATACACCACATCATCTCCAACGCCTCCTGCACCACCAACTGCCTGGCGCCCGTGGTCTACGTACTCCTGAAGGAAGGTTTCGGCGTGGCCGAGGGCCTCATGACCACGGTGCATGCCTACACGGCCACGCAGAAGACGGTGGACGGTCCCTCCAGAAAGGACTGGAAAGGCGGACGCACTGCGGCCATCAACATCATCCCCTCAACCACCGGCGCGGCCAGGGCCGTTGCCCTGGTGCTGCCCGAAGTGAAGGGCAAGCTCACCGGCATGGCCTTCCGCGTGCCCACGCCCACTGTTTCGGTGGTGGACCTCACCGTCAAAACCGTCAGGGATACTTCGCTCGATGAGATCAAGGCCACCATGAAGAAGGCCAGCGAGACCTACCTCAAGGGCATCCTGGGCTACACCGAGGATGAGGTGGTCTCATCCGACTTCATTCACGACGAGCGCTCCTCGATCTTCGACGCCGGTTCCTGCATCGAACTCAACAAGAACTTTTTCAAGCTCATCAGTTGGTACGACAACGAGTGGGGCTACTCGCACCGCGTGGTCGACCTGCTCAAGTTCATCGCCGCCAAGAAGTGATCGGCAAAATGGGACCACAAGACCACAGACTACAGGACCACTGAACCTGTTATCTTGTGGTCTGTAGTCTGTAGTCTTTCACGTCTGCCGTCTGCCGTTTCACGTTTCACCGGGAGGGGTAGGGAATGGCGGAGGAGGAAATGATGAAAAAGCTGAGCGTGGAAGACTTGGACGTCCGGGGAAAATGCGTACTGACGCGGGTCGACTTCAACGTCCCGCTGGAAGGGACGAAGATCACGGACGAGGCGCGCATCCGTGAATCCCTCCCCACCATCCGGTCCATCCTGGACCGGGGCGGCAGGCTCATCCTGATGTCACACCTCGGACGGCCCGACGGAAAGGTGGTCCCCAAGCTGTCCCTGAAGCCCGTCGCAGACCGGCTGGGCGAACTGCTGGGAAGACCCGTGACCATGGCCCCGGACTGCGTGGGACCGGAGGTGGAGCGCCTCGTGGCCAGCCTGCAGGATGGAGACGTCCTCCTCCTCGAAAACCTCCGTTTCCACCCGGAGGAGGAGAAGAATGACCCGGCCTTCTCAAAGCAACTCGCGAGCCTCGGCGACCTCTACGTCAACGACGCCTTCGGGACCGCGCATCGGGCGCACGCCTCCACCGAGGGCGTGACGCGCCACTTCTCGCAGCGGGCCGCCGGCCACCTGATGATCCGGGAGATCGACTACCTCGGCGCGGCCGTCGCCGACCCGAAGCGCCCGTTTGTGGCCATCCTCGGCGGGGCCAAGGTATCGGGCAAGATCGACGTCATCCAGAACCTGATGTCGAAGGTCGACGCCCTGCTGATCGGCGGCGGGATGGCCTGCACCTTCTTCAAGGCGCAGGGGCTTGAGATCGGAAAGTCCCTGCTGGAGCCCGACCGCGTGGAGGTCGCTCGTCAGATCCTGGCCGGGGCGGAGCGCAAAAAGGTCCGGCTCCTCCTCCCCGTCGACTGCGTCGTGGCCGACCGGTTCGCCCCGGACGCGCAGAAAAAGATCGTCCCCACATCCGGCATCCCGGCGGACTGGCAGGTCCTCGACATCGGCCCGGAGACCGTCCGCCTGTTCAGCGCCGAAGTGGGTTCCGCCAGGACCGTCGTCTGGAACGGGCCCCTCGGCGTGTTCGAGATGGACGCCTTCGCAGAAGGCACGGACGCCGTCGCCCGCGCCCTGGCCGACGCCACGAATCGCGGGACCCTCAGCATCATCGGCGGGGGAGACTCCGCAGCGGCCGTGGCCAAAGCCGGCCTTGAAAGACGGATGACCCATATCTCGACCGGCGGCGGGGCCTCGCTCGAATTTCTGGAGGGCAAACCCCTCCCCGGCGTGGCCGCGTTGACGGATAAGTAAAGCGGGGTCGGGGATCAGGGCCAGGAAAGCATAGAGCATCTGTTTGGGGTTTTCCCGGCCCCCGACCCCTTTTTTCGGAGTTCTCCATGCGCACCCCCATCGTGGCCGGCAACTGGAAGATGAACAAGACCGTCGAGGGGTCCCTTCAGCTCATCGCGGAGCTGCTCCCCCTCCTCCAAGACACCGCCGGCGTGGAGGTCGTCCTCTGTCCGCCGTTCACCTCCCTCTGGGCCGCGCATCAGGCCCTTCGCGGCGCCCCCGTCGGGCTCGGCGGACAGGACATGCACTGGGAGTTTTCGGGGGCCTACACGGGCGAAGTATCGGCTGAAATGCTGTTGACATGTGGCTGTCGATACATTATATTAGGTCACTCTGAACGAAGGGCTTACTTCAGCGAAACCGACGAGACCGTGAACCGGAAGCTGCTGGCGTCCCTCAAGATCGGGCTCATCCCCATCGTCTGCGTGGGCGAGACGCTCCAGGAACGGCAGGGGAACGTCACGCAGCAGGTCGTGAGACAACAGGTCCGGGGGGCATTCACAGGCGTCGAGCCGGCAGACGTCTCCAGGGTGATCGTGGCCTACGAGCCGGTCTGGGCGATCGGAACCGGCCTCACGGCCACGCCAGCCCAGGCCCAGGAGGTTCACGCCTTCATTCGCGCCCTGCTGTCGGAATCCTATGGCACTGCGGCAGCGGCGTCCGTTCGCATCCAGTACGGCGGAAGCGTCAAACCGGAGAACGCCGGGGAACTCTTCGCGCAGCCCGATATCGACGGTGGGCTCATCGGAGGGGCCTCCCTTCAGGCCGGACCCTTTGCCGCCATCGTCAAAGCCACTGTAAATGTATCTCGTGAAGCGTGAAGCGTATCTCGTGAAAGTTTTTACGAGATACGAGATACGAGATACGTTTTTTTTGAGGTTCTCATGCTGACCGTTCTCGTGGTGGTTCATATCCTGATCTGCATTCTTCTGGTCCTCTCCATCCTGGTCCAGTCGGGCAAGGGGGGCAGTCTCGCCGGGGCGTTCGGCGGGGGAGGAGGGGCCGCGGGGGCCGTCCTCGGAACCCGTGGCGCGGCCACGATGCTGGGCAGGATCACCACCTATACCGCCATCCTGTTTCTCGTGAGCTGCCTCGGCCTCTCGGTTGTTTTCCGGGGCGGGAGCGGGGCGCAGATTCAGACCGCCGCGCAGAAACAGGCCTCCAAAAGAGGGCTGACGCCGCTCTCAGCGCCGACCCCGATGCAGCAGACCCCGATGCAGCAGACCCCGGCGCAGCAGACCCCCGCCCAACCGGCGGAGAAGAAATGATGAATCCGCAGATTTCGCAGATGTGCGCAGATTTTGAATTATCTGTGAAATCTGCGTAATCTGCGGACGCTTTATCTGCGCGTGCCGAAGTGGTGGAATTTGGTAGACACGCCGCTTTGAGGGGGCGGTGGGGGAAACCTCGTGCAGGTTCGAGTCCTGTCTTCGGCACCAGTTGAAAGAGAAGGGGTTGCGGCCATCGCCGCAACCCCTTCTCCATTATGATTATGCGCTCGAAGAACACACTGAACACAAGTTCAAAATTTCTTCAAAATGCGGGGCTTGATAACGCGCTATGCTTACCTGCGCCTTTTAAGTTATTCTGATACAGGGGTGACCATAGGCTTGTTATCAGTATGGTTCATGCGGATTCTTCCCATTGCACCGATTTCATGAGAGGGCCCGCAAGTGGCACTGATATCTTGTCCCAAATGCAGATCCATGGTTCGGCGAGGTGGTTTTCCGGTCTGGGTGATCCTTATGTCCATCGGCCTTTTTCCCATCGGTCTCCTCGCTCTTCTTGTAGGTCGGAAACCCACGGTGTGCCCTTCGTGCAGATATACCTGGTAGGCGCGCCTACGACCTATCCTTCACCATTACGTACGTGTTGACCTTTGGCCGGTGAAAAGACTTTGAAGTGAACCCTTAAAAAATCAGGTACCCCCCTATGGCCTATCCAATGGCCCCTTGCTGGAGCTGTGGTCATCCAGTTGGCTTAGAGTTTAGAGCTTGTCCGCTTTGCAAGGCCCGGCTGAAGAGGAGTTTGCGGACCGTATTTTTCCTGTCCATCGGGATGTTGATTTTTGCTGGAATGATGATCTATAGTATGATCAGGTAGCACATAACCCCTCCCCTTTCTCCAGCGAGGAAGTCTATTTTCGATCCAGCGTCTCCCGCACCATCTGCGCCACCCGATCCATCGCCAGAGGTTTGTCCAGCCACCCGGCAATGCCCGGCGGCAACCCTCCCCCTTCTCCCAAAGGATACCCCGTCAACACCACGACCCGCACCCCGGCGTCTCTCTGTACCAACGCCTTCACCAGTTCCATCCCGCTCATCTCCGGCATCACCATGTCCGTCAGCACCAGCGCGATCTCGTCCCGGCGCCGGTCGTACACCGCCAGTGCCTCGTGACCGTCCATCGCCGTGAGCACCCGGTAGTTCAACCCCTCCAGCATGGCCCTGACCACCCCCCTCACATCCCCCTCGTCTTCAACCACCAGGACCATCTCCCCCCGACCCTTCTGGAGGTCGCCCCCCGGCTTCCGGGGAAGCGCCTCGGCCCGGGCGATCTTCGGCAGATAGATCGTGAAGGTCGTGCCCCTCCTCGCCACGCTCTTCACGTCGATGTAGCCCCCGTGTTGCTGGACGATGCCGTAGACCTGCGCCATGCCCAGCCCTGTACCCTCGCCGGGCTTCTTGGTCGTGAAGAACGGCTCGTAGATATGCGCCACCACCTCCGGCGACATCCCCGTCCCCGTATCCGACACGCTCCAGACCACCCACTCCCCGGGCCCCATCCCCGGCAGCGGGGGCTGCTCGCCCGCCTGCACGTGGAGGTGTGACAGTTCGGTCCGAAGTTCCCCCCCCTCCGGCATCGCATCCCGGGCGTTGACCGCCAGGTTGGTGATCACCTGCTGGAGCTGCGTCAGGCTCGCCTCCACCACGCACGTCGGGACCCGGAACTTGGAGGCCACCCGGATGTTCTCCGGAAGGGTTCGCCTCAGCAGCTTCACCGTCTCCTTCAGGAAAGGGACCAGGTCCACCGGCTGCCGCTCCGCCACGCTCCTGCGGCTGAAGTCCATGATCTGCCGGATCATCTGGGAAGCCCGCTGACCCTGCGAGAAGATCGTCTGCAGGTCCCGCCTGGCCGACTCTGGAGTGTCCGGCTGGATCTCGATCAACTGGGCGAACCCCATCATGACCGACAGCAGGTTGTTGAAGTCGTGCGCGATGCCCGCCGCCATCTGGCCCACCGCCGCCAGACGGTCCTGCTGCTGGATCCGCTCCAGGACCTCCCGCTCCTGCGTCACGTCCTGGATGACCAGCGCCCATCCCCCTTCTGAGGTCCCGTGCGTGATCGGCCGGCCCGTGATCTCAAAGATCCGCCGCGACGCCCCCTCTACGACCACCTCGTGCGGCAACCCATCCGCCCGGGGGGTCAGCAGGCCCTCGATGGTTTGACCTCCGACCTGAGAGATCTCTTCTCCGACCCCGACGTCCCCGAACGCCTTCAGATACCCCCGTGCGGAGGAATTCGCCAGGGATAGACGTCGGTCCCCGTCCAGCAGGCAGACCCCGTCGGGCAGATGCTCCAGAAGGCCCTTCAGCCGCTCTTCGCTCTCCCGCAGGGCCTTCTCCGCCCGCGTCCGGTGGGTGCGCTCCTCGGCCTCGCTCAAGGCCCGACGCACCGCAGGCCCCAGACGGGACAGCCGATTTTTGAGCACGTAATCCGTTGCGCCGTTCTTGAGGGCCTCTATGGCCTGCTCTTCGCCGATGGTGCCGGAGACGAAGAGAAACGGGACATCGGGGCATCTCACGCGCGCCAGGGCCAGCACGGTGACCCCGTCGAAAGCGGGAAGCCTGTGATCGGCCAGGATCATATCAACCCCCCCCTGCTCGATGGCCTTGAGAAAATCGGCACGGGTGTCCACGCGCACCACGTCGCACGCAGGGCCTTCCTGAGCGAGCGCCACCTGGACGAGTTCCGCATCGTACGGACTGTCTTCGAGATGGAGGATTCGCAGCGCCGAAATCATAAGTTCCCTCTTTTCTAACCCGGTCTCTGTCCGATGGGGATGGCACATTTCAGGTAGACCTTCTCAGACTCTGGCGCGGCCCTGGGACAGTCGCAGGATCAGGAGTTCCAGTTCCCCCAGGTGAATCGGCTTACGAAGATAGGCGCACACGCCCTGCGCCAGCGCCTCCTGGGGCGAAAAGGTCGGGACGTAGCCCGTCATGAGGACGATGGGGACATCCGGATACCGCTGGTGCGCCTCGCGGACCAGGTCCAGGCCATTCTGGTCAGGCATGTAGAGGTCCGAGATGATCAGATCCGCAGGTCGGGAACTCATCACCAGATGCTCAAACAGTTCACGGGCGGAACTGGCCGCGATCACCTCGTGCCCGAGGCCAGCCAGAAAGCCCTGCAGGGTGGTGGTGACGATCTGTTCGTCGTCAACCAGGTAGATGCGCATATCCGGCTTCTCCTGTGTGAGAATGGGCAAGGCCGTTCGCGGCCCCCCCTCCTGTGCGAAACTCACTCAGGCGCAATGACTGTGCCAGGAATACAGCGGTTTTAGAAGATGTTTATAAACCAGGAGATATGGGAAAGCGCGGGGGCAAAAGAGAGGGAGTTAAGGCAGGTTGCTGGCAACTGTGGATAGCAAGGGTTGCTAAACCCATCCCTCGCCCTACCCCCTGAAGCGGAGAAGGGAGAACCGGAGAAACGGAGAGAGAATTTTCCCCGCTTCCCCCTTCCCCGTTTCTCCGGTTCAGGGCTGGGTGGAGGAGAAGGGCTACGCGATCCCCAGCTTCTGCATTTTGTACCGGAGGGTCGAGTAGGGGATTCCGAGGTCCTTCGCAGCCTGCCTCCGGTTCCATCGGGCGGCCTCGAGCGCGCTCAAAAGGTAGGCGCGCTCCGGATGGTCATCGGGCTGGGCAGAGGGGGCGGGAGGAAGGCCGCCGGGCCCTTTGGGGAGGTTGAGGTGTTCGGGCAGGATCTGGCCGGACCGGCACAGGATGGCCGCGCGTTCGACCAGGTTCCGGAGTTCTCTGGCGTTGCCCGGAAAATCGTAGCTCGTGAGCAGGCGCCCGGCCTCCGGCGAAAACCCGTCCAGCCGAACCCCCCTCGGCGCTGCGTAGGCCGACAGGAAATGCCCCGCCAGAGGGAGAATGTCCTCGCGGCGCTCCCGGAGCGGCAGGAGGGGGATGGCATAGACATTCAGCCTGTAGAACAGATCCTGCCGGAACTGCCCTGCGGCCACGAGCCCTTCCAGGGACGCGTTCGTGGCCGCGATCACCCGAAGGTCCACACGGACCTCCCTGGCCCCCCCCACCCGCCTGAAGGCCCGGGTCTCCAGGACGCGCAGCAGCGACGCCTGCGCGGAGGCGGACAGGTCCGCGATCTCGTCCAGGAAGAGCGTGCCCCCGTCCGCCAGCTCGAAACAGCCGGCCCGGTTCGCCACGGCCCCGGTGAAGGCGCCCTTCACGTGCCCGAACAGTTCGCTCTCCACCAGCGACTCCGGCAGGGCCGGACAGCTCACGGCGATGAACGGGCGCTCGTCCGACCCCGCCTGAAAGTGAACCTCGCGGGCCACGACCTCTTTTTCCCCGTGCCCGTCTCCCCCGTGACCAGGATCGTCTCACAGCCCGCCTCCACGGCCTGTCGGACCTGTTCGCGCACGCTGCGCGTGGCGGGGCTGACGCCCACCAGGCGGCGATATTTTTCATCGGCTGAGGCCCGAATGCCCCGGATCGTCTCCCGCAGGCGACGCCTGTCCCGGCGCAGCTCCTGGATGCGCACGACCTTCTCCAGGACAGCGTCCAGTTCGAGCAGTTTGACCGGCTTGGTCAGAAAATCCGCAGCCCCGAGCCGCAACGCCTGGATCGCCATCTCCATGTTCCCGTGTCCCGTGACGATGACGACCGGCAGGTCCGGGCAGACATCCTGAACCCTTTCCAGAAAGGAGAGACCGTCCATGCCGGGCATCCGCACGTCGATCAGCCCGATGTCGTAGTCGCCGGCCTCCAGCGCCTTCAAGGCGGCCAGCCCGTCGTAGACCCCGTCCACCCCGTGCCCGGTCTCGCGCAGATAGTCGCCGATGGTCTGATGGATGACCTTCTCGTCGTCGGCCAGCAGGATGCGCAGGGAAGGCCTCTCATTCATAAGATAACCGGCAGCGAAACCGTCACCGTCGTGCCCTGGTCGGGCGCAGACCGGATCTGAATCGCGCCCCCGAACTCCTCCACGATGGACCGGGAGATCGACAACCCCAGCCCCGTCCCCCGGTCCGGTCCCTTCGTCGTGAAAAAGGGATCGAACACCTTCCCAAGCAGGTGATCCGGGATGCCCACCCCCTCGTCGATCACCTCCACCTGTACTCCCTGCGTCTGCCCTTCTCCTTCCAGCCGCGTGCGCACCTGAACCCCCAGAGACCTGGATGCCCCCCCGGCCTTCAGCCGGTCCTCCACCGCGTCACGGGCGTTGATCAGAAGGTTCAACACCACCTCCTCCAGAGAAAACGGGTTCGCCGAAACCTCCGGCAGACCCTCCTCCAGCTCGCAGACCAGCCTCACCCCCCGCACGTGAAACTGCGCCTCCAGCATGCCCGCGGCGGACCGGACCACGTCGTTGATCTGTACGGGGTAGCGTTCGGACCTGCCGGCCCCCCTGGAGAACGTGCGCACGTGCTCGATGATGTGGGACATCCGGTCCGCCTGCTCCACGATCAGCCTGAGCCTGTCTTTGACCTTCTCCTCCGAAAGATCCCACTTCCTGTCCAGGGCGATCATGAGATACTCCGCCATTCCCCGGACGCCGGTCAGGGGCTGGTTGAGTTCGTGGGCGATGCCCGCGGCCATCTCCCCCAGGGAGCGCAGCCGGTCCGAGCGCACGCTCAGGGCGCGCTGGGCCTCCAGTTCCCGCTCGGCCGCCTCTCCGGCCTCCTCCAGCCGCTGGCGCTCGACGATCTCCCGCCTCAGCAGCTCAACGGTCTTCAACAGATCCTCGGTCCGCTCCACAACCCGCCGCTCCAGTTCCTCACCCGATCTGCGGAGCGCCTCCTCCATCTGCTTGCGCTCGGCGATCTCGGCCTGCAACGCCTCGTTGGCCCTCGCCAGTTCCGCCGTCCGTTCCTCGACCCGCCGCTCCAGCTCGTCGCGCGACCTGCGCAGCGCCTCCTCCGACCGCCTGCGCTCCCCGATCTCCCGTTTCAGGAGCGCCAGGATGTTGGAGAACTCGATGGTCCGTTCCATGATATGGTGTTCCAGGTCCTCGCGCGGTTCCCCCCTACGCTGCATCCTTCGCTCCCTCCCCAAAACACAGAGGCCCACCTGTACGTGCCCTCTCAGGCATACAGACGGGCCTTCCTCGATCCGGAGGAACCGGACCTTCCAGACGCGATCTCACAACCATCCCGACACGCTGACGCCCTCACCCGATATCCTGTTTCGATAGACCATGCTGGAGACTGGAAACGGGTTTCCCATCTCCGGCCTCACACCTCACGCCTCACGTCTCCTGATTTTCATCCCCCCCATTCCTCCATCAACAGGATCGCCCCCAGGTTCTCTTCCTGCTTGTCCACCAGTGGGGCGCAGGTGACGCGGCACTGGATGGGCTTGCCCCGGCGGTTGACGGCGTCCAGAATCAGACTATGCCTGGAGGTGTCTTTGTTCAGGCAGGCGAGCAGGAGCGGCTTGACCTGTACCACCGGAAGCCCGAGGTCCAGGTTCAGAAACGCCTGCCCCTGGACCTCGTCGGCGCGCAGCCCCCACAGGTCTTCGGCCTTGAGATTCCATACCCTGACCATCAGATCCCGGTTCAGGACCACGACCCCCACGTCCAGGCTGGCCAGGATGGATTCCAGGTAGGTGTTCAACGCGTTGAGTTCCCCGCTCCGGCTGGACAGCTCCCGGTTGAGCGTCTCCATCTCCTCGTTCGTCGTCTCCAGCTCCTCGTTCGTAGACTGCAACTCTTCGTTCGTCGTCTCTAACTCTTCGTTCGCGGACTGCAGCTCTTCGTTCGTCGTCTCCAGCTCCTGGTTGGCGCGCTGCACCTCCTCCTGCAGGTGGTGGGCGACGGTGACGTCGGAGAAGATGAGGTTCACGCCCATCAGACTTTTGTCGCTGCTCAGCAACGGCGCGATCTGCACGTCTAAGTACCGGACCCCGCCATCCGGCGTGGGGTACTCCGCATCCCTGAAGAGGACGGGAGAGCGCTCGACCCTGGCCTTTTCGATCTGGGAGCGCAGCTCCACCGGACGGTAGGAGATCTCCAGGTCGCGGAAGGGCCGCCCCAGGTCCGAGGGGGTCACGCCGAACAGGGCGCAGGCCCGCGCGCTGGCCAGCGCGAGATGGCCGTCGGGGTCCCCCACCATCTGGGCCAGGGGTCCGGACTCGAAGGCCAGCGCCAGCGTGCGCATCTGCTGCAGGGCCGCCGGGTTGTCGGCAGGCTCGCCCTGGGCCTGCGTCTGCGCCCCGGGACGGACGCGCAGGTCCCTATCCGGGATCTTTCTGAAGATGCGGTGCTTCAGGTCCACCGGCGCGAAGACGTTGGCGTGGGTGACCAGCATCTCCGCCCGGCCCAGGAACAGGAACCCCGTGTCCTTGATGGCGAAGTGGAGCCGCCCCCGGACCTTATTCTGAGTTTCGGTGTTGAAATACATCAGGGTGTTCCGGCAGGTGATCAGGTCCAGGCGGGAGATGGGGGCGTCCTGGGTCAGGTCGTGACGCCCGAAGATGATCGAACGGCGCAGGTCCGTCTGAAACACGTAGCGGCCGTTGATCTCTTCAAAGTACTTGCCCCGCAACTCCGGGGGGACGGCCTCGACCTCCTGGGCGCTGTAACTGGCCTGGCGGGCGCGGGTGAGTTCCTCCTCGTCCAAGTCCGTGGCATAGACCTTGACCCGATGGCGGAGCTACTCCGGCCCCAGGGCCTCGGCCAGCGCCATGATCAGGGTGTAGGGCTCCTCCCCGGAGGCGCACCCGGAGCTCCAGACCCGGATGGGTTCCTCTCCGGGGTTGTTCGCGATGATCCGGGGGAGGATCTCCCGGGCCAGGTAGTCCCACGCCGGGGGGTCCCGGAAGAAGGCCGTCACGTTGATCAGCAGGGTGTTGAAGAACTGAGAGAACTCGTCGGGATGCACCTCCAGGTAGTCCTGGTAATCCCGGTAGCCCTCGATCTTCAGCGTCTGCAGGCGCTGGGCGATCCGGCGGGCGACGGTGTTCCGCTTGTAGCCGGTGAAGTCGAAGCCCCGGGTTTGCTTGAGGAATTCCAGGAGTCCTTCCAGATCCGGGTCCGTCTTCTCGTTCATCACGTCCTCTCCCCTCTCAGGACCAGCCGCGCCAGCGCAGGGGCGATCCCCTCCAGCGGCAGCACGAAATCCACGCAGCCCGTCTGAATGGCCGCACCGGGCATCCCGAAGAACTCGGACGTGCGCTCGTCCTGGACGATGACCACGCCCTTCATCTTCCTGACCGCCCGCACCCCCATGTTGCCGCCGCTCCCCGTGCCCGTCAGGACCACGGCGATGACCCGCTCCTTGTAGCTGGCCGCCACCGACTCGAACAGCAGGTCCGCCGACGGGCGCACGAAGTGTACCAGTTCCGACTGCGAGAGCGACAGGCTGCCGTCGGGGTTGACCAGCAGATGCCGGTCGGGCGGGGCGATGTGGACCAGCCCCGGACTCAGGCGGTCCCCCTCCTTCGCCTGCTGGACCCTCATGGGCGTGCGCCGCTCCAGGATCTCGGCCATCAGGCTCCGGTGCCGGGGGTCCAGGTGCTGCACCACGACCACGGCCGCGGGGAAATCAGCGGGCATGGCGGACAGCACCGCGCTCAGGGCCTGGAGCCCCCCCGCGGACGCCGCCATGGCCACCACGTCGAAAGCGGTGTCCGGGAAGGCCGACGAAACGATGGATTCGTTTTTCACGGTCATGAGGATGCTCGGTGAAATCGTCTGAATCAGGGGCAGGGCCTGCCCCTGCCCGACGATTCTGACGATTCTGACGATTCTGACGATTCTTATAGAAGTTACATCATAATTCCAAACCGGGCAAGGTAGATGTTTTGATGTTTTAAGGGAAGTAGGGGCACGGCGCGCCGTGCCCCTACTTCCGCCTTATCCAATCACCAGCGCCCCCTCCCTGCCCATCACCCCGTACATCTCCCTCAGAAACGCGCCGAACGCCTCATCCACGCCCGTGATCCGGAGGGGGCACGGCACGGCCAGGACCGCCGCCGTGCGGAACCCCCCCAGCCGCCTCAGCCCCGGCGCGTAGCACCGCTCCAGGATATAATCGTCGTCCTCCAGGTCATACCCCTGCCCCTCGATCACCGTCTCTCCCAGCCCCGGCGCGAACGGCCTGGCCAGCAGCGCCCAGAGCCCCGCGTCCCCCCGCGCCCACAGGTCCACGCCCGACGCGCCCGTCACGCCCCTCGCGTAGGCACAGGCCGTGACCAGGTCCTGCGCCCGCAGGGCCGCGTCCGTGCGGTTGTAGGTCGTGAAGAATGTCATGTCCTCCACGCGCCCCACCCGACGGGCCGGGTCGTGGTATTCGCCCGTCAGCCAGGGGTCCACGAAGAACACCTCCCGCCCCTCCCGGAGCCACCCCACGATCCGCTCCCAGACCGTTCCCCCGTCCTCCCCCCGCGCCCAGGCGCGCTTCCCGTCCCCGTGCGCCATCACGACCGGCGTCCCGCCCCCGGACGCGAGCGGGGCCAGCCTGAGTATGGGGATCGCCTCCCCCCGGTCCTTCTCCCCCAGCAGGAGGCGGTGCAGCCGGTAATGGACGCCCCCGGCCTCCCCCTCCACCATCCCCCGGACCTCCGCCTTTAGGTCCTGCGGCAGCGGGACCTGGATCCCCAGCATCTGCTGGAACGGAGCCCGAAACGTATCCTGAAACCGCACCATCTCCTCTCCCCGTTTCGGGCACAGAGCGGCCAGTTGGGCCTCGCTCCGCGCGATCCAGATGTTCTCCAACGTCGCCTCGTCCGTCAGCCCCGGCAGGGCGCTCCCCTCCGGTGTCACGCGCAGGTCCTCCGTCCGCCCGACCTGCACGGGGACCTCCCGATAGGCCGCCTCCCCTTCGGGCCTGCCCAGCAGCCACCGCGCAAACCACGCGTAGACCGCCTCCCGGCTCTCCCGGTTGTAGTTGTGGTCTGCCTCGATCTGCACGCAACGCACCCGCTCCCCCGCCCCGAACAGCTCGTAGATGCCCCGGATGGCCGGGTATTCCACCTGCGGCGTATTTTTCGTCCAGTCCCCCGTGCAGGACACCAGCAGCGTGGGCCGGGGGGCCATGCACGCCCCGAACTCCACGTTGAACGCGTCCGTGCGCAGGTTCGGCGCGTTCTCGCACAGACAGCCCCCCTGCATGTGCGCCGAGATCATGTTGACCGGGGCCGAGACCTTCACCCGCTCGTCCACCGCCGTCAGCAGGAACGTCTGCGTGCCCCCGCCCGACTCCCCCGTACATCCGAGGCGCTCCGGGTCCACATAGGGCAGGGAGGCGAGATAGTCCAGGACCCGGATGCTGTTCCAGAGCTGAAGCCCCAGCAGGGTGATCCCCCACAGGTCCCCCCGGAGGGTCCGGTACTGGTGGCTCACCGCCTGCCGGTCCCCGTACCCCACCATGTCATACGAGAACGCCGCGCAGCCCTGCTTGGCGAAGTGGATGCAGCGCGCGGCGATGGGGTTCCCGAACCCGTCCCCGAACCGCCCCTCCTTCCAGTGCCCGTGCGGGTTGGCGATCCCCGGAATCCTCCCCTGGACCTCGGCGGGCCGGTAGAGGTTGCCCGTGACGTAGAACCCCGGCAGCGTCTCGAAATAGACGTTCTCGACCACGTAGTCGTCCCGCTGCGCACTCTGCGTCACCACCGGCTTCAGGTCCGGCCGCTCCGGCATCGGGAAGAGCCCTGCGCTCACCAGGACCTGCCGTTTCAGCGCCTCCGCCCGCGCCAGCCACTGCGCCTGCGTGACGGGGTGCTGGAAGGTGTAGGGCCTGTCATAGCGGCGCAGATCGACCAGCCTCCGGTCCGGAATCCGGTCCCGGTGGCGGGCCTCTGCGGAGGGCCGGGCCGGGCCGCGCGGCAGCACGTCCATCTCCCGGGTCAGCGCGTCTGGGAATCGTTCAGGTGACATTGGGAATTCCTCCGAAAAACGGCAAACGGCAAACACGGCCCCTGTGCTCACTCTTTTGTTGACATCCGGCCTGAAATCGCTCACATTCTGTGCGTCAGGGGCTTCAGGGCGTTAAGATATAACCGGGTCGAGCAGATTGCAAGGGCTGTTTGGGATCTCTCATGAACGCTTCGGTATCCATGCCCACGGCCGGCGCGCAGACCATCGCCCCCGCCGCCTTCCACATCATGCTCAAGCCCAGGGGCGCGATCTGCAACCTGGACTGTACTTACTGCTACTTCCTCTCCAAGGAGATGCTCTACCCCGGCAGCCGCTTCCGCATGGCCGCCGACCTGCTGGAGGAATACACCCGCCAGTACATCGAGGCCCAGCGCGTCCCCGAGGTCACCTTCGCCTGGCAGGGGGGCGAGCCCACCCTCATGGGCCTGGACTTCTTCCGGCTGGCCGTCGAGCTTCAGCAGAAATACCGTCGGCCCGGCATGGCCGTCCACAACGCCCTCCAGACCAACGGCACGACCCTCGACGACGACTGGTGCCGCTTCTTCCGGGAACACGGCTTCCTGATCGGCCTCAGCCTGGACGGCCCCCGCAGCCTGCACGACGCCTACCGCGTGGACAAGGGGGGCAACCCCACCTTTGACGCCGTGATGGCCGGCCTGGCCCTGCTCCGGAGGCACGACGTGGAGTTCAACGTCCTGACGACCGTCCACGCGGCCAATGCGGGACATCCGCTCGAAGTGTATCGCTTCCTCCGGGACGAAGTCCGCACAGCGTTCATGCAGTTCATCCCGATCGTCGAGCGGGACAACGACACCGGCTTCCAGGAAGGGGAGCGCCTCACGGACCGCTCCGTGACGGGCCGGCAGTACGGGGACTTCCTGATCGCCCTCTTCGACGAATGGGTGCGGCGGGACGTGGGCCGCGTCTACGTGCAGATCTTCGACGTCTCCCTGGCCGCCTGGCTCGGCCAGTCCCCCGGCCTCTGCATCTTCGAGGAGACCTGCGGCGGCGCCCTGGCCATGGAGCACAACGGCGACCTCTTCTCGTGCGACCACTTCGTGGAGCCCCGGCACAAACTCGGCAACCTCCTGGAACTCCCCCTCATCGACATGGTGGCCTCCGAGCAGCAGCGGCAGTTCGGCCTGGCCAAGCGGGAGGCACTCCCCCGCTACTGTCGGGAGTGCGAGGTCCGCTTCGTCTGCAACGGCGGCTGCCCCAAGGACCGCACCCTCCAGACCCCCGACGGCGAGCCCGGCCTCAACGTCCTGTGCGCGGGCTACCGGGCCTTCTTCAACCACATCGACCCGGCGATGCGGTTCATGGCCTCGGAGTGGCAGGCCGGCAGGCCCCCCGCCAACATCATGGACCACCTGACCCGTCAGGAGGCCGAATGGCAGCGCCGCCTGGCCAGCCTAGGACGCAACGACTCCTGCCCCTGCGGAAGCGGCCTCAAGCTCAAGCGGTGCCACGGACGCTAACCCCTCCCCCCAATCCCCCTCCCCGAAACGGAGAGGGGGAACAGTCTTTTCAAAATGATAAGAGGCGCGACAGCGCTGAGGGCGCGCCGCCAGAAACCCTCACCAGCTGAGCCCAGCAGAAGCAATCCACATGCCGGGGGCACAAATTTCTGTGCGACAACTGAACGTCAAGGTTGCGGCGCGCCCAGCCTCCCCGGCGCTTGAGGGGCGTGCTTCTTTGGCCCCACCTTTCTTGCACGAGCAAGAAAAGGTGGAATGCCCGTCGTAAGGAGAACTATGGATCACACCGTCCTCTCCCCCACCGGCTCCTCGCGGGGCACGGCCTACACCATGAGCAACAAGGTCCTCACCCACGACGGCCGGACCCACGTCACCTGGCTCGACCGGACCCACAGGATCTACGTGCGGACCTTCGATCACGAGACAAAGACCTGGGGCCAGCCCATCTTCGTCGGGGACGGGAAGGACAACCACGCCGGCGCCGCGCTCGCCATGGACTCGGAGAGCCACCTCCACATCGTCTACGGCCCGCACAACGGATCGATCAACTACGCGGTCAGCGCCGCGCCCAACAGCGCCGACGCCTGGACGCATCAACCCCCCTTCGGCGGGACCCGCGCCACCTATCCGAGCCTCGTCTGTGACAAACACGACACCCTCCACGTCTGCTATCGCGGGGCCTTCCGCGAGGAACGCCCTTACGTCCTGATGTACCAGCGCAAGCCGAAGGGAGAGGCCTGGTCCGAACAGGTGGCCCTGGTGAACCCGGAGGGACCGCCCGCCTACACCCAGTACGAGAACGCCCTCCATCTCGCCTCCGACGGGACGCTCTACCTGGGCTACCACATCGTCCGGGCGCAACAGGACGACCACACCAAAGTCTACGGGCGGGGCTTCGGCCTGATGCGCTCTCCAGACGGGGGAAAATCGTGGACCGCCGCGTCCGGCGAACCCCTGACCCTCCCGACCACGCCCACCTCCCCCTGCGTGATCGAGTTCAGCGAGCGCCTGGACGTGCGCGTCGGGGACGTCGCCTGCGACGGCCAGGGCAACCCCTATTTCACCCTCCACCGCTGGGAGTCCGACCCGCCTCAGACCTTCCTGTACCGCTGGCGAAGACGAGCCTGGGAGGTCATCCCCCTCCTGCCGGAAGCGCAGAGATGCTACGGGGACTGCTCGACCTCCGACGTCTTCGCCCTCACCATCTCCGACGACAATACCCTTTTCGCCGCGGGCGTCGTCTGCGAAAAGGGGGGAGACTGGTCCCACCCCACGAACGAGATCCTCCTCCTCACCTCCCGGGACCTCGGCGAGACCTTTTCAAGTTACAAAATTTCTCCCGAAGACCGATCCACCCCCAACTGGCTGCCCAGCCTGGAGCGTCAGACCGGACACAACCGGGTCAAGGCCCCTCACCTGATCTACACCCACGGCCACATAGGCGAGGGCCTTAGCCCGCAGATCGACACGGAGATCCGCTTCGTCTCGCTGGCGGAGATCGTGTGTCGCGAGGAGGAGGCGATCCAGAGGGACATCGCCGGGGCCGAGCGCCTCAGCGACATCGCCTTCACCGATGATCAGCGGGAGAAGATGCTGAAGCGGGTGGAGGGCCACCGGGTCAAATACCGTCGCCTGCGCGAAGTGCCTGTCGGCTACGACGTGGAACCGCCCACGGTCTTTCTTCCGGGAGCCGCCAAATCCCTGAAGGGACAGGGCCGAGCCCGCAGACCGCTCAGACTGCGGGAAATCGAGTCCCTCGCGCGCCCCTCCGCCGACGACGACCTGGCCTTCCTGCCCGTGACCGCCCTCGCGCACCTGGTCCGGACCCGGCAGGTCTCGCCCGTGGAGCTGACCCGCCTCTACCTGGAGCGGTGTCACACCTATGCCTCCCGCCTCCACTGCATCGTCACCCTCACCGAGAACCTCGCGCTCAAACAGGCGAAGAAGGCCGAGGCGGAGATCGGGAAAGGCCGCTATCGAGGCCCCCTGCACGGCATCCCCTGGGGCGCGAAGGACCTGCTCGCCACGAAAGGCATCCGGACCACCTGGGGGGCCACCCCGTTCGAGCATCAGGTCATCGACGCGGACGCCACCGTGGTCGAGCGCCTGCGCCGCGCCGGGGCCATCCTCATCGCCAAGCTGTCCATGGGCGCGCTGGCCAGCGGCCCCCACTGGTTCGGCGGGACCACCCGGAACCCCTGGAACCCGGAGCAAGACGCGAGCGGGTCCTCCGCCGGACCCGGCGCGGCCACCGCCGCCGGGCTGGTGGGGTTCAGCATCGGGTCCGAGACGAACGGCTCCATCGTCTCCCCCGGCCACCGCTGCGGCGTCGTCGGCCTGAGGCCCACCTACGGCCGCGTCAGCCGTCACGGCGCCATGGCCCTGAGCTGGACCATGGACAAACTGGGGCCGATGTGCCGGGGCGTGGAGGACTGTGCCGCCGTGCTCCACGCGATTTACGGCCCGGATGGAAAGGACCGGAGCGTGGCCGACGCCCCGTTCAACTACCCTCCGGACCGCCGCCTCTCCGATCTCCGGATCGGCTACCTCGCCGCCGAGTACGGGGAGGTCAGGGACCCTGCGGAGCGGGCCGTGGACCAGGCCGCCCTCGACCTCTTTCGATCCCTGGGCGCGGACCCGAAGCCCGTCGAGCTGCCCGACTGTCCCCTCGACGCCCTCCGGATGGTCCTGACCGTGGAGGCCGCCGCCGCGTTCGACGACCTGACCCGGAGCGGCGCGGTGGACCTGACGGTCGGGCGGGACAAGAGCAGCTGGCCGGACACCTTCCGGGCGGAACGGACCGTCCCGGCCGTGGACTATCTCCGGGCGCAGCGCGTCCGGACCCTCCTGATGCGAGACGTGGAATCCCTGATGGCACAATGGGACCTCCTCATCGCCCCGGCGGGCGGCGGGCCGAGCATGTCCGTCCTGAACCTCACCGGCCACCCGGCCCTCCTCGTCCCGTGCGGCTTCCCGAACGGCCTCCCGCGCGGCATGACCCTCATCGGAAGGCTCTACGATGAGGCCACGCCCCTGATGGCCGGCGGCGTCTACGAACAGGCCACGGACTGGCATCACCGCCGACCCGACCTCTTCAAGCCCTGACCCCTTCCTCCTTGACACGAGATCGCGTCTGGCCCATATTCTTCACATACCGAAAGGAACCCATGTCCACACATACACCGGCCTCGCGCCACCTGCCCTGGGAGAGGTGTTACAACGCCCGCGACGTGGGCGGGTACGAGACCGGCGACGGTGCGCGGACCCGGTGGCGGTCCCTGGTCCGGGCGGACGACCTCTGCCGCCTCACGCCCGCCGGATGCGCCGCCCTCCTCGACTACGGCGTGCGCACGATCATCGACCTCCGCCTCCCCTCCGAGTGCGCCAGGGCCCTTCACCCCTTCGCATCGCGTCCGAACGATGGACCGAGTCTCATCTATCACCATATCTCCATGATGGATGAGACCGACCGCGAGGGCACGGCGCGGATCAATGCCGGGGACACCCCTCAAGAAATCTACATCCTGATCCTTGAGCAGTACCCCTCCAGCGTCGCCGCCGCTGTCCGGGCCTTCGCCCAGGCCGGGCCGGGAGGCGTGCTCGTCCACTGTCACGGGGGGAAAGATCGCACCGGCATCCTCGTGGCCCTCCTGCTGACCCTGGCCGGCGTCCCGCAGGCCACGATCGCTCAGGACTATGCCGAAAGTGAAGACTACCTGCAACCCTCCTACCGGGAAGCCCTCGCGCAGATCGCGCACGACCCTGTCCGGCATCAGCAACTCGCCCGACAGATCCGGAAGCTGGCGCCGACGCCCGAAGCCATGCGGGCGACCCTGTCGCATCTGGACACGAAACACGGCGGGGTGAGCGCTTACCTGAAGGCGACGGGGGTCACGCCAGAGGACCTGGAGAGCATCCGAAACCGACTGCGCGAAACGTAAGACGAAAGATCTCAACGATGAGCATGGACCTTTCAGCAAGTCTTGTCGAAAAGATAAAAGCCTCTGTGGACCGGCAGCGCCTCCTGGACACCGCCGTCGCCCTGGTCGAGGTCCCCAGCCCCACCCGGAGCGCTGGCGCGGTGGCCGACCGTCTGGCCGGCCTCCTTCAACAGGACGGCTTCTCCGTCGAGCGCCCCGTGGCGGACTGGCCGGAGGCCCCGGCCGTCGCCGTACGTTTCAAGGCTGGAGCCCCGGGCCGCACCCTCCAGTTCGACGGCCATCTGGACACCGTCCATCTCCCCTTCGTCCCGCCCCGCGTCTCGGAAGGCATCCTCTACGGCTCCGGCGCGTCCGACATGAAAGGCGGCATCGCCGCCTGTGTGGAGGCCCTGCGCGTCCTGCGCGAGACCTCCGCCCTGCCCGCAGGGGGCCTCCTCCTCACCGCCCACGACCACCACGAGGGCCCCTGGGGGGACCGCCGTCAGCTCTATGCCCTGATCGACGCGGGATACGTCGGCGACGCCGTCCTCCTGCCCGAGTACCTCGCGGACCGCCTGCCCCTGGCCGGACGGGGCATGGCCATCTTCGAGGTGACCCTCCGCCGGGAGGGGGAGCCCGCGCACGAGGTCCTGCGCCCTTACGAGGAGCCGAACGTCCTGGACACGGGCGCGGAACTCGTCGTCCGCCTCCGGGACCTGCGCGAGCAGCTCCGGGCCACCGCCGCCCCCCACGCCGGCTGCGACGCCGTCTTCGTCGGGAAGATCGCCTCCGGCGAAATCTACAATCAGCACCCCGTCGAATGCCGCGTCCACGGCACGCGCCGCTGGGTCACGCCGGGGACCGTGGAGGCCGTCCGCGCGGACTTCTACAGACGCCTGGAAGACCTCGCCCGCGCCAGCCGGACCGTTATCACCGCCGACTTCGCCGTCCAGGGGGACGCCTTCCACATCGAGGCCTCCGACCCCCTCGTGGCCGCCTTCCAGGCCGCGCACCAGGCCGTCACGGGACGGACCCTGCCCCCCGGCGGAAAACCCTTCGTGGACGACGGCAACACCTTCGCCTCCAGGGCCGGCATCCCGGCCCTCACCCACGGCCCCGACGCGAAGGGCGCGCACACCCTCCAGGAATGGGTCCCCGTGGACGAACTCATCCGCCTCGCGCAGGTCTACGCCCTGACCGCCGTGGGCTATTGCGCCTCTCCAAAGGAGGGGTCATGATCGGCGGCTTCTCCCTCATCGAACTGCGCGATCTCTACCGTCACAACCTCTTCGACGAATTCATCCCCTTCTGGCACGCCCACGGCATCGACCGCGAGCACGGAGGGTTCGTGGCCGCCGTGCCCGGCCAGGCCGCCCCGGTGGATGCCCCCAAGAACGGCTGGGACCAGGGGCGCGGGATATGGATCTTCGCCCATCTCTACAACAGCCACGACCGGGACCCCCGCCATCTGGATGCCGCGCAGAAGGCGCGGGCGTTCATGCTCAGGCACGGGCGCGACGCACGGGGAGACTGGGTCTACGGCCTGACCCGCGAGGGACGAGCCACCGCAGGGGCCGTCAGCATCTACGCGGACATCTACGCGGTCCACGGCCTGGCCGAGCTGTTCCGGGCGGACAGGGACCAGGAGGGCCTCCGCGTGGCCGTGGAGACCGCCCGGCGCATCGCCGAACGCATCGCAGCCCCCGACTTCCAGCACTCCCTGTCCGTCTACACCCGGCCCCACCGGGTGAACGCCGTCTGGTTCTTCTACCTGTCCGCGCTCACCGACCTGCTGCGGGTCTTCCCGGACGAAGCCCTGGAGGCAGCGGCAACGGCCTGCGTCCGGAACATGCTGGAACGGCATCTCGACCCCCGGACCGGCCTGTTCATCGAACTCCTCGCCCCTGACTTTTCGCGCTTCGACGACGACCAGGGCCACGAAGTCATGCCCGGCCACTCCGCCGAGGCCTGCTGGATGCTGATGGAAGAGGCCCGGCGCACGAAAGATCCAGCGGCCTTCCACCAGGCCATTGAAATCCTCCGGCGTCACATCGAGGCGGGATGGGACCCGGAGTACGGCGGCGTCTTCTACCTGGTCGACGACCGTGACCTCCGCATCGTGGACGACGGCAAGAACGCCTGGCAGCAGGCGGAGTTCATGCTGGCGCTCCTGAAGGTCTATGAACACACACACCTGCCCTGGGCGTCCGAATGGTATGGCCGGGTACACCGGTGGGCCTTCGAGAAACACGCCGATCCCGACCACGGCCTCTGGCACTCGGTGGCAGACCGGCAGGGCCGGCCCCCGGCCACGCCGTCACGCAAGGACCTCTACCACTACCCCCGGATGCTCATGCTGAACCTGGAGAGCCTGGAGCGGCAGATCCGCCGGGAGGGCCGGGTCGCGGACCCGTTTTCAGAATCGATCTCGTGACGATTCACGCCCTGAACAAACGGACTTGACATCTTCCCTGGTTTTGGTATATTATTTCATAATTATTCTAAAAATTGAATAATTATACTATTCCTTTTTTATCGAGACTGTAGCAACAGAATGGAGCCCAAGTCTTGGCTCATCGGCATAATAGCCGGATTCCCGTGGTTGTTACGGAAAGACGCCGAATAGAGTCTATTACATCCGTGCCGAAGCCCATACCAAGGCCAGATTAGCCCATGAAATCGCTC